>CAYTWT010000170.1:0-12781 GCA_964442185.1 uncultured Acidobacteriota bacterium
GTCGATCTCGACCGTCTCCAGTCCGCGCTGGCCGAGATGGATTTCCAGGAGCTGGTCGTCACGGCAGCTCATGCCGCCGGCGTCGCCTCGCTGCCGCGGATCCACAAGGACCCCTTCGATCGGATGCTTCTCGCCCAAAGCGTCTCGGAGGCCGCGCGTCTCATGACGACCGACCTCGCTCTCGCCCGCTACGGCGCTGCGGTGCTGCTCGTCGAATAGAAGTGCTAACATCGGCCGCTCATGCCGATCAAGCCGCCGGACGTGATGCCGGAGATCGTGCAGGGCGACCTGAGCGAAACCCAGCTCCAGGCGCATCTCGCCTCCCCCGATCTCGCGGTCGATACCGAGGCGATGGGCCTGATAACGCTGCGCGACCGGCTGTGCGTGGTGCAGTTGTGCGACCGCGCGGGCCGCGCCACGCTGGTCCAGATCACCCAGCAGACGCTCGACCCGAAGCTCCCGCCGGCGCAGCGCGCCCCGCGCCTGAAACGGCTGCTCGAGGACCCGAAGCTGACCAAGGTCCTGCACTTCGCGCGCTTCGACGTGGCGGCGCTCAGCCACTACCTCGGCATCCGCATGGCGCCGCTCTACTGCACGCGCACGGCCAGCAAGCTGGTTCGCACCTACACGGATCGCCACGGCCTCAAGGACGTGGCCCTCGAGCTGCTCGACATCGAGATGGACAAGGCGGCGCGCCACACCGACTGGTCGAGCCAGGCGCTGAGCGCGGAGCAGGTCCGCTACGCGATCTCCGACGTGACGATGCTGCTCGAGATCAAGGACAAGCTCGACGGCATGCTCGAGCGCGCGGGCCGCACGGAACTGGCGAAGCGCTGCTTTGGCCTGATCCCGGTGCTCGCCGATCTCGACGTGATGGGCTACCAGGACGTCTTCAGCCACTGAGGCGCCCGCGTGAAGCCCAAGGCCAAGCCAAGAGCGGCGACCAGGCCGGCGCCCGCGGCTGCTGATCTCTCCGGCGAGCTGCGCGAGGCGCGCAAGGCCCTCGCCGAGCAGCGGCGCACGCTCGACCGCCTGAACTTCCTGATCGAGGCGAGCAAGGCGCTCAACTCGACACTCGACCTCGGCGAGGTGATGCGCATCATCCTCGAGATGACCACGGCCCAGACCGGCGCCGAGCGCGCGAGCCTGTTCCTCGTCGATCATGAGCGCGAGGAGCTGTGGACGCTGGTCGCCCAGGGCATGGAACAGAAGGAGATCCGCCTGCCCGCCGGCCGCGGCATCGCCGGTTTCGTGGCCGACTCGGGCCAGATCGTGAACCTCCCAGACGCCTATCAGGACGAGCGCTTCGACCCCAGCTTCGACCGCAGCTCGGGCTACCGGACGAAGAGCCTGCTGGCGCTGCCGGTGAAAGACCGCAACGGCAAGATCGTCGGCGTGCTGCAGCTGCTCAACAACAAGGGCGGGCCGTTCACGCAGGACGAGATCGAGGCGCTCGCGGACATCTCGGTGCATGCGGCGCTCGCCCTCGAAAACGCCCGCCTGCACCGCGAGTCGAAAGAGCGCCAGCGTCTCGAGCGCGAGCTGGCCCTCGCCAGGGAAATCCAGCGCCGGCTGCTTCCCGACTCGCCGCCCAAGGTCGAGGGCTTCGACTTCGCGGTCCGTCACGAGAGCTCGCTGCACGTCGGCGGCGACTACTACGACTTCATCGAAGTGGATCCCGTCACGCAGCTGTTCGTGGTCGCCGACGTCGAGGGCAAGGGCGCGTCCTCGGCGCTCATCATGTCGAACCTGCAGGCAACCCTGCACGCGGTGGCGAACCACGTGCACTCGATCGAGGGCATCGTCTTCCACCTGAACCAGGGCATCCAGCTCAGCACCCGCGGTCAGAAGTACATGACGCTGTTCCTCGGCCTCCTCGACGTGCGCCGCCGCGCGCTGCACTACATCAACGCGGGCCACGTGCCGCCGGTCGTGGTGCGCGCCGACGGCAGCGCGATCCCGCTCGAGGAAGGCGGGATGGTGATCGGGCTGTTCCCAGACGCCCGCTACAAGCGCGGTTTCCTGAAGCTCGAGGCCGGCGACCTGCTGCTCGCCTGCACCGACGGCATCACCGAGGCCTCGGGCGTGAGCGATGAGATGTACCAGGTCCAGCGCCTGGTCGCGGCCGCCAACCGCTACCGGGCGAAGAGCGCTGCCGAGATCGTCGAGTCGATCTTCAAGGAAGTCACCAGCTTCTCGAAGGGCGGCAGCCAGCCCGACGACAAGGTCCTGATGGTGATCAAAGTCGCGTAGACGTATCGGGGTGGTACGGAACCAAGCACCCCCCCGCGCGCGAAGCGCTCCCAGAGGGACTAAAGCAGACCCTGGATCTCGCCGGGCTTGGCGAACTTCAGGTCCTGGAGGGCGGCGATCAGGGCGCGGGCGCAGGCGCGGCAGTGGTCGAGGATCGGATCGCCTGCGCCGGGCTCGTGTCCGGCGCCGAGCCGCCACAGCCGCTCCTCGGCCTCGCGGTGCGGCACGCAGGCCCCGCCTTCGACGCGGTGCGGCGGGCGGCGCTCGTACTTGAAGCCCGAGACCCCGGGGAAGGCGAAGTTCAACAGGTACTCGATGACGCGCACGATGCGCTCGCGGTCGAAGCCGAGCAGCCGGCTGTCAGCGCGGATCGAGACCTCGGTGCCGCGCTCGGTCACCGCCACGGCGATCGCGATCGAGGTGGCCTCGATGCGCAGCACCTCGTTGGCGACTTCCGCGATCACGTCGCGGTGATCCGCGCGAACGTAGCCGACCGGCGCCACGCGCACCGCGCCCGTGACCTCCATGTTCTGGAAGGCCGCGGCGCGGTACTGCTGCCACTCGGGCGGCACCCGATAGTCGCGCAACTCGTCGAGGATGTCCTGCGTCGCTTCGTCGCGCGTCAGCTTCTCGAACATCCGGAAGTCCAGCGCCGTCGAGCCATGCAGCAAGGCGCTGGTATCCGTGTAGATGCCGAGGGCTGCGGCGGCGCGACCCGCCGGCCCCAGCTTCTCCCACACCCCAAAGGCCATCCCGAGCGCGGCCATGAACGCCGATGTCGAGCCGACGGGCAGGCCGACGAAGGCCAGCTTCACGCGCTTCACACCGTCGGCGCGACAGTTGGCCTCGACATCCTCGGGATCGGCGTGGTGATCCGCCACGAAGAAGTATTCGGAGACCCGTTCGACACGGCCTGTGTTCGCGCTGCCGAGCGGCGGGCTGGCGTCGACCATGCACTGCAGGCCGCGCGGCAGGCGCTCGCTGTTCGGGTCGTGCAGCTCGATCCCGCAGCGCTCGACCAGGTTCCGGTTCTGCGGGTGGCCGAGGCTCCCGGTCAGGATCCGCACTTCCTTGGCGCCCAGCTCCTCGAGAATGGCGCGCAGCAGCACCGCGCTGCCCAGCGCGTCCGGATCGCCCACCCACTGCGTGAAGATGTTGGCGCCGCGGCCGCGAATCGCCTTCTGCGAGCGCTTGAGCGCGGAGTGGGCCATCTGCACGAGGGCCAGCAGCGCCAGGTTGTTGCGCGTGAAGCGGCGGCCGAGCGGCGAGCCGAAGCGAGCGATCACGGCGGCCAGGCCGGGCAGCTTCGCCGGACGGTGCAGGATCGTTCCGTTCTTCTTCAAGGCTTTCTAGGATGCCTCCAGGGTGCTGCGATCGCCGGAGAGCACGATTCCGGAGTGGAGCCGACACAGCGGCAGCGCGCGGTGGATGAAGCGCTCGGCCAGGCGCCTGCGAGGTCTTCGATCCCCGGCCGTTCGAAGCAGCGCCTCCGCGGCGCGGGTGTGGGCGAGGATCGTGGTGAGCCGCTCGGCGCAAAGCAGCGCATAGTCGAGCCTGTCGCGGTTGGGTTGGCGGGCACGGCCGGTGACGGCATGCCAGAGATCGCCCCAGCCCAGGCTCTGCCGGGCGACGTAGCGGAAGGCACGGTTGTACTCCCCCGCCATCTCGCGCAGCGCGTCGCCCAGCACGTCGGGCGTCGCCTCGACCGACACGGGCCCGAAGGCCAGCCGATACGGCCGCTCGAGGGCCCACTTCATCTGATCCTTGAGCGACATCAGCGCCTGGATCTGGCTGGTGCCTTCGTAGATCGGCAGGATCAGCGCGTCGCGGTAGTGGCGTTCCACGTCGTACTCCGGCACCACGCCGTAGCCGCCGTGGATCTGCACGGCCAGGCGCGCGATCGCGAGCGTGCGCTCGGAGCCGAACCACTTCACGAGCGGCGTGCGGTCGCGCAAGGCGCGCTTCAGGGCGCGCAGCTCGCGCGCTGGCGCCGCGGCGCCGGAGCGCTCGAGGCCGAGAATCCGGTCCTGGATCTCCGCACAGCGATAGATCAGGGCCCGCATCGCCGCGATCTCGGCCTCCATGTCGAACAGCATGTCGGCGAGCATCGGGTGCTGGGCGATCTTCTGGCCCATCTGCACGCGGCGTTCGGCATACGCCTTGGCCGCTTCGAAGGCCGCCTGCGAGATCCCGAGGCCCTGGATCGCCACCGCGATCCGCGCCTCGTTCATGAAGCTGAGGATCTGCGAGAAGCCCGCGCCGCGAGCACCCAGGAGTTCCGCGTGGCTGGCTTCGAAGCACAGCTCACAGGTGGCCGAGCCGCGGATCACGAACTTCTTCTCGGGCTTCGCGACGCGGTAGTTCTCGCGGCCATTCTCGAGCCGGGACACGAGAAACATCGACAGCCCGCCCAGGCCCGTCGAGCCCGGCTCGCTGCGCGCGAGCACCAGGCACACCTCGCCGCAGCCGTTGGTGATGAACTGCTTGCGTCCGGTGAGCCGCCAGTGGCTGGCCTCGGGCACGGCCGCCGTCGCGATCTGGCCGAGGTCGGAGCCCGCGTCGGGCTCGGTCATCGCCACGGCGCCCGAGATCGCGCCTTCGGCCAGGGGCCGAACCCAGCGCTCGATCTGCTGCTTCGTCCCGAAGCGCAGGATCGAGACCGCGGGCGCTTGATAGAAGACGTAGCGCAGCAGCGTGTTGGTGCAGGCGCGCGAGAGCATCTCCAGCATCGCCACGCCGACCGTGAACGGGAAGTTGAAGCCACCCGCGGCGCGCGGGATGTTGGGCGCCATCACACCCAGGCGTTTCAGTCCCTCGATGTTCTGCAGCAGGCCCTTGGGTAGGACCACCTGGCCCGCCTCGAAGCCGACGCCCTCGGCGTCGATCTCGCGCGCCCGAGGTGCAATCTCCCTCGCGGCGTATTCGCCCAGCTCCGTGAGGCACGCCTCGTACAGCTCCCGGGCCTCGGCCAGGTTGCGCGGCCCGTCCTCGAAGCGGAAGCCCTCTTCCCAGAGCGGGACGAAGCGCTCCCACTGAACCAGCTCGCGGAAATGGAACAGCAGATCGGGATTGTCCCGGAAGAAGTTCAAGGCAGTCGCTAATTGTAGAAGGCTTTTCCCGACTTCGCCTTGTCCTGGAGCAGGGCCGCTGGCTCGAAGCGCTGGCCATGGCGAGAGGCGAGGGCTTCCAGCATCTCGACCGCAAAGCGCGCCCCGAGCTGGTCGAGATACCGGAACGGCCCGCCGAGAAACGGCGGGAAGCCCAGCCCGAAGATGGCGCCGACATCGCCGTCGCGGGGCGAGCGCAAGATGCCGTCTTGCAGGCACAGCGCGGCCTCGTTCAGGAACGCGAAGATCAGCCGGTCCTGGATCTCACGGGTCTCGAAGACGCGGCGCTCGGCGCCGCTTGCCAGGAGCGCGTACACGCTCTCGTCCGGCTGCCGCTTGTTCCCCTCGTAGCGGTAGAAGCCGCGGCCGTTCTTGCGGCCCTGACGCCCGTCTTCCACGACGCGCGCCATCGAGGCAGGCGCCGCCATGCGCTCACCGAAGGCGTGGTGCAGGATCTTCGACACCTTGGCGGCCACCTCGATGCCGACCTCGTCGATCAGCGCGATCGGTCCGACCGGGAAGCCAAAGCCAGTCAGCGCGCGGTCCACGGCCTCGATCCGCGCGCCCTCTTCCACGAGCCGCGCCGCTTCATTGAGGTAGGGAGAGAGCGCCCGCGTCGTGTAGAAGCCGGGCCCGTCGCACACCACGATCACGTGCTTGCCCAGGCGGCGACCGAAGGCGACGGCAGTGGCGGTGGCCCACGCATCCGTTTCCTTGGTGACGATCACTTCGAGCAGCGGCATCTTGTGGACCGGCGAGAAGAAGTGCATCCCCAGCACGCGGGCCTTGCGCCTGGCGTGGCGGCCGATCTCACGGATCGGCAGCGAAGAGGTGTTGCTCGCGAACACGCAGTCGTCGTGGGTCGCTGCCTCGATCGCGGCCAGCAGCTGGCGCTTCAGCTCGAGGTCCTCGAAGACAGCCTCGATCACCAGGTCCGCGCGCCGGAAGCCCGTGAACTCGGTCGTGGCGGAGATTCGGTCCATCCGCTGCCCGACTTCCCGTCCGCTCAGGCTGCCGCGCTGCCGGCGCGTCTCGAAGCTCTCGCGCACGTAGCGCAGCCCGCGGCCGAGCGATTCGGCCGTGGTGTCCTTGAGCCTCACACGGACCCCCGCCTCGGCGGCGGCGGCGGCGATTCCGGCGCCCATCAGTCCGGCGCCGAGGACCCCGAGCTTCGCCACCTCCCGCGCCTGCGTGCCCTCGGGCACGCCTGTGTCCTTCTTGATCTCCTGGGTCGCGAAGAAGATCGAGACCAGCGCGCGCGACACGCTCGACACCGACAGCTCGCCGAACAGCCGCGCCTCGAGCGCCAGTCCTTCGGGCAAGGGCATCGCCGTCCCGCGCAGCACCGCCTCGAGGGCCTTCTCGGGCGCCGGGTAGTGTCCCCCGCCCTTCTCGAGAACCGAAGCCCGCGCCTTGCGCTCGATCAGCGGCTTGATGGCTTTCTCGAAGAGGCCGATGCCGGGCCGTTTCGGAACGAGCGTGCCCTCCGCGAGCCGGAGCGCCGCGTCGCGCGAAGCACTCTGCAGCACTGCGGCCGGAACGACTTCGTCGACGAGGCCGAGCGTGCGAGCCTTCCCGGCACGCAGCGTGCGGCCCGTGAGGATCATGTCGAGCGAGCCGCGCAAGCCGACCAGCCGCGGCAGCCGCTGCGTGCCGCCCGCGCCGGGCAGGACGCCGAGCAGCACCTCGGGCAGGCCGAGCGAGGTCCTGGCGTCGTCGCTGGCGATCCGATACGTGCAGGCGAGCGCCAGCTCCGTGCCGCCGCCCAGGCAGGCGCCGTGGATCGCCGCGAGCGTGGGGATGGGCAGCGCCGCGAGCCGGTCGATCAGCTTCTGACCGAAGCGGGACAGTGTCTCGCCCTCGAGGGCGCTCTCGATCTTGACGAAGTCCTTGATGTCAGCGCCCGCGATGAAGCTGTCGGGCTTGCCGCTCGTGAGCACCAGGGCGCGGGGTGCGATCGACATGGCCTCGAGGCTCGCGAGCAGCGCCTCGAACTCGTCGCTCAGGCTCTTGCCGAGGGTGTTGACCTTCTCGCCGGGAACGTCGAGCGTCACGACCAGCACGCCGTCGTCGCCGAGCGCGTAGCTCACGGCGCGGGTCTCGCTCACGCCACCGTCCCGGCGCCTTGCAACGCCTCGATCTCGGCAGGCGAATAGCCCAGCTCGCCGAGCACCTCGGCCGTGTGCTCGCCCAGGCGCGGGGCGCCCCGCCACACGGCGGCTGGCGTAGCGTCGAGATGGAACGGCAAGCCGGCCGTCCGCACTCGCTCGTTGCCAACGCTCAGCGTCAGCATCACGCCGCGCGCGGCCTCCTGAGCGGCCGCCTCCTCGAAGCTGAGCACGGGCTCGACACAGACGTCTTGCGGCCCCAGCTCGCCCACCCACACGTCGCGGTCCTTGGACCCAAAGATCGCGGCGAGCACCTGAATCGTCTCCGCCTGCCGCTCCGCATCCCACTGGCGGCCGATCAGCTCCGCGTGTCCGAGCGCGCGGCACAGCCGCTCCCAGAACTTCGGCTCCAGGGCGCCCACCGCGACGTGGCGGCGGTCGGCGCACCGATAGACGTGGTAGCAGGCGTACGCGCCGGAAAGCTCGTCGGTGGCACCGCCGCCCGCGAGGCGCCGGGCGAGCGGCATGGCCAGCATCCCGAGCGCGCTTTCGAAGAGCGATGCCTGGACGCGCTGGCCACGGCCCGTGCGCTCGCGCGCTTGAAGCGCCGCCAGGATGGCGATGCTCGCGCTGAGCGCTCCCGCCATGTCGGCGATCTGGAGGTTCGGCAGCACCGGCTCGCCCTCGCGATCCCGGTTCGCGGCCAGCACCCCGGCGCGCGCCAGGTAGTCGATATCGTGGCCCGCGCGCGCGGCGAGCGGACCCTCCGGGCCATAGCCGGTGAGCGAGCCGTAGACGAGGCGCGGATTGGCGGCGAGCAGCGTCTGGGCATCCAGGCCGCGTTTGTGCAGCACGCCCGGCCGGAAGCTCTCGACGAGAACGTCGGCGCGCGCGGCGAGCCGCCTCACCACCTCGGCCCCGGCGTCGCTGCGCAGGTCCACGGCGACGGAGCGCTTGTTACGATTGAGGGTCGCGTGCAGCGCCGTGTCCTCGCCCACGACCGGCGGCACGGCGCGCGTCGGATCGCCGAGACAGGGTTCCTCGACCTTGACCACGTCGGCTCCGAGCTCGCCCAGCAGCATCGTGCAATAGGGCCCGGGCAGGTGGCGCGTCAGGTCGAGGACTCGCAGGCCGGCCAGCGCGCCGGGGCTCATCGCTCGAGCACCATCGCGAAGCCCATCCCGCCCTGCGCGCACACGGAGACCAGGCCGAAGCGCGCGGAGCGCCGCTTCATCTCGTTCGCGAGCGTCGTGGTGAGGCGGGCGCCGGTCGCGCCGAAGGGATGGCCGAGCGCTAGCGAGCCGCCGCAGACGTTGACGCGCTCGCGGTCCACGGGCCCCAGCGTGCGCTCCCAGGCCAGGAGGTTCGACGCCACTTGTGCCGCAAACGCCTCGTGGACCTCGAACAGCTCGATCTCCGCGAGCTTCAGGCTGGCGCGCTCGAGTGCCCTGGGCACGGCCAGCGCCGGGCCCATCAGCAACTGACCCGCGGGATCGACCGCGGCCACCGCCCACGACTTGACGTAGGCGAGCGGCTCGTAGCCCTCGGCCTTGGCGCGCTCTTCCTTCATCAGCAGCACCGCCGCGGCGCCGTCGGTCAGCGGCGACGAGTTGCCGGCGGTGACGCTGCCGTAGTGGCGATCGAAGACGGGCGGCAGTTTTGCGAGCGCCTCGAGCGTCGTGTCGCGACGCACCAGGTTGTCGGCCTCGACCAGCGTCTCGTAGGTTGGCGGAAGGGGGACCAGGCACAGCTCGGGCGGCAGGCGTCCGTCGTCGATCGCGGCGGCGGCGTTGCGGTGGCTGCGGAAGGCGATCGCGTCCTGCTCGACCCGGGTGATGCCGTTCTCCCTGGCCAGCTTCTCCGCCGACTGCCCCATCGTCTGGCCGGTCGAAGGTTCGGCGATCGCGGGGGTGTCCGGCACAAGGTCCCGCGGCCGCAGCCGCAGGAACGGCTCGAGGCGAGCGCCCAGGCTCTTGGCCTTCGACGCCTCCACCAGCATCTGCGCCATGCGCCGGCTGTGGAGGATCGGCACGTCGGACAGAGACTCGCCGCCGCCGGCGAGGCCGACCTCGGCGTGGCCCAGGAGAATCGCCGCAGCCACGTCGGCGATCGCCTGATTCGCCGAGGCGCAGGCGCGATTCACGGTGTGCGCGGGGACCGACGTCGGCAGGCCGGCTGCCAAGCCCGTCTCGCGCGCGAGATTCGGGGCCTTCAGCGACGGCGCCACCTGGCCCATCACGATCAGGTCTACCCAGGCGGGGTCGATCTCGCTGCGCTCGAGCAACTCGCGGACGCAGGCCTTCGCCAGGTCGAGAGCGCTCAACTCCCGAAACACGGTGCCGGCGCGGGCGAACGGTGTGCGGCACCCGGTGATGATCCCAACGCGGCCGGCCATGTCCAGCGAGGATGTTATCCCACGGGGCGCCGAGCGCAAGGCAACGTACAATGCCAGCGCTTGCTGCTCCTGCTTCCGCTGCTCCTGCTCCAAACCACTTCAGCCCCGAACCAGATGGCCCGCATCGAGGCCGCGGTGGCCGAGATCCGCGGCCTGCCGTTCAAGCGGCCCGTCGCTGTGAAGGTGGTGACGAGCGCCGAGGCCCGTGCCCACTTCGCGGAGCGGGCGGAAAAGCTCTGGCCGAAGCAGCGCGTGGCGCTCGACCAGGCCGTCTACGCGAACCTCGGGCTGCTGCCGGCGGGGTTCGACCTGCTGTCGTCCTACCTCGACCTGCTCGAGGAGCAGGCCCTCGGCTATTACGACCCGGGCAGCGACACGTTCTTCATGGTCGATACGGCCGCGGGCACGGAGACGGCGCCGATGCTGATCGCGCACGAGCTGACGCACGCGCTCGACGACCAGCATTTCGATCTGGACGCGCTGCTCGCCGTGCGTCTGGAGGACGACGACCGCGGAGCGGCCCTGTCCGCGTTGATGGAAGGCTCGGGAACTGCGGTGATGACCGTGTTCCTGGCTCGCGAGGTGCAGGCCGGCCGGATCACGATGGACGCGCTCCAGACGATCCAAAAGACCGAGGCCGGCCGTGCGGAGCGGCTCAAGGCGACCCCGCCGGTGATCCAGCGAAGCCTGCTCGCGTCCTACATCCTCGGCCTCTCGTTCCTGACACGCGGCAGTCCGGCGCGACTCGCCGCAGGCCTCGATCTCGCGGACCTGGCGCGCGCCTTTCGCGACCCGCCGCAATCGACGGAGCAGATCCTGCATCCGGAAAAGTACTGGCAGGACGCGGCACGCGATCTGCCCCGCCGTGTGAGCCTGCCGGATCTGTCCTCGCGGCTCGGCGCGGGCTGGTCGCTCGCGAGCCACGGGACGCTGGGCGAACTAGGCCTCGCCTCGCTCACCGGTGCGCCAGCGCTCGACCTCGCTTCGCCCGAAGTCCTGCAACCCGCGCGCTGGACGACCGCGGCGGCCGCGGGCCTCGGCGGCGATCTGTATCATCACTATGTGAGCGGCGCCCGGTCCGTCACCGTGCTTGCCACGGTTTGGGACACGCAGCGCGACGCGGTCGAGTTCCAGGACGGCCTCGTCACCATCCCGAGGAAGCGCTCGTTCCGCTTTGGCGACGCGGTCGTCGTGCTGGGCGGGGCGGAACTGGGTCCAACCGGCGAGCTGCTGGCCGGCGAAGTCCTCTCAGCCCTGTCTGCTACAATCCCATCGACGCGCCCGTAGCTCATCTGGATAGAGCGACTGGCTTCGAACCAGTAGGCAGGGAGTTCGAATCTCTCCGGGCGCACCAACTTACGGCGACAGGGCCCCTGCAAAGCGACTCCACGGAGCGCGTTCGGCGCAAGCGCGTGATCGGCTCAGGCCGAGACAACCACGTACGCGAGCGACCGCTCCGACGAAGGGACTGCGCGGGCGCAGCGGTCGCGCCCTCTTCCTGCGCCTTCTTTGCGGGCCTGGCGTGCCGGTTCGATGGCTGGCGTGCAACGCCAGCAAGGGCTTAGCCCCAAAACCATCGGACCCGGCTCTTGGCACACCGGTTGCAAAACGCGGAGCAACAGCCGTGGTGTGCGCGCCGGCCCGCCGCGCAGGAGGCCCTCATGTCCAAAGACACGCTGAGCATCACCGACAATCGGACCGGGAAGAGCTACGAGCTTCCCATCGAACATGGAACCATCAAGGCCATCGACCTCCGCCAGATGAAGGTCTCGGCCGACGACTTCGGACTCATGACCTACGACCCCGCCTTCATGAACACCGCTTCCTGCAAGAGCCGGGTCACCTTCATCGACGGGGAGCGCGGCATCCTCAACTACCGCGGCTACCCCATCGATCAGCTCGCGGAAAAGAGCAGCTACTTGGAGACGGCCTACCTGGTCCTAAGCGGTGAGCTGCCCACGAAGCCGCAGCATGAGGAGTGGGTCCACAACGTCACCCACCACACCATGGTCCACGAGAACGTCAAGGATCTGATGGCCGGCTTCCGCTACGACGCCCACCCGATGGGCATGCTGGTCTCGACGGTTGGGGCCCTCTCGACGTTCTACCCCGATGCCAAGCAGGTCCACGACCCGCTCGCGCGCCAGCACCAGATCCACCGCCTGATCGGCAAGATTCCGACGCTGGCGGCCTTCGCCTACCGTCATTCCGTCGGGATGCCCTATGCGTACCCGGACAACGAGCTCTCCTACTGCGGCAACTTCCTGAACATGATGTTCCGGATGACCGAGACCAAGTACCAGGTGAACCCGGTCCTGGAGAAGGCCCTGGAGGTGCTGTTCATCCTCCACGCCGACCACGAGCAGAACTGCTCCACCTCGGCCATGCGCGGGGTGGGCTCCTCGGGAGTGGATCCCTACTCGGCCGCGGCCGCCGGCATCGCGGCGCTCTACGGCCCGCTGCACGGGGGCGCCAACGAGCAGGTCCTCCGGATGCTGCGGGAGATCGGGTCCAAGGACAAGGTCCCCGCCTTCATCAAGGAAGTCAAGGAGAGCGGCGGCGACGTCCGGCTCATGGGCTTCGGCCACCGCGTCTACAAGAACTACGACCCGCGCGCCAAGATCATCAAGAAGATGGCCGACGAGGTGTTCGAGGTCACCGGCAGGAATCCGCTGCTGGACATCGCGCTGGAGCTGGAGCGGATCGCCCTCTCCGACGAGTACTTCCTGAAGCGGAAGCTCTACCCCAACGTGGACTTCTACTCCGGGCTCATCTACCAGGCCATGAAGTTCCCGGTGGACATGTTCCCCGTGCTCTTCGCCATCGGCAGGATGTCCGGGTGGCTGGCCCAGTGGCAGGAGATGATCGAGGACAAGGACCAGAAGATCGCGCGGCCCCGGCAGGTGTACCTCGGCGCG
>CAYTWT010000171.1:0-2220 GCA_964442185.1 uncultured Acidobacteriota bacterium
GCCCACGTCAAGACGCACAAGTCGCAGGCGATCGCGCGCAAACAGCTCGAGGCTGGGATCGACGGGTTCAAGTGCGCCACGCTGAAGGAGCTGGCGATGGTGCTCGAGGCGGGAGCACGCAAGGCGATCCTCGCGTACCCGCAGGGCCAGCAACGCAAGATCGAGCGCCTCTGCGACCTGACCTCGTCCTACCCGGACGCCTGGATCGCCACCATCGTCAGCTCCGCATTCCACGTCGACGCCCTGGCCACCGTCGCCGCACGCCAAGAGCGGCCGCTGCGCGTGATGCTGGACCTGGACGCGGGTATGCGCCGTACGGGAATCGAGTTCGGCCCGGATGCCGCGAAGCTGTATCGCGCCATCGACGCACACCCGTTTCTACAGCCATCCGGTTTTCACTTGTACGACGGGCACGAGACCTTCACTGACGTCGTTCAACGTGAGGCGGCGGCGCAGCGGCACATCGAGTCCCTTCAGGACTTTCGGCGCCAGATCGAGTCGGCGGGGATGCCCGTCCCGTGCGTCGTCGCGGGCGGGTCATTCTCTTTCGCCTACTACGCACGTACGGAGGGCATGTACGGTTCGCCCGGGACGTTCGTCTACTGGGACGCGGGCTATACCGCGGCGATGCCCGACATGCCGTTTCGCTGCGCCGCCCTGATCCTGACCCAGGTCGTCGATCGATATCCGAGCGCGGGGACGATCACGACGGACCTGGGCTACAAGGGAATCAGCTCGGATCTTCCGACCGACGAAAGGGCCTTCCTGCTTGGCCTCAACGAGGCGGAGCTGACGGAGCAGAGCGAGGAGCACGGAGTCTTCCGGATCCTCGGTGAGCTACCTCGGGTGGGCGACTATCTGCTGGCGGTGCCCGGTCACATCTGTCCCACGACGATCCGCTACCCGGGCATCCACGTGATCGACAGCGCTGGCGCGGTCGTCGACTACTACGTGCACACGGCGCGCGATCGCCTGTAGAAGCGTCCGATGTCTGACCAACGGAACACTCAAGCAAGAGAGAGATGCCGATGCCCAAGGTACTGGAACTCGACGAGATCAAGCGTCTGATCGACGTCCCAAAGCTGATTCAGGCGATCGAAGACGGCTTCGTTCTGTATTCCGAAGGCAAGGTCGTGGTTCCGCCCGTTGGCTTCCTGCGTTTCGAGCAACCGCCGGGGAGCGTCCATATCAAGTACGGTTTCGTCAAGAACGACGACGTCTACGTTCTCAAGATGGCGTCCGGTTTTGGCGACAACGCCGCGCTAGGCCTGCCCGTTGCCGACGGGTTGATTCTGGTCTTCAGCCAGAAGACGGGGCACCTCGAGCTGATTCTCCTGGACAAGGCCTGGCTCACCGACATGCGCACCGCCGCCGCCGGGGCGGTTGCCGCAAAGCATCTGGCTGCGAAGAACATCGATCACATCGGGATCGTCGGCACCGGCGTGCAGGCGAGGATGCAGCTCGAGCTGCTGAAGGACGTCGTCGACTGTCAGAGCTGTTTCGTATGGGGCAGGGACGCGAAGAAAGTGCAGCGTATGATCGAGGATCTCCAGGCGACGGAATCCATTCAGGCCTGGGGGCTGGACGTGAAGGCCGCGACGGAGATCGACGAGCTGGTTTCGCAATGCAGGCTCATCGTCACCACGACCTCGGCCACAGAGCCGCTGGTTCGGGCCGATCAGGTCCGGAAGGGAACGCATATCACCGCCATGGGATCGGACGATCACGGCAAGCAGGAGCTGGAGGCGGAGCTTCTGGCGAAGGCCGATCGAGTCGTGGCGGACAGCGTTTCACAATGCGTCGATCACGGTGAGTGCTTTCATGCGGTGAAAGGCAAGCTGATCGAAGAGGGCTCCATTCTCGAATTGGGCAATGTGATCAAGAACCCCGCAATCGGTCGAACCAGCGAGGACCAGATCACGGTGGCCGATCTCACCGGCGTCGCGATCCAGGACATTCAGATCGCCAAGATGGTCAATCAGATGCTGCTCTCGGCAGACCAGAGGTAGCAACTGAAAAGCCGGGGCGTAGGCAATACAAAGGCGGTTCGCTCCTCATCCGGCATGGGTAAACCTGAAGCCGCCAGCCAACTGCACCGCGTCCTGGGCACCTGGGACTTGGTGTTGCTCAACATCGCTGCCATCGTCAGCCTGCGCTGGTTGTCGACGGCGGCCCAGATAGGCCCCTCGAGCCTGGTGCTGTGGGCCATGGGCTTGTTGC
>CAYTWT010000172.1:0-5918 GCA_964442185.1 uncultured Acidobacteriota bacterium
GTTGTCGATCATGTCGTACGCCCTGTACTGAACCTTCGGGTTCGTCGCCGCCAATACCTTCGTGATCGCCGCCGTCAGCGACGTCTTCCCATGGTCCACGTGCCCAATCGTTCCAATGTTCACGTGCGGCTTCGACCTGTCGAACTTCTCCTTGGCCATGCTCTCTCGCCTCTTAGCTCAGTAGGGTTCTTTCTACTTCTCGACCTTGCCCATGACCTTCGCCACCACCTCTTCGCTGACGTTGCGGGGGGCCTCGGCGTACTTCTCGAAGTGCATCGAGTAGGTCGCGCGGCCCTGGGTGCGGGACCGAAGGTCGGTGGAGTAACCGAACATGTTCGACAGCGGCACCAGCGCGGTGATGATCTGCGTGCCGCCCCGAGACAGCTGGCCTTCGAGGTGGCCGCGCCGGCTCGACAGGTCGCCCGTGACCGCGCCCGTGTAGTCGTCGGGCGTCACGACCTCGACCTTCATGATCGGCTCGAGCAGCACCGGGTTCGCCTTCTTCGCGGCCTCTTGGAAGGCCATCGAGCCGGCGATCTTGAAGGCCATCTCGTTGGAGTCGACCTCGTGGTAGCTGCCATCCCAGAGGCTCACCTTCACGTCGACGACGGGGTAACCCGCGATGATGCCCCGGTCCAGGGCCTCGCGGATGCCTGTCTCGATGGGCTTGATGAACTCCTTCGGGATCGAGCCGCCCTTGATGACGTTCTCGAACACGAAGCCCTCGCCGGGTGCTGGCTCCAGTTCGATCTTGACGTGGCCGTACTGGCCTTTGCCGCCGGTCTGCTTGATGTACTTGCCCTCGGCCTTGGAGCTCCTGCGGATCGTCTCTTTATAGGCGACCTGCGGCTTGCCCACGTTGGCCTCGACCCCGAACTCGCGCTTCAGGCGCTCGACGATGATCTCAAGGTGTAGCTCGCCCATGCCCGAGATCTTGGTCTGGCCCGTGTCCTTGTCGGTCTCGACCTTGAAGGTCGGGTCTTCCTGCATCAGCTTCGCGAGGCCCTGGCCGAGTTTCTCCTGGTCCGACTTGGTCTTGGGCTCGACGGCGAGTGCGATGACGGGAGCCGGGAAGTTGATCGACTCGAGCACGACGGGCTTCAGCGGGTCGCAAATCGTGTCGCCCGTGGTGACGTTCTTCAGGCCCACGGCCGCGGCGATGTCACCGGCCCAGACCTCCTTGATCTCCTCGCGCTTGTTCGCGTGCATCTTGAGCAGGCGGCCGATGCGCTCCTTCATCCCCTTGGCGGGATTCAGGATGGTGTCGCCGCTCTTGAGGCTGCCCGAATAGACGCGCAGGAATGCGAGCTGGCCGACGAACGGGTCGGTCATGATCTTGAAGACGAGCGCGGAGAACGGCGCGTCGTCCTTCGGCTCGCGCGGCACCAGCTCACCCGTGGCCGGGTCGTTCGCCAGCGTCGGAGGCTTGTCCAGAGGCGAGGGCAGGTAATCCACCACGCAGTCGAGCATGGGCTGAACGCCCTTGTTCTTGAAGGCCGACCCGCAGATGACCGGGAACAGCTTCATCGCGATCGTGGCCTTCCGGATGGCCGCCTTGATCTCGGCAACGCTGGGCGTCTGGCCGCTCACGAATTTCTCGAACAAGGTGTCGTCGCCGGCCTCGTGGGCCCCTTCGGCCACCTTCTCGATCATGATCTCGCGGTGCTTCTGGGCCTGCTCCCGCAACTCGGCCGGGATCTCTTGGGTCTCGTACTTGCTGCCCATCGCTTCGTCGAGGTAGCGGTAGGCCTGCATCTCGACAAGATCGATGACGCCGTGGTGCTGGTCTTCCTGACCAAGCGGAAGCTGAATAGCCACGGCCGCTTTCGCGTTCAGCCGAGCGTGCATCGTCTCGATCGAGTGCAGGAAGTTGGCGCCCACGCGGTCCATCTTGTTGATGAAAGCGATGCGCGGAACCTTGTATTTATCGGCCTGGCGCCAGACCGTTTCGGACTGCGGCTGCACGCCGGCAACCGCGTCGAACAGCGCGACCGCGCCGTCCAGGACGCGCAACGAGCGTTCGACCTCGGCCGTGAAGTCCACGTGGCCGGGCGTGTCGATGATGTTGATGCGGTGGTCCTTCCAGAAGCAGGTCGTGGCGGCGGACGTGATCGTGATGCCCCGCTCCTGCTCCTGCTCCATCCAGTCCATCGTGGCGGTGCCGTCGTGGACCTCGCCGATCTTGTAGTTCACCCCGGTGTAGAAGAGGATCCGCTCGGTGGTCGTGGTCTTGCCGGCGTCGATGTGCGCAGCAATCCCGATGTTGCGGGTCCGCTCGAGGGGTGTCTGTCTCGCCACTGCTTCGTCCCTACCAGCGATAGTGGGCGAAGGCCTTGTTGGCCTCGGCCATCTTATGCGTGTCTTCTTTTTTCTTCACGGCGCCGCCGCGCAGGTTGGCTGCGTCCATCAGCTCGCTGGCCAGCTTCTGCACCATGCCGCGCTCGGGGCGCTTGCGGGCGAAGCCGATGAGCCAGCGCAGCGCGAGCGACGTGCGCCGCGCCAGGTTGACCTCGACCGGGACCTGGTAGTTCGACCCGCCGACGCGGCGGCTCTTCACTTCGAGACTGGGCTTGGCGTTGTCCACGGCCTTCTTGAAGACCTTGAGCGGATCGTCGGTGGTCTTCTCCTGCACTACGTTCAAGGCACCGTACATGATGTGCTGGGCGGTGGCGCGCTTGCCGCCGTACATCATGCAGTTGATGAACTTGGTGACGAGCGCGCTATTGTAGAGGGGGTCCGGAAGAACGTCTCTCTTCGGTACCGTGCCGCGACGTGGCATGCTGGCAAGCTCCTGAAAAAACAACAGACGGCGCCTCCGGGTGGCCGGTGCTCCGGCCGCCGCCGGCGTCGTCTGGGCCCTACGACCGCCCCGCCTCGAGGATCCTTGGTTCCCGGTCTGGATGACCGAAAACCTGATCGCCCCGACTGTGTCTCCCGGCGGAACCCCCGCCGGAACTTCCTCTTTACGAACCTCCTAGGGGAACGTTACGCCTTCGGGCGTTTCGCCCCGTACTTGCTGCGGCTTCGCTTGCGACCCTGGACGCCCACGGCATCCAGGGTGCCCCGAACGATGTGATACCGGACGCCCGGCAGGTCCTTCACGCGGCCCCCGCGGATCAGCACGATCGAGTGCTCCTGCAGGTTGTGGCCCACACCCGGGATGTAGGCCGTGACCTCGATCCCGTTGGTGAGCCGGACACGCGCGACCTTTCGCAGCGCCGAGTTCGGCTTCTTGGGCGTCGACGTGAAGACCCGCACGCACACGCCCCGCTTCTGGGGCGACCCCTGGAGAGCCGGGCTATCAGTCTTGCTAAGAAGCTTCTGCCGACCGACCCGGACGAGTTGACTGACCGTGGGCACTCACGCCTCCGAAACCAAGACAAGACAGAAAGGGACCTCTGCATGAGGCGCCGTCCCCAGTTTGAGACAACCGACTGATTCTATACAAAAGTCGGGCCGTGTCAAGGGCATAGCTCCAGCGGGAGCTGCCAGGAAGGCCCAAACGAGGTTAGGATGGCCGGCCATGAGCGACACGATTCGCAAGTATCAGGACTACATGATGACCGGCTTTACCAAGGTCCAGCCGATCGTCATCGAGCGGGCGCGGGGCGCCATCGTGACCGACGCGAGCGGCCGCGACTACATCGACTGCTTCGCGGGCATCTCGGTCGTGAACGCGGGCCACTCGAATCCCGAGGTGGTCGTGGCGGCCAAGGCGCAGATCGACAACTTCACCCACTGCTGCTCCTACGTCTACTACGTGCCGGTGGTGGCGGACCTGGCCGAGAAGCTCGCGGAGATCGCACCCGGCCGGCTGCGCAAGACGTTCTTCGCCAACAGCGGCGCCGAAGCGATCGAAGGCGCCATGAAACTGGCCAGGCTGTTCACGGGCAAGCACGAGTACCTGTCGCTCCACGCTTCGTTCCACGGCCGCACCTGGGGCACGCTCTCGATCACGGGCAACGCCGGCCGCAAGCGCCGCGGCGGACCCTACGCCCCTGGCATCGCATTTGCCGCGCCGCCCTACACATACCGCTCGCCCTTCCCGGACGACGCCGAGGCCACGGCGGCCTACGCGATCCGCTCGGTCGAGGAGGCGATCGACTACAGCACGACCAAGGACATCGCGGCCATGATCGTGGAACCCGTCATGGGCGAGGGCGGCATCATCGTGCCACCGGCGTCGTACTTCCCCGCCCTGAAGTGCTTGCTCGACGCTCACGGCATCTTGATGATCGCGGACGAGGTGCAGTCGGGCTTCTGTCGCACCGGCAAGATGTTCGCGATCGAGCATTTCGGCATCGAGCCCGACATTCTCGTGATGGCGAAGGGCATCGCCGACGGCTTCCCGCTGGGCGCCTTCACCGCTCGCGACGAGATCGCGGCGGCGTTCCAGCCCGGCGACCATCTCTCGACCTTCGGCGGCAATCCAGTCTCGTGTGCTGCGGGCCTTGCGAACATCCGGTACATGCAGCGCGAGAACCTGGCCGAGCAGTCGCGCACGAAGGGGGCATACGTGCAGGGCCTGTTGCGCGCGCTGAAGCTGCCACTCGTCGGCGAGATCCGCGGCCTGGGCCTGATGATCGGCGTCGAGCTCGTGAAGGACGCAGCGAGGACCCCAGCCATGGCCGAGGCCAACGCGGTGCGGGCCGCGTGCCTCGAGCGCGGCCTGCTGATCGGCGTCGGTGGCGTTCACGGAAACGTGCTGCGACTGCAACCACCCCTGGTCATCAGCAAGGACGAGCTGGATCGCGCCCTGACGATTCTGGCGGAGTCACTCGCCGCTGTCGCGAGCCGTGGCTAGCGCTATGATCCGATGCATGAGACCCCTGCTCGCCGCCTTCGCCGTGATCCTGCTGCCCGTCACGCTGCTCGCGCAGTACGCGCCGGCCGACGCTACGCCGCGCATCTCGCAGAAGGAATTCAAGAAGGCCTGGAAGAGCGATACGATCCTGGTGATCGACGTGCGCGACGCGGCTGCCTACGGCCTCGGGCACATTCCGGGCGCGCTCTGCGTCCCCGAGGCCAGGCTCGCCGAGCACGTCGAGGCCTTGAGGAGCCAGAAGAAGCCGATCGTCGCCTACTGTGCCTGAACGAACGAGCACACCAGCGCCCGTGTGGCGCTCACGCTCGACGGCCTGGGCTTGAAAGCCGCCAGGGCCCTGACCGGCGGTTATCGCCAGTGGCTGGCCGACGGCAACCCGAAGGTCGAAGGGACGAGTCCCAAGTAGGCTGCCGCGGTTGCTTGTGCGCGGCTCTGGGCTGATCGGCCGGCTCAGCAGGAGCCGCTCGCGTCTGGGTCCGTCGCTAATGAGATTTGCCCCTGGTGGAGACGAGTCGTAACTCGCTCTCCCGCTCACGATCTAGAGAACGACCAGAACCCAATTCCGTGGCGCGCCGGACTGGTGCGACAATGGTTGAGCGAGCTGCAATTGGAGACGCTGGTGGCCAAATCATTGCAAGAACGAACTGCAGCGCTCATCGCGCTTGGCTTTGTGGGCTTCGATGCGCTCCATTTGGCGGCGGCCGAACTCGCGGGCGCCGATGTCTTCGTCACGACCGATGACCGGCTGCTGGCCCTGGCAAAGAAGAGCACGACTCCGGTTCGCGTGACTGATCCCGTGTCCCTCGCCCGGGAGATCATCAAGTGACTCCGGTCATCGTCGATTTGGCAGCAACTCGTGGCAATCGTCCTCCTGACCCCGCGCACAGCCCGCGTGGGGCGGTCCATCTGCGAGCCCTCGGTTCCAAGAAGTTCGGCAGGGTTTCATGGCGTTATCGAACCCATGACCTCGTGAATGCCATTCACGTGGGCTCCGGGCTGCGCCCTTGGCCAAAGGGGCCTTTTTCAGCAGCAGGGGATCGCCCGCCAAGGCGGAGCAGGCTCTTGCATGGCTGACGAACCGCAGTAGACTTCA
>CAYTWT010000173.1:0-23246 GCA_964442185.1 uncultured Acidobacteriota bacterium
CCTTGGCAACGTCGAGGTCGATCCCCTGGAGGACCTGTAGCTCTTCACTGCCACGGTAGTAGGTCTTCGCCAGACCCCGAACGACGATCAGACTCTCGGCCATGGGAAGCGTGAATTTTAGCAAGGCCTCCCCCGCGAGCCATAATGCCAGCCCATGCTCCCGCGCAGCTGTAGCGCTCGGCGATGCTGCTGTGCCCTGCGCGTGAGCCCGCTCACGTCGGCCTCGCGAAAGCGCGGCGTGCGGTCTAGCCGCTGATCATGCGCTGGCCCTTTGGACCTCACGGCCCCGACGCGGCGGCGAAACCGACCGCCCCGGGTGCGTCTCAGGCAGAGCATCGCTCGCTGGCCTTCGGCGCGCTCGTAGCGTCCCTGGGTCCCGAGCGACGCTCACAGGTGCTGGACCTCGGCCGGTCGATCGGATCCAATATCGAGTGGCTCTCGTCCAGGAACTGCCGCGTCTTCGTCGCGGACCTGCACCGCTCGCTCCTCGACGAGACGATCGAGGCCCGGAAAGCCGAGAACTTCGCCCGCCTGCTCGAGAGGTTGGTGCCGCTCGCCGACGACGACCGCTTCGACGCCGTACTCGCCTGGGACCTGTTCGACTACCTGCGGCCCGATCAGATCGCCGCCCTGATGGCTCGGTTGGCACCCGCCTGCCGGCCCGGCGCGCTGTTGCTCGCCTTCGTAACGACACAGCGTCAACTCCCGGCCGCGCCGATGCGATATCGGATCCGGGGGCCTCAGACGCTCGCGTGGGAAGGCGCCGCGACACCCACCCGCAGCGCGCCGGGCTATCACGAGTCCGACCTCGCCAGGCTGATGCCCGGCTTCCGACTGAAGACGAGCTTGCTGTTGCGCAACGGCATTCAGGAGTACCTCTTCTCCGCGCACTCGGAACCCCGGCTGGCTGAACCAGGCCGCCCCGACTCGCGATAGGATCGCGCTTTGCGCAAGGAGACCATGCCCAAGAGCGCGTCGCCCTTCGATTGGCATCCAGAGCCGGACCTCGTCGGCATCCACCAGCCAGCCTCGAGACAGGCCCTGGAGCGGCTGGGCGCCGCGGCCTGGGCGGCGGCCCTCGACTACCACTTTCTCGAGGCCATGCGGCGGCCCATCGGCGCCGAGACCTATCCCGAGATGCGGCGGCTGCTCTTCGGAGCGGGCGCTGATCCCGCGGCGGCTGCGGCGGGACAACCCAGCCCCGCGCCCGCGACCCCGACGCCCTCGAAGGAGGTGATCGAGGAGTGGAGCCGCAGGCTCGCCCCGTACCAGTACAACGCCGCGCACCCGCGCTCCTACAGCTACTTCACGCCACCGGTGCTGCCGATGTCGATCGTCGGCGAGCTGCTCGCGCAGTGGATCAACCAGGGTGTCGACGTGTGGCACGCGGGCCCGTCGGCCTCGCTCGTCGAAGAAGAAGTGGTCGGCTGGCTGCGCACACTGGTCGGCTACGGCGACGGCAGCTTCGGCGCGCTCACCTCCGGCGGCGTGATGGCGAACCTGATCGGCATGACGCTGTCCCGCGACGTCCACCTCAGGCAGCTGCTGGGTTTGTCCCGGGCGCCGCGCGGCCGCGAGCTCGAGGGCGTGCGCGTCTACGCCTCGGACCAGACGCACTTTTCCATCGACCGCGCCCTCGGGGTGCTGGGCTTCCCCACCGAAACGCTCCACGTCGTGGCCTGCGACGACCGATTCCGACTACGGGGCGCGGCGCTGAGCGCGGCCATCGCGGAAGACCGGCGCGCGGGTCTGCGCCCGTTCGCGATTGCGGCGGTGGCAGGCTCGACGAACACTGGCTCCGTCGACTGCGTCGGCGAGCTGGCCGAGATCGCCGGGCAGGAGGGGCTTTGGCTTCACGTCGACGCGGCCTACGGCGGCGCCGCGCGGCTGTCGAAGCGCGATGCCCCGCGGGTGAGAGATCTGGAGCGGGCCGATTCCGTCACGGTCGACCCGCACAAGTGGTTCTTCCAGGCCTACGACATCGGGGCCCTCTTGGTGAAGCGCCGCGAGGATCTGCACCGGACCTTCAACCGCTCGCCCGAGTACTACCGGATGAACCGACCGGAGGACGAGCCTCTCAACTGGTATCAGTATTCGATCGAGGGCACGCGCCGTTTCCGCGGCCTCAAGCTGTGGCTCTCGTGGAAGCACCTGGGCACCGAGGGCCTGGGACGCCTGGTCGAGATGAACGACGACCTCGCGGCTTACCTGGCCCGGCGCATCCGCGAGAGCGACGACTTCGAGGCGCTGCCCGAGGAGCCGGAGCTTTCGGTCGTCTGCTTCCGCCACCTGCCAGGCGGACGCTCCGCGGCCGCGCGTCACGATCCCGCGCTCGTGGACCGCTATCAGGATCGGCTTCAGCGGGCGCTCGAGGTGTCGGGCGAAGCCTGGGTCTCGACCACCCGACTGCGTGGCAGGACCTGGCTACGCGCCGGCATCGTCAACTATCTCTCGACCGAAGCCGACATCGACCACACGCTCGCCGCACTGCGCCGGTTGTCGGCGGAGGCAGCAGCGGGACTCTTCGCCTAAGCTCGAGGGGGGGTGGCCGCGATCCAGTCGTTGCGAAAGGCGAGCGAGACCGCCTCCAGCTTCGAGTGGACGCCTAGCTTCTCGAGAATGTTGTGAACGTGGTTGCGGACTGTGGCCGGGCTGATGCCCAGATGCTGAGCGATTTCCTTGTTCTGAAGCCCCGACGACATGCTCTGGAGGATCTCGGATTCGCGGGGCGTGAGGGGCGCCGACGGCGTGGGTCCGCTCGCTGAGGCCACAGCGGCCGTAGCGCGGTCGAGGATGTGGACGATCAGGAACTCGCCGGGCCGTGCGCCAGGAACCGGCAGTATCGTGGCGTGCGTGCTGCGCCGCCCGGCGTCCCCGCGCGGCACGTCGAGGATGAAGCCTGAGACAGGCTCCCCGTTTGTGACGGCGTTCTTCACAGGGCAGTTCTGGTAGCAGAACCGGTTGCCGTACACGTCGCGGCCGCCCACCACGTCGAAACAGCGGCGCCCCAGAGCCGCGGCGGACGGGCGTCCCAGCAGCTCCGCCGCGGCGCGGTTCGAGAAGACGATGCGGTCGGTCTGGTCCGTGACGAGGGCGGGTGGGATCCCGGGCGCGCCAAGGACCGCGAACAGGTCAGGCGGAAGCCAAGGCTGCCGTTCCTGTTCCGTGGTTCGTCGCGCCGACGCGATCCGCTCGATACTCCCCATGCTCATGGCCTCCCGGGGCTCACTTCGGCAAGCCCGAGGCCAGGTCTGCCGGCTTCTCGAGCGCCTTTTGCGGCGCGCTGAGAGCGCCGAGCGACTGATACTCCTTGAGCTTGTACTGGATCTTGCGCGGACTGATCTGCAGCAGCGCGGCGGCCCGCGACGTGCTCCCACCGACCGATTCTAGAGTTCGCAGGATCGCCTCCCGCTCGATCGCCGCGAGGCTGCTGCCCGGGATCGCGATGCCCGCCCGCCCAGGCGCCTCGGCGGCCTCGAGGCTCCCACGCAGCGTCGGGAAATGGGCCGGCGTCAGCACGGGCTCTTCCGCCAGCACGACCGCGCGTTCGATCGCGTTCTCGAGCTGGCGCACGTTGCCCGGCCAGGGCTGGCGCGCCAACAAGGCCAGGGCTTCGTCCGAGAGACTTCGAACCGCCTTGCCGTTTCGCGCCGCGTACTTCGTCAGGAAGTGCTGCGCCAGCACCGGCACGTCGGCGGGACGCTCCCGCAGCGAAGGGATCCGAATCTCGATCACGTTCAGGCGGTAGTAGAGGTCCTCCCGGAAGGAGCCCTCGGCGATCTTCTTCGCGAGGTCCCGGTGCGTAGCGCAAACGATCCGCACGTCCACTTTGAAGGTCCGGTTGCCGCCGACGCGTTCGAACTCGCGCTCCTCGAGAAAGCGGAGCAGTTTGACCTGGACGGTGGGCGAGATGTCGCCGATCTCGTCGAGGAACAGCGTGCCCCCGTCGGCGGCCTCGAAACGGCCGGCGCGGGTGCTGATGGCGCCGGTGAAGGAGCCCTTCTCGTGGCCGAACAGCTCGCTCTCGAGCAGCGTCTCCGGAAGCGCCGCGCAAGCGACCTTGATGAAGGGACGGCCGCGCCGGGGGCCCGCCTGGTGAAGGGCCTGGGCGAACAACTCCTTGCCTGTCCCGCTCTCCCCGAGCAGCAGCACGGAGGCGTTCGAAGGAGCCACCTGGCGGATCGTCCTGAACGCCTGAAGCATGCCCGGGCTCTCGCCCACCAGGTTCTCGAAGCGATACTTCTCCTCGACGCGCTCCCGGAGCAGGCAAGTCTCCTCGAGCAGGCGCTTCTTCTCGAGGGCGCGCTCGAGGATCACCTCGAGCTCCTCGACGTCGATCGGCTTGCCGAGGTAGTCCTCGGCCCCGCTCTTCATCGCGTGAACCGCGGTCTTCACGGTGCCATAGGCCGTCATCAGGATGACCATGGTCTGCGGACGCAACTGCTTGATGCGCGCGAGCAGCTCGAGCCCGTCCATTCCGGGCATGCGCAGGTCGGTGAGCACGATGTCCGCATCGATCTGCTCGACCAGGCCGAGGCCGCTGGTGGCGTCGTTGGCACGAGCCACCTCGTAGCCGTCCTCGCGCAGCAGCGTCTCCAGCGCGAGCGCCGCATTTGCCTCGTCATCGATCACGACGATCCGCGCCTTGGAGCTCACAGCTAGACCTCCCGTGGAGCTAGCGGCAGGGTGATCTCGAACACGCTGCCGCCGCCGGGCGCGTTGCGTGCGCTGATGCGGCCACCGTGCTGCACGACGATCTGGCGCGCGATCGAGAGTCCCAGGCCCGTGCCCCTCGGCTTCGTCGTCACGAAGACTTGGAAGATGTCGATGCCGTCGGGCAAGCCCGGGCCGCTGTCCTTGACACTCAAGACCCCAGCGTCCTCGCGGCGCTCGAGCTTCAGCGTCACCTGCCCGCCGCCGGGCATGGCCTCGATGGCGTTGCGCACCAGGTTGATGAGCACCTGCTTGATCTTCTCTGGATCCATGGGCAGCGGCGGCAACCCAGGGCAGGGCTCGTGGACGAGACGGACGCCACAGGCCGCCGATTCCGGGTCGAGCAGGCGCAGCACGTCTTGGACGACGCCGTCCAGGTCGGCCAGGCCCTGCTGCACCCGATCGACTCGCGAGAACTGCAAGAAGTCGCCGGCCAGGGCATCCAGCCGGCTCACTTCTTCGCGGATCATGCCGGTCAGCTCGCTGATGCGCTTGTCCGCTTCGAGCCGGGCATTGCGACGCTCGAGCACCGAGAGCTGAAGCGCGATCGAGTTGAGCGGGTTGCGAATCTCGTGGGCGAGCCCGGCCGCGAAGGTCCCGAGGAGCGCCATCTTCTCGCTTTCGATGATGCGCTCCTGGGCCGCCTTCAACTCGCGGTAGGCGCTCCTGGCTTCCTCGTGGCGCTGCCTCTCGGCTTCGCCGCGCCGGGCCCGCTCGACGGCCAGGCCGATCTGGTGGCCGAGCGTCTCGAAAAAGCGCAGCTGCCCCTCGCTGAAGGTGGCCCCCGCGCGCGCCGCCACATTCAGCACGCCCCGGCTCGTGCCCCGAAAGCGCAGCGGGATGCAGGCGTGCGCGACGATCTCTTCGGAGCCGGCGACGATATCGGGCATGCGCGGACACTGCCTGGTGTTCCGCGCCTGCATCGAGTGACCGCTCCAGAACACCTCCGGACACAGGCACTCGGAGAGCCCGTCGCGCCGCACGTGTTCGAGGTAGTCTTCCGAAACCCCGCGGGATGCGGCCAGTTGAAGCTTTCGCTCGCCCGCCTCGCCGGTGAAGATCCAGGCGGCGCTGACGTCGAGCTTCTCCCGGATCTTGTCGAGTGCGATCTCGAAGACGGACTGCACGTTCTCGGTGCTGTGGACCTCGGAGGCCACTTCGGCCAAAACGGTCAGCTCGCGCTCCTGCAAGGCCAGCTGCTCGCCCAGCAAGCGGACCTCGGCTTCGTACGAGCCGCGCAGGCGCTCGGGATCCTCGGCCATGACGAGCCCATCGTAACAGCGGCCGGCTCTCATGCGCACGTCTCCACCCGACTGCAACAGAAATGCCACGGGTGGAGGGCGCTAACCGGCGTCCCAGACCCGACGCGCGGGCCAAGTTGCGCAACAACTGCAGATCCTCAGGCCAATCCGCGCATTTTCTTCACGCTGCGCGGCAGTCGCGGAGCCAACGCACGGGGTGTCCGCCATTTAGCAGCTGGCACAGATCTTGGTTCTCTGGCGGGTGGGAGGTTGCCATGGGACACGCAGCGCTCGTTGTCACGAGTCCCGTTCGCGACCAGTCGCCGCTCAGGGTTCGCGACTTCCAGTTCGAGAGCCTGTTTGAAATCGAGCCCCTGGGCGTCCGGCGGAGCACGGCGGTCTTCACCTCCTTTGCGATCCACACGGCGCTGATCACGGCGGCCGTGCTCGTTCCTATCTTGCTGTACAACATCCTGCCGGAGCCGGGCGAAGCGGTGCGCGCTTTCTTCGTCGCGCCCTCTCTGATCGCTCCCCCGCCTCCACCTCCGCCACCTCCCGCCGCCGGGGTCCGCGTTGCTCGGGCTCCGGCGGTGGCCCGCCCCCAAGCGCCCGACAGCTTCGTGGCTCCCATGGAGGTTCCATCCGCAGTGGTTCCGGACGAAGCACTGGACCTCGGCGGTGTCGAGGGAGGCGTCCCGGGAGGAGTGGAGGGTGGGATTGCCGGTGGAGTTGTCGGCGGTGTGATCGGAGGCCTGCCACTCGAGCCGCCGCCGCCACGCAAGGCCGTCCGGGTTGGCGGCGCGATCATCGCGCCGAAACTGGTTAACCGCGTGGCTCCCGAATATCCGCCGCTGGCCGCCCTGTCGCGCGTTCAGGGCATCGTCATCCTGGAAGCCGTGGTGGGCGAGGACGGTCGGGTGCAGACCGTGGCCATCCTGCGCGGGCATCTGCTCTTGCAGGAACCAGCCATCGAAGCCGTGAAGCAGTGGCGCTACCAGCCCCTGCTGCTGAACGGACAGCCGACGCCGTTCGTCCTCACCGTCACGTTGGTGTTCAAGCTGGAGTCGCCCGCCGCCCCGTAGGTAGCGGGCGAGCAGGCCTTTTTTGATCCCCCGGGCCCTCAGGCCAGGTCGCCGGCGACGATCGGCAACCGACGCAGGCGCTTGCCGGTGAGGGCAAAAAGCGCGTTGCCGAGCGCCGAAGCCACGGGCGGAAGCCCCGGCTCCCCGATCCCCGTGGGTGGCTCCTGGCTCGGCACCAGGTGCACCTCGACCGCCGGCATCTCGTCGATGCGCAGGACCTCGAAAGCGTCGAAGTTGCTCTGCTGCGCGCGCCCGTTCGCGATGCTGATGGCGCCCTTCAGGGCGGCCGAAAGGCCGTAGACGATCGCGCTCTCGACCTGTGCCACGACGCCATCGGGGTTGATCACGCGGCCGCAATCGACGGCGGCCACGATCCGGTGAACGCGGGGCACGCCAGCCTTGACCGAGACCTCGGCCACTTGCGCGCAATAGCTCTGGAAAGAGAAATGGCACGCGATGCCCCGGGCGCGGCCGGCGGGCGGCGCCGTGCCCCAGCCCGCCTTTGCCGCAGCCAGCTCGAGGCAGGCCTTGAAACGCAACGTCTCGAGCGGCCGGCCATCCGCGTCGGTCGGGCTCTTGACCTGGCGCGGCTCACGCAGCAACTCCAGCCGGAAGGCGAGCGGATCGGCCTTGGCCGCCGCCGCCAGTTCGTCGATGAAGCTCTCGACGGCGAAGCCGTTGATCGAGTGCTCGACCGAGCGCCACCACGCCCGCGGCACGCCGGAGGGCGCGTCGACGTACTCCATGCGCAGGTTGGGAATCGCGTAGGGCAGGTTCGCGGCACCCTCGATCTCGCTAGCCTCCGGCTTCTCCTTGCCCGGTTCGTCCCACTGGCGGCCGATCGAGACCGACGACATGCGATCGAGCCAGGCGACGGGCTTGCCCGCCGCGTCGAGCCTGGCGGCGAAGCGATGCATGGCCGCGGGCCGATAGTAGTCGTGCTGCATGTCGTCCTCGCGCGTCCACAGTAGTTGCACGGGCGCGCCGACCGCCTTGCTCACCTGCGCTGCCTCGACGATGAAATCCGCGGCATAGCGGCGCCCGAAACCGCCGCCCATGAAGGTGGTGTGAACCGTCACGGCCTCCGGCTTGAGCCCCGCGATGTCGGCGATCACTTGCTGCCCCCACTGCGGGCCCTGGCTCCCGAGCCAGGCCTCGGCGCGATCGGCCTTGATGTCCACGGTGGCGCTCAGCGGTTCCATCGAGGCGTGGGCCTGGAAGGGCAGCTCGTAAACGGCCTCCAGCTTCGGGCCGGCGGTGGCCAGCGCCGCCAGCGCATCGCCGTCGTTGCGGAAGGCCGTGGCCGGCTTCGAAGTGAGCGCCTCGAACTTGGCGCGCAGCGTCGCATTGCTCTCGCCCGCGTGCGGGCCATGCTCCCACTCGAGGCTGAGCGCCTCGCGCCCCTGCACTGCCGCCCAGGTGCTCTCGGCCACCACGGCGACGCCGCCGGTGCTGAAGGTTCCAGCCGGCCCCGGCGGGATCTCGAGCACGTGGCGCACGCCCGGCTTCGTCTTGGCCTCCGCGGCATCGAAGGACTTCAGCTTGCCGCCAAAAGTGGGACAGCGGGCGACGACGGCAAACAGCATGCCGGGAACACGGACGTCGATGCCGAAGCGCGCGCTGCCATCGACCTTCCCGGGAATGTCCGTGCGCTCGATCGACCTGCCGATGATCCGGAAATCCTTCGCGTCCTTCAAGGTCAGCTTGTCCAGGTCCGGCAGCGGGCGTTTCGCCGCAGCCGCGGCCAGGCTGCCATACGCGAGCCTTCGACCCGTCGCAGCGTGGACGATCTCACCACGCTCGGCCCGACACTCGGCCGGCTTGACACCCCACTGCGCCGCGGCGGCGCCGGTCAGCATCGTGCGCGCGCCCGCCGCCGCCTTGCGCAGCGGCAGGTAGGAGGTGCGCACGCTGCTGCTCCCGCCCGTACCGTGGTTGTAGAACTTCGGGTTCGTCGGGGCCTGTTCGACCTTGACCCGGCTCCAGTCGACTTCCAGCTCGTCGGCCAACACCTGGCTGAGCGCCGTGTGGATGCCCTGGCCCATCTCGGACTTGCCGCAGATCAGCGTGACGTCGCCGGCCTTGTCGATGCGAATCCAGGCGTCGAATGGATTGGGCGGCGCCGCCTTGCCCGGCTCCTGCGCCAGAAGCCCGTCGCAGCGGAAGCCGATCGTGAGCCCGACGCCGGCCGTGGCGGTGGCACGAACGAAGCTGCGGCGCTTCACTTGCCACCCCCTGGCTTGCCCGCGGCAAGGTGCACGGCGCGCCGGATCCGTTGGTACGTGCCGCAGCGGCAGATGTGGCCGCCCAGCGAGGCGTCGATGTCCGCGTCCGTCGGCTTCGGCTTGCGGGCGAGCAGCTCGGCCGCCGTCATCAGCATACCGGACTGACAGTAGCCGCATTGTGGCACTTGCTCTGCGATCCAGGCCTTCTGAAGCGGATGGCTGCGGTCCGGGGAGAGGCCTTCGATGGTGGTGATCTTGCGCGCCCCGACGCTGTCGACCGTGGTCACGCACGAGCGCGTGGCTTCGCCGTCGAGGTGCACGGTGCAGGCCCCGCACTGGGCGATGCCACAGCCGTACTTGGTGCCGGTCATGTTCAGGACGTCGCGCAGCACCCACAGCAGAGGCGTGTCGGCCGCGACGTCCACCTGCTTCGGCTGTCCGTTGACGATCAGCGTGAACACCGTCATGACCTCACCTCCGCAACGAAAAGCCGCGACCCCGCCAGCAACGCTACGACGGACGCTGGACGCGGTCAAGGCTGCCCGGCGTGTCAGCGAGCGGTCGCGAGGGTCGCGCCGCGCCGGGCGAGCGACGGCAGTTGCCGCCACAGCAGCGCGCGCTGCAGCGTTTCGTCGGGATGCTCCACGCGTGGAGCACTGCCTTTGCGAACGAAGATGAGGTAGCGCTTGAAGCGCTGCGGCGACTCGAAGAGCCCCAGGCCGCGAACCAGCGCGACGAGCTGTGGTGCGTCCTTCGCCGCGACGAGATCCGCGCTTGCCACGACGGCCGCGAGCGCGGCCTCGCTCTGGGCCGGGCTCGCATACGGGCTGCCCATCGGCAGGTGTTCGTAGTCGAGCACGCGCAGGTAACCGCTGAAGCGCGCGCACAGGGCCTGGTCCACGAGCACGGTGGAGTCCACCGGCAGGCCGTCGGCCCAGCCAGCGACCCGGGCGAAGCGGTGGAGATCTCGCGGGTACCTTTGCCAGGTGAGGACGGAAAAATAGCCGAAGCTCGAGACGGCGGCGAGGCTGAGCACAGCCGCGAACCACCCCCGCAAGCGAGGCCGCGCACCCCAGATCCGCAGCGCCGTCAGCGCGAAGCCCCAGAACACGAGCACCATCGCCGGGGCGAGGTGCTGCAGGTGATGCGGCGGGAACTGGAGGGCGTGGACGCGCTTGGCGAGCGCCACGAAGGGCAGCGCCAGCGCGAACGCCTCGGGAGTCGCCAGCGCGAGGACGGCGGGCAGCAGCATCAACTCGAAGAACGGCGCCAAGCGCTGGCCCAGAGTCCCCGCCAGACCGCCCCCCGGGTGAGAGGTCGCGTACACGAGCAGCGGCCAGGACACGCCGTAGAAGTGACGGTAGTAGGCCTCGGAGAGGCCTGCCCAGGCGAGGGCCAGGGCCAAGGGCAGCCACCAGCGGACGCGGCGCGCCGATCCCCGAGGCGCCAGGCGCGCGGAGAGCAGCGGGATCGCGGCGACGAGCAGGACGTATTCGGAGCGCGCCGACAGGACCAGAAGGGCGGCGAGTACGAACCACCTGGTTCGACCGGCGGCGTACAGCCAGAGCACCACGAGCGCCGGGCCGATGCCGAGCGTGATCTCGCGAAAGTCGTTGCACGCGGTGTGGAAGATCGCGGGGTGAAGCAGATAGCTGCCAGCCAGGACAAGGCCGAGGCCGGGGCTGTGCGCCTTATCGAGCGCCAGCCCATACAGGCCGATGGCACCAACCCCGATCAGCAATCCCTGCAGGAGCATCAGCGTCTCGATGCGCGGCCACAGGCGATATGGCTGAGGCAGAAACAGCGTGCGCAGGGGCGAGAAGTGAGCCGAACGAAAGACCGAGGGACCGTCGAAGTCGCCCGGCTTGAACCAGGCGGCCATGAACAGGTAAGTGATGTCGCGCCCATACGCCTGGTTGAGGGCTTGGTTGTGGAACGAGCCGAGGTCCGCGGAAAAAGTGGACCTGAGCGCCAGGAAGCGCGTGCGGTTCTCCGCCATGACCGCGACCGCGAAGAGCAAGACTCCCGCGAGGACGATGAGCCACCCGGAGCGACGGCGCGAGAGTCCCATGGCAGAGGCTTGATTGTAGGGCGACCCGGCTGAGAGAGAATGCCCCATGGCGAGAAGATCCCTTTTTCCTGAGGTCATCGAGAGCTATGTCAGCGGGTTGGCGCGGGAGCTGCCTGTCGCGACCCGGCTCCGGGCCGAGACCGCGCGGCTCGTTCCCGATCAGGTCGGGATGCAGATCGGGCCGGACCAGGCGGCGTTCTTCGCCCTGCTCGTGAAGCTCACGGGCGTGAAGCGCGCGCTCGAGATCGGCACCTTCACCGGCATCAGCGCACTGGCCGTCGCCACAGCCCTCCCCGCGGATGGCCGGCTCGTGTGTTGCGACGTGAGCGAGGAGTGGACGACGGTCGCCCGGCGGCATTGGCAGGAGGCCGGCCTCGCGGAGCGCATCGAGTTGCGTCTCGGGCCGGCCGCCGAGACGTTGTCGGCGCTGCTGCGCGATGGCGGCGCCGGGTCGTTCGACTTCGCTTTCATCGACGCGGACAAGCCCGGCTACGACCGCTACTACGAGCTCTGCCTCGGGCTGCTGCGTGCCGGCGGCCTGATAGCGCTCGACAACATGTTGTGGTCCGGAGCTGTTGCGGACTCGTCGAAGCACGATGCCGACACCGACGCGCTGCGGGCCCTGAACGCCAAGATCGCGGCCGACCCACGGGTCGAGAGCTGTCTGCTGACCGTCGGCGACGGGGTGATGCTCGCGCGCAAGCGCTAGAGCCCGCATCACGCCCTCCACTCCCGCTCGCGCTCGCTTTTTCGCCATCGCCGGCGGCTCAGCCCTGGAATGCGCCGCGGTGCGGCCTAATGCATTACGTCGAACGGCACACTCAGTTCGACCGACAACCAGAGAAGGGCTACCCTATCGGGGGAGAGCCGAGGCTACCGTCATGAGGTACAAGGTCATTCTTCAGCGTTCCGACGAAGGCGTGAGCGCGCACGTGCCAGGCTTGCCAGGGTGCTGGTCCCAGGGTGATACCGAGCCGGAAGCCCTGGAGAACATTCGCTCCGCCATCCAGGAGTACCTCTCCGTCGTCGACGAGGAGACGAAGGGTGCCGACGTGCGCGAAGTCGAGGTGACGGTGTAGTGCCGAAGCTTCCCGGTATCCCGCACCTTCAGGCCGTGCGCGCCCTGAAGAAGGCGGGGTTCAGGGTGGTGCGGGAAGGCAAGCACATCGTCATGTCCGACGGCAGGCGCATCCTGACGGTTCCGCGCCACACTCCCGTCAACGCGTACACCATGGGCGGTATCGTGCGAGACGCTGGGCTGAGCCCCGAGGACTTCAAGAAGCTCCTGTGAGGGCGCACGAGCGGTCGAACAGACGAACGGCGCCCTGGCAGAGATGCAGGCGCCGTTCGCTGCTCATCCCCGGTGTTGAACCAAACCGCTGCGCGGTGGATGTGAAGTAGGGCAGGGTAAAGACTCGGGACCCGGGCTACCCCTTCGTCCGCGCGCTCGCAGGGTTGGAATAGAGCGAATCACCGAGCGGGCTGTGCGCCAGCACCCGATACCTGTAGGTCGTCCGCGCCTTGAGCCCGGTGTTGATGAACGTCGTCGCGGTTCCCGCCACCACCGCCACCGGTGGGAAGTTCGTGCAAGCGAATCCCCACTGAACTGGGCCGGGCGAACAAGGGGATGCAGCTGACCAAGCACTGCTTTGGTCTCGATCGGCGCGGGAGCCTTGCAGCTGATCTCGGATGTTGGGCGGACCAATGAGGGTGGTGAACGAGTCCCGGACGAACGGGGAGGCAGGTGTGGCCGTGTACCGATCTGGGTGCTGGGCCGACCAGAGCGAGGGAAACGATCGTGACGTGACCCACGCAGCGTCGAGCATCCGTCACGTCACGAATCGACAGGAGCGTAGGAAATGAAATGCGTAGCGATGTCCCTGCTGACGTTCTCGCTCACGGCCGCAGTTGCCAACGCCGAGGGGAGGCCACTCGTGAAGCACACGAATCCCGCGACGTTGTCCAAGCCCACCGGTTACACCCACGTGGTCGAGGTCACGGGCGGTCGCACGCTCTATGTGTCCGGTCAGGTCGCCCTCGACCAGGCAGGCGCCGTGGTTGGCAAGGGGAATCTGAAGGCCCAGACCCGACAAGTCTTCGAGAACCTGAAGTCGGCGCTCGCTGCTTGCGGAGCGACCTCCGACCACGTCGTCAATATCACGGTCTTCATGACCGATGTATCCGAGATCCAGACGTTCCGCGAGGTTCGGGATCGCTACTTCACGAAGCAGCTTCCGGCGAGCAGCCTGGTGCAGGTGGTGCGTCTGGCTCGGCCCGAGTTGATGATCGAGATCGAGGCGGTGGCTGTGGTCGAGTGAGCGTGCCCGCGAAGGCCAGGCTAGCGCGGGGCCAGCCCGCTCGCGACCTCGCGGAGATCCGCGACGGCCTGCTCCATGCGGTCGCGGTGCGTGCGAAAGGACAGCACGCAGATGCGCAACACGAAGCGTCCGCCCACGACCGTGCCGCTGAGGTGGACACGCTGGCGCGCGTTGACGGCGCTCAGGACGCTCCGGTTCAGCGCGTCGAGAGCCGCCGGATCGGATCCGGGGCGCACCAATCGGAAGGCAAACAGGGATAGCTGAGGCTCGGCCACGATCTCGACGCCCGGAATCTGACGAATCTGCTCGACAGCCCATGCGGCAAGGTCGAGCTTCTCGTCGAGCGCGCGGCGGAAAGCGCCGAGACCGTGGAGCTTGACCGGGAGCCACACGCGCAGGCCCCGAAAGTCGCGCGACAGCTCGGGCGAGAGCTCGGCGAACTCGGCGCGCTCCAGGTCCTCCTGGATCGGCGGCATGTAATCGGCTTGAACGCTGTGGGCGCGGCGCAGCGCGGCGGCGTCGCGGACGACGAGCGCGCCGTTGCCATAGGGCAGGAACAGGCTCTTGTGCGGGTCGAGGACGATCGAGTCCGCCGCCGCAATCCCGGCGAGCGCCCGCCGACCCCGCTCGGTCAACAGGAAAAAGCCGCCGTAGGCCGCGTCCACGTGAAACCAGAGGCGCTCCTCGCGTGCGACGGCCGCCACGGCAGCGAGATCGTCCACGGCGCCGGTGTTGGTGGTGCCAGCGCTCGCGACCACCAGGAAGGGCGCAAGGCCGGCGGCCCGATCGGCCCGAAGCTGCGTCCGCAGCGCGTCGAGCCGGAGCCGAAAGCGGTCGTCAGTCGGGATCGCGCGGACGCTCCGCGCCGGGAAGCCCGCGAGCAGGGCGGCCTTGCGAACCGAGTGGTGCGCCTGTTCCGAGACATACAGCGTGCCGCGCAGAAAGTCCTCGGGCAGGCGGTCACGGCGGGCGGCGACGATGGCCGAGAAGTTGGCGAGCGAGCCGCCGCTGGTGTGGATCCCGCCCGCGCCGGGTCCATATCCCACGAGCTCGCAGAGCCAGCGTATGACGTTGGCCTCGATCTGCACCAGGGCCGGGGCCGCGGCCCACACGCCGACGTAGCGATTGATCGAGGAAGCGATCAGCGCCGCAACCGCCGAGGCAAACAGACCGCCGCCCGGGATGTAGGCGAGGTAGCCGGGGCCAGCCGTGTTGAAGCTCTTCGGGATGGCGCGCTCGAACAACAGACGAAGCACGTCGTCGAGCGAGCCGGGGGTCTCGGGCGCGGTTTCGGCGAGCTCTCGCGCGAGCTCGGCCGCGCCGCTCGTATCGCCCGCCGCCTGCGCGGGCAGCGAGCTCAGGTGCGCGACGATGCGCTCCATCGTGGCGTGGACGAGGAGCCGCATCGCCGCGTCGTCCAGCTCCAGCTCCGGGTACAGGTCGCTCACCGCGGACGCATTCTAGAGCAGCGAGCGGCCTACGGCTCCACGCTCGTCCTCCACTCGTCGGCGAGGGCGGCGATCTCCGGCGCGTACATGGCGTAGCCGTGGGCTGGAAGCGCGTGGTAGGCGCCCGGGGTTTCCGCGCGCAGCACGTAGCGGATCACCTGCCGGCCCTGGGCCAGGTGCGTGACGAAGAACGCCACGCGTTCGTCGCGCAGCTCCATGTTCGAGCACAGGCCGTCGCCGTAGCGCGAGCCGCTGACCAGGGCGATCGGCTCGAAGCCCGCGGGCTTGGGGTCCTCGAAGACGAGATGGTCGTAAGCGGTGGGCGCTTCGACGCTCAGCTTCACCTCCACCTCGTCGCCGCTCCTGACGGACGCCAGGCTCGGGATCGCCACCAGGTCGTACTCGAGAGTCCGCGCGCCGCCAACCTCGACCACGCGCGGCACCCGGTGGAAGTATTCGCGCGTGAGGCGCAGGTCGGTTCCCGCGCCGCGGATGTCCTCCTGCTTGGTGAAGTAGCGGAGGACGGCGTTGTAGTAGAGGGCGCCGGTGCCGGTGACGCGCAGCGACAGCGTCCTCCGGCCGGCGCCGAGTTCCGCGTCGCCGAGCACCAGCGTGTCGTCGAAGGCGTAGGCGTTCGCGGGCGTGATACGAAACGTCTTGGTGATCTCGCCGGAGCGGGCTTCGACCGTGAGGTCGGGGCTCGTCTCCCCCGCTCCCTTCGCGAAAGCCGCGAGGGCGTAGATGGCGTGGGCCGTGTCGCGCGTCGAGTACCAGCGGCTGCCCTGGCGGTTGAGCAGCAGCCAACGAGCCACTTTCGGCGCGAGCGCGTGTTGCGGTGCAATCTCGGCAAGCGCCCAGAGCGCCATGGCCTGGGTTTCGACGCGGTCGTTTTCCCAGAACCACCACTGCGTCTCCACGCGCCAGGAGGCGGTATCCGAGGCCTCGTCCACGCGCGCGAGGTCTTCGAGGTTCGAGACCAGCGTCCGCGCGTCGGCCGAGCGGTTCGAGCGCTGCAGCGCGAGAGCCAGCAGCGCCTTGCCGTGAACCGTCAGGTCGCCGCGCCGGGCCAGCAGCTTGTCCAGCCCGGCGGGCGTGCGGCCGGCGCTGGCGAGCGCAAAGGCCGCGTACGCTCGGGCGTGCAGCGAGGTGATGTCGGCGGCGTGGGCCTCGAGGAACGAGACGCCCCGGCCGAACGCGCCTGCGTCCACGGCGTAGCCGGCCGCGCGCGCCGTGGCGAGGCCGTAGACGACGTACGCCGTGATGCGCAGGTCGCTGGCGTCGTCCTTCCACCAGCCCCAGCCGCCGTCGCCGCCCTGGAAGCCATACAGACGGCCCAGGCCCGCCCGCACCATGGCGTCGAGATCGCCGGCGCGGAAGACCGGGTCCTTGTCCTTCACTCCCAGCCGCCCTTTCATCTGGAGCCGACGCCGCGCCGCCAGGTCCTCGAGCCGCACGCCGCTCTCGTGCAGCGTCCGGGCCAGGACCACCGACGGCAGGAACCGGCTCATCGTCTGTTCGACGCAGCCGTAGGGATAGTCCACCAGATACGGCACGGCTTCGAGCAGCGAGGAGAGCAGCGTGGGCGCGACGTTCAGCGACAGTCGGGCCGTGCCCGCCCCGCGCTCGGCCGGCACGTCAAAGAGCAGCTCCCGGCTCTCGCCCGCGCGGAGCCGTCCCGCTTGCGACACCTGCTTGTCGGTGCCATGGACGAGCGCCTCGAAGCTCATCTCGGCCGCATCGGATTCGACGCTGGTGAGCGCCGCGACTCGGATCTTCGCGGTTCCGCTGCCGACCACGCGCACCGGCCACTCGACGCGCGCCTGGCCGTTCTTGTCGACGTGTACCTTGGCCTCGCCCGGCGTCTCGAGCTTCAGGACGTCGGACACCTCGATCCGCGCCACGGCCTCGAGCGCCTGCGCGGTGTCGTTCTGGATCAGCGCCGAGAGTACTGCCCGATCGCGCTCGACGAAGAAACGCGGCGACTGCAGGCGGACCATCAAGTCCTTGCGTGCGACGATGCCGGTCGTGGCTTCGCCAACGCGAGCGCGGGCATCGCCGCCGCGCGCCACGACCTTCCAGTCCGTAAGCGAATCGGGGAACGGAACGGTGACGCTGGCGGTCCCGTCGGGCCCCGTGGTCACGGCCGCATTCCAGAAGGCCGTGTCGGCGAAGACCGATCGAGTCGTGGCTTCGGCAAGGCCGCCGGGCTCCTGGCGCGCCTCCTTCTTGTCGACGGAGTCTGCAAGAACAGCCTTTGCGGCGGGCGCGGACGGCGCGATGGTCCGGAAGAGGCCGCCGGCAACACCGCCCTCGATCGCCGCTGCAGGCAATTGCTCCGCGACGCCCTCGCCAAACGCATCGACCTCGAACTCGTTCCCGGCCCAGTCCGTGCGCTGACGCCGCAGGCTGCCCCACCAACCGGGCAACTGCCCGTGGCGCCGGTATCGGACCTCGGCCAGCTTCCGCCAGATCGCACCCGCAGGCCGGAACGCGAACGACGACGTCTCCTGGACCGAGAGCCCGCGCCGGCCGCCATAGAAGAAGGCGCGGATGTCGGGCGCGTACGGCGCCTGGATGGCTTCGACCGAGCGATCGGTAACGACGACGAGCAGCGAGGCCGCGACCGGCTTGCCCTGCTCGTCGCGCACCTGCAGATCGATCACGCCCTGGGCGCCCGGCTTGACCGTCAGGCTCCGCGGCTTCGCCTCCACGGTCAGGAACCGCGGCGTCGGCGGCACCAGGACTTCCCGCTGCACCGCGAATACCTGGCCGTCACTCACGAGCGTCGCGCGCAGGAAGACGTTGGGCGCGTGCGCGCGCGTCAGCCGCACGTCGACCACACGGCGATGGCCGTCGAGCGCCACGGCTCGATGCGCAAAAATCCGGCCGCCGGCCTCCTCCGTGAAGAGCAGCGTTCCGCGTCGCGACGACGAGAGCAGGACTCTCGCCGTCTCGCCCTCGCGATACGAAGTGCGCTCCACCGTCATCTCGACATCGGAGAGACGGAACAGATCGCTCGACGTGCCCTCCTCGGCCACATCGAGCTGGGTTTCCGCGGTCACGGCCTCCTGCCGGTCGTCCAGGGCTCGCAACGCCAGCCGATACTCGCCGCCCTCTTCCGGGCGCCACTTCAGTTCACCTGTGCCGCTGGCGTCGATCGCGACTGCCTGCTCGAACACCGGCGTCTCGGTGACGCTCTCGCGCAGCGCCGACCAGCGGCGGCGATACACGACCGCCGAGGGCCGCGCCGGCGCCGGTTGGCCATTCGGATCCGAAGCCGCGATCTCGAAGGTCGCTGTTTCGCCGGGCCTGTAGAAGCCGCGATCCGGCCGAACGTAGAGCGCGAAAGCGGCCCGCGACGCGCGCAGCGTGCCCCCGCCCCGCACCTCGCGCCGCGAGAGATCGACGACCTGCGCCTCGATCTCGTAGCGGCCGTCCTCACCGGCCCGCGTCGGGAAATCGACGCTGGCACGGCCGGCCACGTCGGTACGGGCCGCGCCCTCCGCGACGAGCGTGCGCTCCGGGCGGCGCCAGCGCGGCGCGATCATCTCGCCGAACAGCCACGCGTTCGGATCCTGAAACGGCCAGTAGCCGAGGCCGGACGACCAGAACACCCGCCACGTCACGGCGGCGTCGGCCACCGGCGAGCCGAAGTAGTAGCGCGCCAGGATCGTCGCGGCACCCGGATCGCCGCTGCGGATCGCAGCCGCCGCTTCGACGCGCACCTCGTAGTCGGGCTTGCGATACTCCTCGACGCGGAAGCGGTCTCCCGCGACCTCGACGCGGCCCTCGCCCGCGATCTGCACCTCGATCGGGTACTCGCCGAGAGGCGGCGCCTCGCCCACCGCCACGCTGCCCGAGAAGACACCGAAGGCGTCGGTCACGTGCTGGTGCCGGTACAGCTCGTTACCGCGCGGATCGCGGATGATCACCGTGGCCCTGGCCTGGGCCAGCGTCGTCTCGCCGCCCTCGGCCGTGCGCAAGGCCTGGCCACGGAACTGAACCGTGCTGCCCGGGCGGTACACAGGCCGGTCCGTGCTGAGGTGAACGCGGGCCGGCTCGCCTTCGCCGGAACGATAGGCGTAGGCCTCGGGCGTCGCGGCGACGCGGTCGCCCAGGAGCGCGAGCGACTCGACGCTGCGGTTCTGCAACTCGCGGCTCGAGACGAACGTGAGCGTCCCGTCGGGGCCGGTCAGGCCACGTCGCACTTCGACCTTGCCGTTGCTCCGCCACGCCTCGCGCTCGCGCACAACCACCCGGACGCCGGGAACCGCGGCCCCGCTGGCGACATCGGCTACGTAAACCAGGAGCTGCTCCGAGCCGGTCTTCTGCACCAGCACCAGGTCCGAGACAAGCACGTGCGCCGCGAACGCGACACCCTCGCCGCGCGCCTCGACGCGGTACAGCCCGCGCGGCAGTGGCGGCAGCGGGAGCTGCGCCGAGTGCGGCCGGTGGGAGCCATCATCGCCGGTCGCGTGCTCCCAACGGAAGCCGGGCGAAGCCGTGGGCGTAAGGGTGGGCGCAGGCGGGGCGTCGCGGAAGCTCGCGCCGGCTGCCGCCGCTTTTTCGGGATTAAGGAACACGCTCTCGGGGTCGAGGCGCTCGGCCGTGAACACCAGGCGAGCCAGGTTCCGAGAGGACACGCTGAGCGCCGCCGGCCGGCCCGGGAGCACCGGACCCGACGTCTCGAACGAGACGTCCTTGCGCCGCAGGTCCTGGAGCGCCGCTCGCGCGTCGGAGACCCACAGGCTCCCCGGATAGCGGGCGATCAGCTCTTCGTAGGCCGCCTCGGCCGCACGCGGCTCGCCCCGTTCCTCGAGCATCCGCGCCGCGGCCAGCGCCGCCTCGTCGCCGAGCGGGTCGCCGGGATAGCGACGACCGAGATCGCGAAGCTCACCGACGGGATCGCCGATGCTGGCCAAAGCCTGCTTCTCGTCGGCGCTCAAGGGACGATCGGCCTGCTTCAGGCGCTCGACCTCGGTGCGGGCGCGGTAGCGCAGCAGCGCGCTGGCGTACGTCGCAAGGGCCGCCGAGCGCGTGTCGCTACCCCCTCGAGCGATCACCTCGCGGTAGAGGTCCTCGGCGCGCAGGAAGGCGGCCCACTCCTTGCGAGGCGCGAAGTAGCGATCGTGGACCGTCGTGGAGAGGGGGTCCGGCATCGGGCCGAAACCCCAGCGGGAGTGCAGCAGCTCGGCCAGCTCCAGATCCGTCGCGACGATCTCCGCCACGACCTCGTCGTTCTCGCCTCCCCGGGGGAGCTGCCCATCCTCCATGCGGTAGAGGATCTCGCGCGCGGCTTCGAGGTGCTTGCGGGCCGCGGCGCTGTCTTCCTCCTGCAACCAGACGCGCTCGCCCTCGCGCTGCTCGTCGCCGCGGCGGATCTCGGCGCCCAGCTTGAAGCCGGTGTGGGTGGCCTGGCCGTAGACGTCGGCGAGGAGCCGGCGGGCCCGCACGCCGTCGAGCGACTCGCCCTGCCGGCCCACGACGGACTCGCCCTCGCGCAGGGCTTCGTCCCACTCCCCGAGCGCCGCGAGGCACGCGACTACTCGCCGCTCCTTGAGGACGTCGGGCGCCACCTTCAGTTCGGCCCGGTAGAGCCCCAGCGCTTTCTTGAAGTCCTTGCGGACAAAGGCGCTTTCACCGCTCTCGGCGGGCGCTGGCGGCTTCGAGGCGCCACCCAGACAGAGCAGGCCCAGGAACGGGATGACCAGGATGGCGGCGGCACGTCGCATCAGCAGCACCTCCAGCACCCCTACAGGCCGCGGGGTGGTCTGATTCCAGAAGGACTGTACCCGACGCCTGCCGTCCGGCTCCCTTCGCTTTGACAGAGTTTTACTTGACGAGTCAACCATTGACGCCTAACGTGTCCGAGGTGAGCGGCAAGCCCAGCGCGGTCCAGCGCGAGATCCGACAAACGAAGCCATTCGCGTCCAAGGGACAAGAGGGCGTCATCGGTCTGCTGCGAACCGCCGACTTGTTGCGCCGGTCGCTCGCGAGAGTCGTGGCGCCCCACGGCGTCACGCTGCAGCAGTACAACGTGCTCCGCATCCTGCGCGGCGCCGGGGAAGCTGGTCTGCCTACGCTCGAGATCGCCGAGCGCATGATCGAACAGGCCCCCGGGATCACGCGCCTGCTGGACCGCCTCGAGGCCAAGAAGCTGGTGCGGCGCAAGCGCTGTCGCAGCGACCGGCGCCAGGTCCTGGCTTGGATCGACCCGCCGGGCCTCGAGCTGCTCGCGCGCGTGCAGGAACCGCTTCAGCTCGCCGACTCGGCGCTGCTGGGCCGGCTCCCGCGCCGCAGGCTCGAGCTGCTGATCGAGCTGCTCGACGACGTGCGCACCGCTGCAATGGCCTGATCCCGTTCAACCCAAGGAGATGATGACGATGAAGCAGAAGACACTGGCCGCACTCGCCCTCGCCGCCGGAATTGCCGCGCCCGCCTGGGCCGCCGACACCTACGTCGTGGACAAGACTCACGGCGAAGTCGGTTTCCAGGCCACCCACCTGGGCATCTCGAAGGTGAAGGGCTGGTTCCGCGACTACGAGGGCACGATCGTCATCGACACGGCAAAGCCGGAAGCGTCGTCGGTCGAGTTCACGATCAAGGTGGCGAGCATCGACACCAACAGCGAGGCGCGCGACAAGGACCTGCGCGAAGCCGAGGGACTCTTCGAGGCGGCGAAGTTCCCGACCCTCACGTTCAAGAGCAGCAAGATCGCGGCCAAGGGCAAGGACCTCTTCGACGTGACTGGCACGCTCACGCTCCACGGCGTCTCGAAGACGGTGACGCTGCCCGTCAAGGCGCTGGGGCCCGTTACCGATCCGTGGAAGAACGTGAAGTACGGCTTCGAGACCCAGCACACGCTCAACCGCAAGGAATACGGCATCGTCTGGCACAAGACGATGGACAACGGCGGGCTCGTGCTCGGCAACGAAGTGAACGTGTTCATCAGCCTCGAGGCCGCAAAGAAGAAGGAAACCACCTCCAACTGACGCAACTCGGGGGGGTACGGAGCCAACGCACCCCCCCCGACTTGTTCCTCATCCCAGCCTCCACGCGGAATAGCGACCCGCGCCGCCCTGTATCGGGGTCGGAGGTGGACGATGCGTAGGCTCATATCGCTGTTCCTCGTCGTGGCCGCTGGTTCCGCAAGCCCCGCCCTGGCTCACGGCTGGGGCTACCGCGAGGCGGGCTCGATCGTGGGTGTGTCGGTGAGTGTCGGCGGGGCGTCCGCCCCACTGCTGGCCGCGCGCGACGGCTCCGGCCGCTTCTACCTGGAGGCGCGCGCAGGGCAGAGCTACGAACTCACGCTGACGAACCGCACCAGCGAGCGGCTGGGCGTAGCGCTGATCGTGGATGGCCTCAACACCATCAGCGGAACGCGCCAGGCCGCCTCGGCGCCGGGCCGGATGTATGTGCTCGGGCCCTGGCAGGACACCACGGTGCGCGGCTGGAGAACCTCCCTCTCCGAGATCCGCCGCTTCACGTTCGTGGACGAGCGCGCGTCCTATGCGGCGCGTTCCGGCAAGGCCAACTCCAAGATGGGCTGGGTCGAGGTCACCGTGTTCCGTGAGCGCCGGCCCTACGTCGCGCGACCCTACTGGTCCGAACCCCGAGAGTCCTGGCCCGAAGCTGAGAGCCGCAGCCACGACGACGGTGCTGCAAAGAGCGCCCCGGCGCCGCCGGCGACGGCGGCGCCCGAAGCCAGGGCCCGTGACGAAGCCGAGTCGCCTCGCGCGCTCGGATCCACGGAAGGACGCTCCTACCCCGGCACGGGCTGGGGCCACTCGGCCTACGATCCCGTCGAGGTCGTCGCATTCGACGCGGCGCCCCACGCGGCCGAGACGATCACCCTGCGCTATGAGTACGCGCCCGCGCTGCGCGCCCTGGGTCTGCTGCCTCCCCCGACGTGGAATCGCGATCGCCTGCGAGAGCGGGACGGCGGCTTCGCCGCTCCCCCCGCGTGGTAGCCCCTACAGGCTAGAGGCCCTTGCCCTTTGTCGTGGTGCGCAGCCGCAGGAGCCAGTGGTTGGCGGCGATGAACAGCGTGGTGCCGTCCTCGCCCCAGTTGAGATTGCCTGTCTTGACGCCGGTTTCGATTCGACCCAGGCGCGTGCCGTCGGGCGCGAAGATGTGGATGCCCCCGGG
>CAYTWT010000174.1:0-3129 GCA_964442185.1 uncultured Acidobacteriota bacterium
CGGATCGAGATACCACCGCACGTCAACGAGGCGCAGCCCGCCGTCGGCCAGGTTCTCGGCGAGCCAGTCGGTAGAGGCGAGCGGCCCCACGGCCTACTGGATCATCTTCTTCATCGGCGAGTCGACGCGCTTGAAGCCCGCGGGGAGCTCGAACGCAGAGGCGGGAATCGGGCCACGCTTGATCTCGGTGACCTCACTCGTGTTCGTGGAGGACTTGCCCATTGCCTTCACCGACGTGCTGTGAGACAGCGGGAAGCCCTGCATGCCCTTCATCTTCTCCTGCATTTCCGCGATGCCCTTGCCCATCGGACCGAGTGACTGTCCGATCGAGGCCAGCGACTCAGCCAGCTCCTTGTAACGCGTCCAGGCCTGGGTGGGAATCGGGACTTCGCCGGAAATGCACTGCTCCGACGACATCATCTCGCCCATCGTAATCGTCCAGCCTTCGCAGGAATAGCCGGCGATCTTCTTCGCGGCGCCGGTCTTCTGCACGCTGAGTGAGGCGCCCATCCCGCCCGTCATCTTGGCCATCATCTCGCGGGCCTGGGGCGGCATGTTCTTCATCTGTTCGTCCATCTTCTTCATTTGTTCCTGGAGCTTCGCGGTCATGGCGGCGATGTCCTGCGCTGTCGTGACGTAGTACTCCTTCTTCTTGGTGTCGATCACGGTCATGTTGCCGCTCTGCGCGTCGAGCAGGAACTCCTGCCCCTCGGTCTGCGCCATGCGGATGTGGTCGTTCGTCAGATAGCTGGTGCTGGTCCCCGCGGCGGCGCCGTCGCGGGTCAGCTTCGACACGATCGTCAGGTCCTCCGCCGTGGCGCTGGCCGCGGCGAGGCACGTCGCAAGAACGAGAGCACGCATCAGGGCAAGACCTCCTTCAAAGAGTGGAGAAAAAGGATAGCACGGGCGCCCTGGACCGCACTGCTATACTCGCGGGCAGATGCCGAAGCCGGACCGCCACGTCTTCGTTTGCCTCAACACGCGCTCCGAGGACAACCCGAAGGGGTCCTGCGGGCAGAAGGGGTCGCAGGCCATCTATGACGCCCTTCGCGACCGCGTGAAGGCGCGCGGCCTCGGCCAGCGCATCATCGTGAGCCGGACGACCTGCCTCAAGCACTGCAGCCGCGGCGTGAGCGTGGCGGTGTATCCCGAGAACGTCTGGTACGCGGGTGTGACCGAGGGCGATCTCGACGAGATCTGCGCGGCGCATCTCGAAGCCGGCCGACCCGTCGAGCGACTCGCCATGCCCGACATCCCCTGGGAATGAGGGCTACCTCCGGGCCAAGAGCTTCCCCCTCACCGCGGGATTGACGCGGGCGAGTTCCTTCAGGAACAGCGTGGCATCGATGCCGCCGTCGCGGAGAAACTGGCTCACCTCGCGCGCGAACTCCGCCACGGCCTCGCGATCGCTCGAGGCCTGCTTGTGGATCACGGTGCGCTTGTGAAGTCGGCCGTCGCCGATCAGGCGCTTCACGAGACTCACCCGCGACGCACTCCAGAGCCGGTAGCCCTGCTTGTTGCGCGGCGGTTCCGGGACTTTGCCCGCGTAGAGCCAGTTCAGAAGCGTCTGCTTGCTGACCTTCAGCTCGTGAGCCACCTCGAGGGTGGTCAGGTATTTCATCAAGGGCGCCAGGCCGCGATTCTCGCCGATCCCAGCAGCGCCCGTCAATGAACGAGCCCAAGCCGTGGCACAATCACGCACTTGTCCGGCGCGGCCGGGAATAGGAGGCGGGGCGCTCTCGTTCCTGACCTGACAGGGACGCTTGTCTACCCCAGAGCTCTTGGATCGCGAAGCTGGGTTCGAACGAGAAGCGCTCCCGCAGTGGAGGAGCTTGTTCCGCACCGCGTGTCGACTGACGCGGAACGTGGACGATGCCGAGGATCTGGTGCAGGACACCATGCTCAGGGCCTGTCGCGCCTTCGATCGCTACCAGCCGGACACCAACATCCGGGCCTGGCTCTACACGATCCTGCACCGGGTCCATCAGGACGGCCTGCGGCGCAAGAGGCGCTCGCCCGGCTTCGACGAGCTTCCCGAGGAAGGCCCGGCCGTCAAACCGGCGCAGGCGTTCGTGGCCGCAGGCGGCGAGGATCTCTCGCGGGCGCTCGACCGCCTCGCCGAGCCCTTTCGTTCGGCCGTGGTGCTGCGTGACCTCGAGGAGCTGAGCTATTCGGACATCGCGCGGATCCTGGACGTGCCCGTGGGCACCGTGATGTCCCGGATCCACCGCGGACGCGCGCAGTTGCGCGAAACCCTGGTCGGGCGCCGACCGTGACCTGCAATCCCGAGCTCGTCACCGGTTACGTGGACGATGCGCTCGAGGGAGCGGTGCGCGCCGAGCTGGAACTGCATCTCTCGGAATGCGCGCTCTGCCGTGAGCAGGCGGATGCCGAGACGAGGCTGCGCGCGGCTTTGCGCGCGCTGCCCTCCGCCGAGCCCCGCCGCGGCTTCGAGGCCCAACTGCGCCGCTCGCTGGCTCGGGCCCGGCCCTCGCGCCTGCGGCTGCTGTTGCCCATCGCCGCGGTGCTCGCCCTCGCGGCCTTCTGGGGCCTGCGCATGCCGGCTGTGCTCGCCTGGGAGCTCGCGCGCGATCACAAGAACTGCTTCGGCAAGGAAGCGTTGCCGGCCGAGGTCTGGGGCGGCGACGCCGCCGTGATCGTCCAGTGGTTCGAGGCGCACGGGACGAGCCTGCCTCCGGTGCCCGACGGCGCCGGCGGCCTCAGCCTGGTGGGCGGCCGCCGCTGCCCGCTCGCCGACCGCTCCGTCGCGCACCTGTACTACGCCGCGGGCGCTCGGCGCGTCTCGCTTTTCGTGATCCCCGGCTCCGTGACGCTCGGGGATCGCTACGAAACCACGGCGCGCCATCAGTCGGTTCGCATCTTCCACGTCGCCGGACAGCTCGTGGGAGTGGTTGGGGAGCATCCAGACGATGTGCGGGCCTTCGAGCGGAGTTTTCGCTCGACCGCTGCGTCTTTGATCGTGCGCCCCTCGCGAACCCGAGGTTTGACCCGCAGTGCGGGCCTTGATAGCATCGCTTTTCGTCGCCGTGGGGCTGTAGCGCAGTTGGGAGCGCGCGTGAATGGCATTCACGAGGTCATGGGTTCGATCCCCATCAGCTCCACCAACTC
>CAYTWT010000175.1:0-15420 GCA_964442185.1 uncultured Acidobacteriota bacterium
CTCAACTACTCCTGGGATGGGGACCCGAACATCACTCCGCCGGAGCCGATGATGAACCTCGCCATGTCGGTGGTGATGGCGGGGGCGAACCTCTGGGACGCGGCCACCCACGTGATGTCCGGATCCAACGATCTGCCCACCCGCAAGCGCATCTTCGAGTGGATCGCAGAGCACGAGAAGACGCTCTACCTGCCGCGCGAGCCCATCCACCCGATCGGCGTGTACTTCTCGCCCGCGACGCGGAACTACTTCACCGACGCGTTCCTGCGCTCCTACCAGGGCATCTTGATCCTGTTGCTGCAGAAACATCTGGAATTCCAGGTCGTGACGCCGCGAACGCTCGCGGAATTTCGTGGCTCGACACTGATACTCCCCGACGTGCGAATGCTTGGAGACACGGAACGAAGCGCGCTCGACAAGCGGGTGTCCCGCGGCACGCGACTCGTCATCACGGGCATCGACGCGACCGGCCTGCCGGCTTCTGCCGCGCTGACGCGCTTCCCGGAATGCCCCGGGAGAGCCTACCTGGCCGAACTCGAGAAGGATTTCGAGAGGGCGGACGCTTCGACGGCCGAGGCCTTCATCGCGGCCCTCGCCCCCGAATCGACGATCCGCATCGAAGCCTCCGCGTCGGTTGCGACCCAGATCGCGCGAGTGGATGGAAGGCTCCACATCTTCCTCGCCAACTTCAAGGGCCTGGTCTCCAAACAGAACGCGGTTCAGACGCCGGAAAAAGGCATCCGCGTCAGCGTCCCCGCCGATGACACCGGCAAAGCCTGGTTCCTGCCGTTCCTCGGCGAGGCGCTGGAAATCCAGGGCCAGCGTCAGGACGCCAACCTCGTCTTCACTCTGCCCGACGTCCAAAAGGGCGCGGTCGTGTGGTTCGAAACCCGATAGTCACCGTCCTCGAGAACAACCGGAACGCCCACGCGTGAAATGGCCACACAAACCGGACATATGGGCGGCCTAACGGCTCATTGAAATATACTTAAAAGCTTGGTATAAAGCCACTTATGGGTTCAGTTCCTCCGGACGCAGAAGCGGACATGAAAGGGGTCATCGATCGCGGGGAGAACACGTCAGCGATGGAGCCGCTGCTTCTCGCCCAAGATTCGCACCGCAGGCCGTTGAACGACCTCGCCCTTGAGCTGGCCGCCGCCTCGGCAGGATTCCGGCGGAGCCTTCCGGACCCAATCGTGACAGCCTTGGCCGACCTGGTCCGCGGCATGAACTGCTACTACTCGAACCTGATCGAAGGCCACCACACTCATCCCGTGGACATCGAGCGCGCAATGAGGAACGACTACAGCACCGATCCGGTTAAGCGCAACCTCCAACTCGAGGCGAAAGCGCATGTCGCCGTTCAGCGATGGGTGGACGAGGGCGGGGTGAAGAGCCACGCCGTCACCGCGGAAACGATTTGCGAGCTTCACCGGCGGTTTGGTGAACTGCTTCCCGACGAATTGCTGGTCGTGACCGACCCTGAAACCGGAAAGAGCGTGAAGGTCGTTCCCGGTCAGCTACGGCGCGACGACGTGAAAGTGGGACGGCACCTCGCGATCAGCCCCGGTGCAGTGCCGCGCTTCCTGAAGCGCTTTGAGGAGCTCTATGGGGCGTTGGGCACGTCTGAAACGATCCTTGCGGCAGCCGCGGCGCATCACCGGCTGCTGTGGATCCACCCGTTCCTTGACGGTAACGGACGCGTGGCGCGGCTGATGTCACACGCTGCGCTGCTCGAGGTACTGAACACCGGCGGGATCTGGTCAGTCGCTCGCGGCTTTGCGCGCAATCTCGGCTCGTACAAAGAGCACCTCATGAACTGCGACGCGCCCCGGCGCAACGATCTCGACGGCCGCGGCGCATTGAGTGAGGAAGCCCTCCTGGAGTTCACGAAGTTCTACTTGGAAACCTGCCTCGATCAGGTGCGCTTCATGGAGGAACTGTTGCAGCCGAACCGGCTGCGGGATCGCATTCTGGTGTGGGCTGAAGAGGAAATCCGGGCAGGAGCCCTACCCACGAAATCCGGTCAGGTTCTGGAAGGCGTGTTGTTCCGTGGCGAACTGCCACGCGGCGATGTTCCGGGGCTGCTCGGGACGAGTGATCGCCAGGGGCGACGCGTCGTGGCCGCGCTACTCGACCGCGGCGTGCTCTTGTCCGAGAGTACCCGCGCGCCATTGTTCCTCGCGTTCCCGGCCTCACTGGCGGCGCGCTGGCTGCCCGGACTGTTCCCAGAACAGACGACGTCGTGATTGCTGATCAGGGGGTCCGAGGGTTTTGGCCCCGACGCGAGCCGGTCAGGATTTCAGTTCGTCCCGGTTCCGACGGGCGCGTTCCAACTCGCGCTTGATGTGCTCCCCCTGAGTGGTCGGCTCGTAGCGGGGCGGGTTCGTTTCGCTCACGAACGGCGGCAGCGGCGCGATCACGTGCTCGGGGTCGACGGCGAAGAACAGGATCACGGAGTAGCGCGGCCAGGGTGTGACCGCGACGCGGTGCCCGGTCGCCTGCAGGGAACCGTTGGTCCAGCGCTCGAGCATGTCGCCCAGGATCACCGTGAATCGATCGGGCTCGCCCGGTACTCGGAACCAGCGGCCTCGGGCATCGGTCAGCTCGAGGCCGCGGGCCGTCTGATACATGAGCGTGAAGCACTCGAAATCGGTGTGGGCGGCGATGCCCACCCGTCCCGGCGGCGTGCTGCCGGTGGCGAGACCCGGATAGTGCAACAGCCGCAGCGCCTTGCGCGCTCGCTCGGTGCAGCGGGCGACGAAGAAGCCGGGCTCGAGGCCCAGCGCCTCCGCGAGGGCTTCGAAGAGCGCCGTGCCCAGGCGCCCGGCAGCGTCCCAGTACGCGCGCGTGGTTTCGTGGAATCCTGGCAGCGCGGGCCACACACTCGGATGCACGCCGTAAGCGGCGGGGTTCTCGCCGGGGCGATAGGCCGTGAGGCGCGGGCCACAGTCGAAGGACTCGACGTGCGCGATCGTGCCCGGCTGGTACGCGGGCTCCGCGCCGATCGGGCCCCAACCGTTGCCTCCCGGGTTCGCGCCGTTGTGCACCGCACGCTTGACCTCATCGTCGTCCGCGAGGTCGAAGAAGGTACGCATCTGCGACAGCAGGCTGTCGATCAGCGGCCGCGGTATGCAGGTGTTATGGATGCGGAAGAAACCCGGCTCGCGGCAGGCGCGTCCGATCGCCTCGATCACGCGGGCCCGGCCGACTCGGTCGTGCTCGAACAGCGCTCCGACGTCGACGTCCGGCACCTGCTCCGGTGGCAGATCGCCGGCTGCCTGGAACGGGTCCAACTGCTCGGTGCTCGGCATGCTGCCTTTCCGCCGGGGAGCCTCGTCGCCGATCCTGCATCCAAGCGCCCCGGCGCGTGTCGCCGACAGTTTGCGACAAGCGAGAATCCCAGCGCAAGCGCCGTTCACCACAAGTTCCTCGCGGCGGCGGGCGAGGCCGTTTGGATCGCGCCGCTGGCGACGTAGTGGTTGGAATGGCTGCTGAAGAAGTCGCGGACCCTCGATCGGACCTTGACGACGGCTCTCTGCGTGAACGCGAACTCGATCCCCTGCGTCATGCCAGTCGACCTTGACGCTTGCCGAGGGCCGACGCCCGTCACCAGCCTGCGTGAGGCTGCCGTCCACTACTGGAGGTCAGGGTTCATGCCATCAAGACTGCTTAGATCCACCGATTGGACCTATGGCACCGACCGGTCCGACACTCGCACGGCGGCGAACGCCTACTGCGGCGGCAGGAGCACGGCATCGATCGCATGGACCATGCCGTTCGCGCAATCGATGTTCGGCTTGATCACCTTCGCGCCGTTCACGGTGAGGACGCCGCCGCTCGTGCCAAAGGTCACCGGTTTGCCCTGGGCCGTGCCGGTCTGCTTGACCAGCTTGATGTCGTCGGTCGTCCATTTCGAGGTCAGGACGTGGTACTTCAGGACCTCCTGCAGCTTCGCTTTGTCCTTGCCGAGGCCGTCGAGCACATCCTTCGGCACCTTGGCGAAGGCTTCGTCGGTGGGCGCGAAGACGGTGTAGGGGCCTGGGCCCTTCATCACCGCGATGAGATCGGCGTCGGTCAGGAGCTTGGCCAGGGTCTTGAAGCTCCCGGCCGCGATGGCCGTGTCTACGATGTCTTTCGGCTGGGCGAGGGCGGGGCGGGCGAATCCCGCGGCCAGGGCCAAGAAGGCCAGCAACAGACGCGTCCTCATGGATCGCTCCTTTCCGGCCCGCTCGTGCAGAAGGGGACCGTGCCCGGAAGGTAAGCGCCATCCGAGGCCCCGCGTATGACGCCCGTCATGTCTTTGGTCGGTCGATCACGATCGCAAGCTGGTTCGCCTCCTCCTCCAAGTGAGGGACGAGTCGCATCACCAGCCGATGGCCAGACCGTCCTTCCGCATGTCGGAACCACCCATCATCACGCCCGTGTGCGGGTCGATCATGATGGCCTGATATCCGCCCATGAAACCGCGGCCATCCATGACCTGGTGCCCGCGCGCCTCCAGCGCCCGTCGCACATCCGGGCCGATGCCGTTCTCCAGCGCCAGCTTCGAACCCATGTGCCGCATCCGCGCCGCATCGCCGGCGTCGCGAACGTTCATGCCGAAGTCCACCAGGTTCGCCACCACCTGGGCGTGCGCCTGCGCCTGATTGTCGCCGCCCATCACGCCGAAGGACAGCCACGGCCTGCCGTCCTTCAGGATCATGGCCGGCACCAACGTGTGCAGCGGCCGCTTGTTCGGTCCGATTTGATTCGGATGGCCCGGGGTCAGAACGAAGCCGGATCCCCGATTGTGGAGCATGATCCCGGTGTCGCCCGCCACGATGCCCGCTCCGAAGGATGCGAAGAGCGATTGGATCAGCGAGACGACGTTGCCCTGAGAATCTGCGGCGCTCAGGTAGATCGTGTCGCCGAAGTCGCGGCCCGCGAAGTCGACTGGCGCCGACGACGCCCCTGCCAGCGCGCCCGCCGCATGGCCCGGAGCCGTCATCTGCATGTTGATCTCGGGCCGCCGCTTCGCTGCGTAGGCTTTCGAGAGAAGCATCTCGAGCGCGCCCTTCGGCATGAAGTCGCGATCGGCCAGGTACGCCGACCGATCTGCGAACGCGATCTTCTTCGCCTCCGTGACCAGGTGCAGATAGTCGGCGCTGTTGTGACCCATCGCCTTCACATCGAACCCCTCCATCAGGTTCAGCATCTCGAGCGCCACGAACCCCTGGCTGCTGGGCGGCATCTCCAGCACCTCGTAACCGCGGTAGCTCGTCGAGATGGGCTCGACCCAGTCGGCCCTGTGCGCGGCGAGGTCTTCGAGATCGATCAAGGCATCGCGCGCCTTCAGGTCGGCGGCGATGGCCTGTGCGATCGCGCCCTTGTAAAAGGCGTCGCGCCCGTCCTTCGCGATCAGCTCCAGGCTTCGCGCGAGGCGGGGGTTCCGAAACACCTCGCCCATCCGCGGCGCCCGACCGTTCGGCAGGAACGTCTCTGCGGCCGCAGCGTCCCGCGACAGCTTCTGCTCGGCTTCCTCCCAGTCCGCCGCCACGATTTCCTGCACGCCGAAACCGTCGCGCGCGTAAGCGATGGCCGGCTGTAGCGCCTTGCGCAGCGGCGCCGTGCCGAATCGCGACAGCAGCTGGCTCCATCCCTCGATCACGCCGGGGACGTCCACCGAGAGCGGCCCGCCGTCAGGCACACTGGACAGCCCCCGTCGCGCGAACTCCGCCGGCGTTGCCCGGTGCGACGACCTCCCGCTCGAATCGAGCCCGTACACCTGCTTCGTCTTGGCGTCATACACGATGGCGAAGAAGTCGCCGCCGATGCCGTTCATGTCCGGCTCGACCACGGACAGGACGGCGGCCGCGGTGATCGCGGCGTCGATGGCGTTGCCTCCAGCCTGCATGGCCTCGAGGCCTGCGGCCGAGGCCAGGGCCTGGCTGGTGGCGATCATTCCGTTCCGCGCGACGGGCGCCGAACGCGCGCCGCGGACGTTCCCGGCCGGGCGATCGCCGGGGACGACGCTTTGAGCGGAGGAAGAGTTCACGACGAGAAGGGCTCCGGTGAGCGCAAGAAGTGAGGAACGCATGCAGACCTCCCGAGAAGTGAGGTTGATGTCATGGGTTGGGCCCGGCAATGCATTCTCGCTCAAGGGCGGCATCGTGAGTAAAGGATTCCGCCCTTTGTTCTGGAGCGGCTAGCGGCGGCGAGCCAGGAGCTTCTCGGCGTTCAGGGCGTAGAGCTTCTTCAGCACGCTGTCGGGCAGGCCCATGCCGTAGCCGCGCCACCACTCCGCATCGGCGGGCCAGAACCATTCGTCCTCGGTCTCCAGCTGCCGCACGTGGGCGAGATACATCGGGAGCAGCGGGTCGTTGTCGGTGCCGAACAGGATGCGGTCGGCGTGCGCCAGGAAGAAGCGCCTCGCCGTGAACGGCTGGCGCGCGAGCTCCCACATGCGTGCGGCGAAATCGATCTGTACGTTGGGATGCCGCTCGAGCAGCTTCGCGATCGCGCCGAGGTTGTTGGTCAGGTTGAAGGAATGGACCGCGATGAAGTGAGTCCTCGGGTGCCGCGAGAGAACAGCCTCGAACTTCGCGAGCATCGCCTCGAAGCCCGGCGTGCCCTTGCCATGGAGCGACCAGTTGGCGGAGCGCCGCAGGTCGTTCTTCTCGTCGGGCGGCTCGTAGAACGCGGCCGGTTCCGCGATGTGGACGAAGACCGGCACGCCCAGCCTCCCCGCCTCGTCCCAGAGCGGATCGAAACGCGCGTCGTCGATGAAGTATGGCGTGTCGCCGGCGCGCGCCAGGCCGAGGCCCTTGTCGCTCAGCTCGCCGAGGCCCGCGGCGCCCGCCGCCACGTCCGCGCGCAGCCCGCGCCGCAGCCGCTCGCCGTAGCCTGGTGAGTCGACGCCGGTCTGGTCGAAACCCGCGAACATCGCGAAGCGCTCGGGGTACGCGCCCGCGTACTGCTTCGTGAGATCGCGAAAAGCACTCCCCGTCTCGCCCGTCAGAATGAACGTGGTGCGCACGTTCACCTGTTTCAGAAGCTTCACCCACTGGGCGATCGCCTCGGGCGTCTTCGCGTAGGCATGGCTGTGCACGTCGACCACCGGCATCCGGAAGCGCTCGACGCGCGTGCGCGGCACGACCAGCGTCGAGGTCATCAGCCCGGGGTCGAACCTGTTGTCGGCCGGAACGTCCTCAGGTGCGGTGTCCGGAACATCCTGGGCCCACGCGTACACCGCCGCGAGCACGGGCACGCAGGCGACGGCCGCTACAAACCTGTGCAGCGTGCGCGTCACGCCCTAGAACGCGAGCCGCGCGCCGAACTGGAGCTGCCGCTGCGAGAGCGCCGTGTAGGTGATCGTCCCGGCCGACTCGGGATCGTCGATGTAGTTGTCGGGCAAGCCGAAGTTGGGATGGTTGAAAGCGTTGAAGGCCTCGACCCGGAGCTCCAGGCGCGCGCGATTGCGGATCTTGAACTCCTTCCTCAGATACAGGTCCGCCGTCCGCGTCTCCGGCCCTACCAGGCTGTTGCGGCCGGCGTTGCCGAAGGCGAACTCGGCGGGTGTCGCGTAGGCCTCGGGGTTGAACCAACGCTCGGGCGTCCTTGTACCGGGATCGGGATTGCCGACCAGGTCGGGCCGCAGCTGGCCAAAGGTGCCGGTGTTCGAGGTGTCGAGGCCGGTCGCCGGCGAGAACGGGAAACCCGCGGCAATCGTCACGATCCCGCCGAGCTGCCAGTTCCCGAGCAGGGCGCCCGCGATGCCGCTGCCCTTGTAGGGCAGGTCCCACGCGAAGCTGGTGACCGATCGATAGCGCTGGTCGTAGTCGGCCGGACCGTGCTCGCCCCGGATGTTGTAGCTGTCGGGCGGCCAGGGCGAGTTGCAGCAGATCTCGGGCTGGTCGTTGTACGCCTTGCCGTAGGTGAACGCGCTGAGCAGCCAGAAGCCGTGGCTCCAGCGCTTGTTCAGCTTGATCTGGATCGAGTTGAAGCTCGAGCTGCCCGCGTTGGTGATCGACCCGAAGTTCCCGTACTGCGGGTAGGGCCGGCGCTCCTGCGGGTCGCCGGGGCCCGGCTGCGGCTGGTTGTAGTCACGCAGCACCTGCAGCCGCGTGCCCTTGGAGCCGACGTAGGCGATCTCGATCAGCGTGTTCCAGCCCAGGTCGCGCTGCATGCTGACGTTCCATTGCTGGTAGTACGGGCTGCGGAAGCGCCGATCGGCGGAGAGGATGCCCGGGAAGGAGGCCGCGGCCGGGTCCAGGGGCGGAAAGCCCTCGTTCACGAACGCCGCGGGCGTGACGCCGAAGTCGCTCGACTGCGACAACGCGAAGAAGAACGGCATGCTGTAGCCGAGCTGGAAACCGGTGCGCACCTCCTGCGCTCCGTAGAAGATCCCGTAGCCGCCGCGGAAGGCGGTCTTGCCGTCCTTCCACGGGGACCATGCGAAGCCAACGCGGGGTGCGATGTTGAACTTGTCCACGTCGATCAGTCCGCGAGAATTGCCGTTCTGGTTGGCGACCAGGACCTGGCCGGTGTCGTAGTCGAAGTTGCTCTGGCGATCGTCGGCCTCCACCGTGGGGCCGGTGTAGTCCCAGCGCACTCCGAGGTTGAGCGCCAGCGACGAGTTGACCTTGAAGTCGTCCTGGACGAAGAGCCCGAAGACCGGTGTGCGGTTCCGGGTCTGCGTGACGTTCGAGACATCGATCTGGGAGGAGTACCCCAGAAGCGCGTCGGCCAGTGCGTCGCCGGTTCCCTCGTTGTGGTCGGGGTCCTGCGTGAACTCACCGCTGAAGCCGAACTTGCCGCGCGGCTGCGGAATCTGGAACAGGTCGAAATCGCTCAGCCGGAACTGGAAACCGGTCTTCACGCTGTGGCGGCCACGCACCAGCGACAGCGTGTCGGAGAGCTGCAACTCCTGGCTGCGGGTATAGGTCGGGTTGAACTCGGGATCTCCGAGGAAGGCGTAGCCGGCGGGATCGAAGACGGCGATGCCGACGATCGCCGGGTCGGTCGGGGCGCCGGGCACCGTGAGCTCGGGCGGCGGCGGCTGCTGCCCGCCGGGGGCGATCCCGTCCGCGCCTTTGACACGGTTGAAGCCCACGCGCAGCTCGTTGACCGTGCTGGACGAGAAGATGTGGGTGAAGCCCAGCGCCCCGCCCCAGGTCTTCGAGTCGGACGAGCCGGTCCCGTAGTCGCCGCCGTTCGCCAGACCGGGAAGCGGGGGCTCGACGAAGCGCGTGCCCTTGGTGAGCGACAGCCGCAGGAAGACGCGATCGGCTCCCGAGAACTGGTGATCGAGGCGCAAGTCACCCTGGTCGACGGAGCTCGTCGACTCGGGATTCGTCAGGTAGTTGTTCTTGAGCCCGTCGTTGTTCGGATCGGGATACAGGCCGATGAAGCTCGCGGCGAGAGGATCGAAGCGGTCTGCCGGGATCACGTTGCCGGGGAACGGCGCGCCGGTGAGCGGGTCGTAGATGACGCTGTTGCCCTCGCCGGAAAAGTCGCCGCCTCGCTGCGCGGCCGTCGGCACGGAGATGATCGCCGTGTCGAAGCTGCTGCGCCGCGTGCCCTGGTAGTCCAGGAAGAAGAACGTCTTGTCCTTCTGGATCGGCCCTCCCAGCGTCGCGCCGAACTGCTTGAAGTCGAAGGGTGCTTTCTCCGAATCCGGGTCCTCGAAGTAGCCGCGCGCGTCGAGCGACTCGTCGCGCATGAAATAGAAGACGCTGCCGCTCACGCTGTTGGCTCCGGACTTGAGCGAGGCGTTGACCACAGCCCCGCCGGAGCGGCCGAACTCCGCCGAGTAGTTGCTGGTCTGGACCTTGAACTCCTCGATCGCGTCCACGTTGGTGTAGAGCACCGCCTCGCCGCCGTCGTTGCTGTTGTTGTCGATGCCATCGAGCAGGTAGTTGTTCTGGCCGCCGCGCGTCCCGTTCACCACGAAGGTCGCGTTCACGTTGCCGTTGCTGCCCTCGGCGGTCCGGATCACGCCGGTCGTCAACGTGGCGAGGTCGATGTAGTTGCGGCCGTTCAGGGGCAGGCCCACGATCTGGCGCGCGTCGACTACCTCGCCCAGCGACGAGGTTTCAGACTGGACGAGCGGCGCGTCGCCCGTCACCACCACCAATTCCGAGATGTCGCCCGGCTCCAACTCGAAGTCGATGCGCAGGCGGTCCTGGACCCGCAGCACGATGCCTTCACGCGTCTGTCGCTTGAAGCCCGTGAGCTCGACGCTGACGCTGTAGGTTCCGATCCGCAGCGGCGTCGCGACGTAGTTCCCCGCGCCGTCGGCGATCAGGGAGATCAGCGCGTTCGTCGTCGATTCACGCACGCTCACGCTCGCGCCGGGCACGACGGCGTCGGTCTTGTCCCGCACGGTGCCGAGGATCGAGCCGGTGTCCACCTGGGCCATGGCGGGCGACGCGGCGAAGCCCGTCGCAAGGAGCGCGAGGAGGGAAAGGCATGCGCGTTTCATCGGCGACCTCCAGTAGAACAAAACACAATCAAACGCAAGCAAACGGAATCTAGCGCGGGCGTCGCGCGATTGTCAAGAGGACGCTGGAGGGAATTGACAGGGCGCGCCGCAAACAGTAGAAAGAAAAGGCAATTCGATGCCCAGCCTGCACAAGAAGCCGCGCCTGCTCGTCGAAGAGCGGCGGCGGCGCATTCGCGAGCTGCTCGAGTCGCAGGAGCGCGTGCGAGTCGAGGAACTCGTCGAACGCTTTCACGTCTCGGCGGTGACGGTTCGGGGCGACCTCGACGCGTTGTCGCAGGCCGGGCTGATCCTGCGCTCGCACGGCGGCGCGCTGCGGCGCGACGAGTCGCGCGACGACCTCCCGATCCCCGTGAAGGAGACGCTGCATCACGCCGAAAAAGTGCGGATCGCCCAGGCCGCCGTGAAGATGATCCGCGACGGCGAAACGATCCTGCTGGACTCCGGAACCACCACCGCCGAGATCGCGCGCCAGATCAAGTTCCGGCCCTTCCGGTCGCTGAACGTGATCACGAACGCGCTCAACGTGGCCATGGAGCTCGCCGCGATGCCGAGCCTGCGCGTGATCATGGTGGGCGGGATCCTGCGCCACATGTCGTTCTCGCTGGCGGGCCCGCACGCCGAGCAGACGCTGCGGGCTCTGCATGCGGATCGGCTGTTCCTCGGCGTCGACGGGCTCGATCCCGAGATCGGGCTGATGACGCCCGACGTGCTCGAGGCGCAGTTGAACGCGACCATGATCCAGATCGCGCGCGAGGTGGTCGTGGTGGCGGACTCGAGCAAGTTCGAACGCCGCAGCGTCTCCGTGATCGCGAAGCTCGAGAGCGTGCACAAGCTGGTCACCGACTCGGGCGCGCCGCCACAACTGCTCGCGGCCTTGAAGGCACGCAACATAGAGGTGATCGTCGTCTAGGCTCGGGGGGGGTACGGAGCCAGGCGCCCCCCCGCGCGCGAAGCGCTCCCCCCCAGCCGCTCCGCGCCGGAGTAGATCCGGCGCTGCGCTGCTAGGCACGGCGCAGGGCAACGCGGCGGCCGTCGCGAGTGGCGTGAAACCGAACGCCCTCGGGGAACAACTCGGCGCGCTCGAACGGGGGCAGCGGCCGCGACGGATCGCGCATGAAGAGCTCGGCCTCGGCGCGCAGCGCGCCGATGAAGATCAGCTCGCGCCACTTGAGTTCCGGGATCGAGAACGAGCCGTCTTCGAGGACGCGCACGTCGGCGAACGGCGACTGCTCGTCCATTCAAACGCGGCCCGCTGCCGAGCGCGCCAGCTTGCGCGCCAGGTGCTCGAGAAGCCTCACCTGCTTCGGTGTCAGGTCGGTGCGTTGAACCAGCGAGCGCCAGTCGTCGAAGTAGCGGTCGGTATCCTTGCGCGGCAGCGCTCCGACCGCGACCAGGCCTTCGCGCAAGAGCGCGAGCAGGGCTTCTTTTTCCCCAAACGACGCGCGACGCGTCCCGGCGACGGGCCGACGTTCGGCGCGAAGCACCTCGTATCCCGTCACCATCACCGCGTGCGAGAGATTGAGCGACGGTTGTTGCGGGTGGCTCGGGATGCGGACGCGGCGGCCGCAGCCTGAGAGTTCCGCGAGCGTCAGGCCCGACGCCTCGGGTCCGAAGACCAGGGCCGCCTCGTCCTCGGGGCCAAGGCCCGCGATCTCCCCGGCCATCTCGCGCACGTCGATCGAGGCGACGCCGGCGTCGCGCCGACCCGAAAGACAGGTGACGTAGGTCGCTCCCGCGAGAGCCGCTTCGAGATCCGGAAAGACGCGCGCCGACTCGAGGACCGCCTGCGCGCCCCAGGCCGTGCGCCAGGCTTCGAGCGTGCGCCAGTCGCCGGGCGCCACGAGATCGAGACCAGAGAGGCCAGTGTTCCGGATCACGCGAGCCACCGCCCCCACGTTGGCCGCCGTCTCGGGCCTTACCAGGACGACGCGAACCCGCGCTACGACGTGCCCTCCGGGCCCGGCGGCGTGTAGTGGATGTAGGCGTTCAGCCAGCGGATCTCTTCGTCCTTCTCCGAGAGATCGACCTGCAGCAGGTCGCGCTGCGAGACCATGCCCACGAGCTCTCCGGCCACGACCACCGGCAGATGCCGGCAACCCGCCTGCTTCATCTTGCGAAGGCCGTCGTCGTGCGATTCCCCGCCCTCGGCCACCACCAGCTCCTTCGTCATCACTGCGCCCACCTCGAGCGTGTCCGGATCGAGTCCCTTCGCCACCACACGGCTCATCACGTCGCGCTCGGAGAGGATGCCGGCGAGACGCGTGCCTTCGAGCACCGCGACCGCTCCGACGCGCTTCTCCGTCATGTAGCGCGAGGCCTCGCGAATCGTGTGGTCGGAGCGCAGGTGGTAGACCTCGCGCCCGGCCACGACGGCGCCGATCGTCTTCATGCGTCCTCTCCCTCCCCGCCCGGCAGCGGCCAGGGGCGGGCGAAACGCCGGGCCTTGGTGTGACGCCGGCAGTATTCAGCCAGGTATTCGGCAAGCCGTTCGCGGTCGGCGCCCTTGAGCGACACGAAGCGAAGGCCGACGCCCGCGGGCAGCGTGGGGGGCAGTGCGCCCGCGCCATGGCGCCAGGCCACCTCGCATTCGGCCGCGATCTCGATCTCGTTGCCCGGAAGCCGGAAGCGGATCGACACGGCCTCACCCGATTCGAGCAACTCGGCGCGCTCGACGAAGACGCCGGCCAGGCCCAGATCCACGAGGAACGCGGCCTCGTCCCGGCCGCGGCACACCAGGCTCGCGCGCTGGACGAACGGAATCCGGATCCGGGCGAGAACGGGATCGGCGGGGGCGGCCCCGGGGCCGCGCGGCGAGACGGCTTTCGTCATGTTCCTGGAACCTGCGAGGGGACGCTAGCACCGCGCCCGCGCGGCTGTCAACGACGCCGGCGGCCAAAGCGTTTAGAGATCGCGTGTCATGTGTCAGGCGGGGTTGGCCCGATCTCTCGCCCGGCGTCGTGCATCGGCGCACGGCGACCCCTCGGACGTCAGGAGGCCGGGGCGGCGCCGACAGCGCGCTGGGCCTCGCGCAGCGCCTCGTTGGGAAGCCCCAGGCTCAGCAGCGCGTGCGAGCGCCGGACGCGCGCTCGGCACTCGCCGTCGAGAGAGCGCACCAGGCCGAAGAGCGAAACGGCCTCGACGGCTGCGGCTTCGGCCGCATCGGGTCTGCCCGACGCGAGTTCCAGGTCGGATGCGAGCAGTGCGTGCTCGGCCACGAGCCACGGTGACGAAGCCTCCTCGCTCCAGGCGCGCGCCAGGCTCAGCACCGCCCGCACGGCCTCGAACTGGCCGCACGCGAGATCCAGCATTGCGTGCTTGGGGAGCGCCTGCGCCTGCTCCCGCGCGTCACCCAACTCGTGGAACCGGCTGATCGCACCATCGAAATCCCGGCGCGCCTCGACCCAGCGGCCCAAGAGCTGGAAGAGGTCGCCGCGATCCATGCGCGCCTCGGCCATGAGATCGAGGCGGGTTGTGGCCGACGCGATCTCGGGGCGGTGAGCTTGCGCCGCGACCGCCTCCTCGAAGCGCCCGGCGTTGCGCAGAATCCCGGCCTCCTTCTCGAGAACGCGGCCCAGCCCCTCGGTCGAGGCGCAGGCCTGGTAACAATCCCAAGCTTGCCCGGCATGCTGGCGCGCCTCGTCAAGGCGCTGCTCCCGCCAGGCGAGCAGGGCCTCGGTCTCCGCCACGTGGCCGCGAGAGAGGTCCGTCGTGGCAACCGCGGCCGCGCGCCGGACTTCGGTCCAGGCGGTGGTTGCGCGTCCAGTCATGAACAAGGCCTGGGCCCGCACCACCCGCAGGCGCGCCAGCGTTTCGGGATCGACCCCGCGCGCAAGGGCGGCGTTCGCGATCACGAGCGCTTCACCAAACCGGAGCAGGCTCAGGAGCGCTTCGGCCTCCTGCAGCGCAAGCTCCGGTTCATGGCGCAGCCGCGACCGCCTGCGAATGGCGGCCTACCGCCAGGGCCGCAGCCATCTGGCGCCGGCCGAGATCGGCCAGGACCGCACCCCCAGAACCAGTTCTCCCGAGCACACTCGGCGTCGAGGACTCCTTGGCTGTGTAAATTGGGCGCACTTTACGAAGGATGCTCGGATCGCCCCAGCGGACGTGTGACAGTGGCTCAACTATCACAGCGCGGAGGCGTGCGCTATCATCGACTCTGGATGGCGTCGAGCGTCTTCGCCCTACGTCTCGCTGCCGTTCTAGGGTGCGTGAGCGCGTGCCTCGCCTGCCGAGGCTCTGAACCGCGGCCTGCGGGAAGCGCCCCGAGGGTCCTGCTGATCGGCATTGATGCCGGCGACTGGCTCACGATCGACCCGCTGGTGGCGCAGGGGCAACTCCCTGCTTTCGCGAAGCTTCGGGCGGAGGGCCGCACGGGGATCCTGAGGGCCGAACCACCACTCGTGTCACCGATTCTGTGGACCACCATCGCGACCGGCCGGCCGCCGGAGGAGCACGGCATCCTGGATTTCGTCGTGGACCTGCCGGGCGGCGGCCAGGCGCAGGTCGCGGCCACGAGCCGTCGCGCGCCCGCGCTGTGGAACCTGTTCTCGCGTGCGGGGCGATCGGCAGCCGTCGTTGGGTGGTGGGCCACGTGGCCAGCGGAGACGATCCGCGGCACCATCGTCTCGGATCGCGTCGCGCCGCAACTGATCCGGGCCGGGAGCGAGCTCGATCCGGCGGCGATCTCGCCCCCCGCAGCGCGCGCGCGCCTGTTGCCCTTGCTCGCCCGCGCGGACCAGATCGGCGACGAGGATCTGCGCGAGCGTATTCCCGTGTCCCGCGAGCGCGTGCACACGGCGCGCGCCGCTCTGGCAAAAGCGGGCGGCCGATTCTATGACGACCCCGTGGCGCATTTCGCGACCGTCGTGGCCGCCACGCGCAGCTACGGGGCGATCGCCGAGGAATTGCTCCGATCCGATCGGCCCGACTTCCTG
>CAYTWT010000176.1:0-70784 GCA_964442185.1 uncultured Acidobacteriota bacterium
AGCGCGGCCGCGAACAGCACGATCAGGCGCCCCAACTGGATGTTCCAGCCGAACCTCGAGTAGGGAAGCAAGAGCCCCATCTCGTCGTAGTGGCGCCAGGCGTAGCCCACGATCGCCCCGTACTCGCCGATCGCGAGCATCCCGGTCAAGGCGCACACGCGCCAGTCGTAGCGCAGGCTGGCGCAGCCCATCGCCAGGAAATAGCAGTCGAACACGACCTTGCTGTTGAGAGCCGTCTCCGACCGGCCGAGCACGACGAACGAGACCAGCGTCAGGCTCACCAGCGTGACGTCCAGGCCGCTCGAGGCGAAGCCCAGCCAGGGTTTGTAGCGATACGTGGCCAGAAAGTAGATGACCACGGCCAGCCCCATCGACACCACGTTCATCGAGAAGCCGACCAGGTTGTCGACCGGATCCGCGCTGGGCACGGCCTGCACTAGCAGCAGCAGGCACAAGAGCCCGAGCCGGACGCGCGCGACCAGCCGCTCGCCCTCGGTGCCCGCGTCGACCAGGGCAGGATCGCGGCGCAACGGCATGAAGCTGTCCGAGGTGACCCGAGCCGGCGTGGTGCTCAGGTTCGCGTCGGGCGATGCCGTGGCGGCCTCCTCTCGGGCCTAGGCCAACAAGAAGCGCAAGCAGCGCGCTACCGTGGCCTTCAGCTCGCGGCGGTCGACCACCAGGTCGAGCATGCCGTGCTCGACCAGGAACTCGGAACGCTGGAAGCCTTCGGGCAGTTTCTGGCGGATCGTCTGCTCGATGACGCGCGGCCCGGCGAAGCCGATCAGCGCGCCGGGCTCAGCCACGTTCAGGTCGCCGAGCATCGCGAAAGACGCCGTTACGCCACCGGTGGTCGGATCCGTGAGCAGGCTCAAGAACGGCAGCTTGGCCGCGTCGAGACGCGCCAGAGCGGCGGAGATCTTCGCCATCTGCATCAGCGACAGCACGCCCTCCATCATCCGCGCCCCTCCGGAGCAGGAGATCACGACCAGCGGCAGCCGCTCGGCGATCGCTCGCTCGATGCAGCGCGTGACCTTTTCTCCGACCACGACACCCATCGAGCCGCCGATGAAGCCGTACTCCATGGCCCCGACGACGGTCTTGATGCCCTCGATCGTCCCGACGGCCGAGATCAACGCGTCGGCCGAAGCGGTCTTGGCGCGGCCCTCCTTGAGGCGCCTGGCGTAAGGCTTGGTGTCGGTGAAGCTGAGCGGGTCGGCGCTCGTGAGCCTGGAGTCGAACTCTTCGTACTCGCCGTCGAACAGCAACTCCAGCCGCTCACGGGCCGAGAGCCTGAAGTGGAAGCCGCACTTCGGGCACACCGAGAGGTTCTGGACGACCTCCTTCCGGTAGATGGTTTCCTTGCAGGCGCTGCACTTGATCCACAGGCCTTCCGGGATCCGGCTTTCCTGCTCGCCGGCGGCGAGCGGCTCCTGTTCGCGGCGGAACCAGGCCATCGACCGCTGAGCTTACTCCAGGGTCTTCATTGAAACCGCTTCAGCAGCCGCTCGGCGGGCATCGTGTCGCTCAGGATCCGCATCGGCTCTGCCGGGCCGGGGTCGTCGAGGATGCCGAGGTCGACCTCGAGCTCCGGCTCCGAGGAATCCGAGGCCGGCATCCCGCGCGTGTCATCGGCCCGCTCGTTGCGGTCGAACAGGATGCGTACGAAGCGCGACAGGTCTCGAGCCCCCACCGGCTCCTTCGCTTCCTGGAGCATCTGCTCCAGCTCGTGGTGCATAGCGCCTGCGTCGCGATGGCGATCCTGCGGCTCGCGCTCGAGCGCCTTCATCACCAGCTTCTCTAGGTGAGCTGGGATGTCGGCGTGGAGCGAGGAGGGCGGCGCCACCGTGCCGCGGCGCACTTTGTCGAGCAGGCTCATGTCGGTCGAGCCGAAGAACGGCCGCTGGTCGGTGACCAGCTCGTAGAGCACGATCCCGAGGGCGAACACGTCGGAGCGATGGTCCACCGGCCGCGACGACGCCTGCTCCGGGCTCATGTACATGAGCTTGCCGCGCAGGGCGCCCTTTTCGGTGGTGGACGCTTTGGTGGCGGCCTTGGCGATACCGAAGTCGGTCAGCTTCACGGCGCCGTCCCACGAGATCAAAATGTTCTGAGGCGAGACGTCGCGATGCACGATTTTCAGAGGCCGCCCCTCGTCATCTTTGCTCTGGTGCGCGTGGTCGAGCCCGGCCGCGACCGAGCTGACCAGGTGGATCGCGAGGTCGATCGGCATGCGCAGCGTGCGCTCGCGGAGCTTGCGCAGGATCGAGCGCAGGTCGACCCCGTTCACGTACTCCATCGCGATGTAGTAGCTCGAGCCGATCTTCCCCAGGTCGAAGATCGCGACGATGTTGGGGTGATGCAGGCCCGCCACCAGCTTGGCTTCGGCCACGAACATCTCCACGAACTCGTTGTTGTAGGAGAGGTGGGGCAGGATCCGCTTCACGGCCACGACCTTCTCGAAGCCGGCGACGCCCGAGCGCTGGGCTTTGAAGACCTCGGCCATGCCGCCGGTCGCGATCTTCTCGATCAGCCGGTACGGACCATAAGCGAGGCCCGGCGGCTCGTCCGGAAGCGGCAGCACCGCGTCGGCTCCCTTCACGCCCTGCGGGGTCGCTGCTTGGATGGCGTCCTCCGCGACGCCAGCCAGGTCCACCTCCAGCTCTGTTCCGTGGCTCGCGTCGGGCCTCGCACGCGGCAGCTTGCTGGTGAGCTTGAGGAAGTCCGAGCGCGCTTCGTCGCGCGACAACCGCTCGGACTCCTTGAGCTCGGGGAGATCCGGTAGCGGCTCGATCGCCACCGGCGTGGGCGTGCGCAAGCGCGGCGCGGGTCTTGACGCGGAAGCCTCGTCGAAAGCATCGACCAATCCCGACAGGTCCTGTGTCGACGCTTCGCCGCGTGCGCGCACTCCCGGCTCGCTGACCTTGACCTTGATCGGGCCGGCATGGGAGCGCTTTGCTCGCGCGCCGGGGCTAGGGCGTTGCTGCGCCGGCTCTTTGGAGTCGACGAGGTCGCCGAAGAGGTCCTCGGAGGTGAAAGCCGGATCCTCATCGCGACCTTGGTTCATGCGCCTCGGGGGTCGCGCGGAAGCTGCGCCCCACACGAGGAGTATAATCCCCCGCGTCGAGCGCTCCCGAAACCAGGAGGCCCCTCCCCGGCCGTCAGATGGAGATACTAGGAAGCCCAATCGTCCCCTGGGTGGTCGGCGCCGTCGTCCTGTACGTTGCCTGGACGCAGCTCGCCCCGCGGCTGAAGATCCGCGTTCCGAACCTGACCGCCGACGACGTCGCGTCGCGCTTGCTGGGTCCGAGCTATCGGGCCGGCAAGCTCGAAAAAGCCGCGGCCGCCGAGATGAAGTTCGGTAACTTCATGGGCGCTGGCAAGATCTTCGAAGACGCGGGTATGGCGCAGCAGGCGGTCGACGCCTACCTGAAGGGCGACGAGTTCATGCCGGCGGCTTTCCTGCTCGAGAAGATGTCGGGGAAGCAGGAACGAGCCGCCGAGCTCTTCTTGAAGGGCGGTGACTACAAGAAGGCCGCCGAGGTCTACGTCAGCGCCGGCAAGGCGGGCAAGGCGGCGCCGCTCTTCGAAGAGAAGGGCAACAACCTCGAGGCCGCGCGCCTGTATGCGCTCGCCCAACAATGGGACAAAGCCGCCGCGCTGTTCGTGAAGAGCGGCTACCCGATCCGGGCCGGCGACGCCTTCGAGAAGAAGGGCGATTTCTTGAAGGCGGCGGAGTGCTACGAGAAGCACTTCATGGAGAACGTCACGTTTTCCACCACGTACTCGGGCGCGCCGCCGGCGTCCGAGATGAAGAACGCCCAGAAGGCCGGACAGCTCTACGAGAAGGCGGGCGAAACGGAGAAGGCGCGCGAGATCTACCTTCGCGGCGAGTTCTTCAAGGACGCCGCGCGGGTTTCGGCGGGGCTCGGCCAGTTCGACAAAGCCGCCGAGTACTTGTTGCGCGCCGGGGACCTGGCCGGGGCCGCCGCCGCGTTCGAGAAGGGCGGCGATCCGGTGCGGGCGTCCAACTATCGCGGCGAGGTCGCCTTCAAGGCGGGCAAGATCGCCGAGGCCGCGGCGGCCTTCCAGGACGGCCAGGACTACCAGCGTTCGGCCGAGCTGTTCGAACAGATTGGGATGCTGAAGGAAGCCGGGGGCGCCTATGAAGCCGGAGACAGCTTCAGCGCTGCCGGATCGGTGTACCTGCGCGCCGGATTGAAGGACAAGGCGGCGGCCTGCTACGAGCGCAGCGGCGAGTACGAGACTGCCGCGAAGCTGTATGAGGATTCGAAGAACGGCGCCAAGGCGGCCGAGCTCTACGAGAAGGCCGGCCTCACCTACAAGAGCGGAATCACGGCGGCCGACGCCGGGCAGGGTCAGCAAGCGATCGCGTTGCTGCAACGAGTCGCGCCTGGGGACGAGAACTACCTTCCCGCGACGGAACGTCTCGCTGAACTGTTCTTGAACGCCGGCATGAACAGCCTCGCGGTCGAGCGCCTGCAGAAAGTGCTGGCCGCGAAGCCGGTCGCCGCGGAGAGCCTGAGCCTCTACTACTGGCTGGCGCGCGCCCACGAAGCGGCAAACGCGCGGCCGGCGGCGGTCGACATCTACAAGAAGATCCTCTCGGAGGACTTCGCGTATCGGGACGTGGTCGGCCGCGTCAAGGCGCTCGACGCCGCGGGTAGCGTGGCCGGCGCAGCGCAGGCGGCGGGGGCCGCCGGATCGCCCGTGCAGCCAGCGGGCCGAATCGGCAAGTACCAGGTGCTGCGTCCGCTCGGGCGCGGCGCGATGGGAATGGTCTACGCCGCGCGCGACACCGTGCTCGAGCGCGAGGTCGCGATCAAGGTGATGGCCGCGGCGATCGCGAACGAACCCGATCTCAAACTCCGATTCGAACGCGAGGCCAAGGCCGTCGCCAAACTGGCGCACCCGAACATCGTCACCGTCCACGACCTCGGATACTCGAGCGACGGCTCGCCGTTCATCGCGATGGAGCTGCTCACCGGCGAAGACCTGCTGGCGATGTTGCGCCGCACGCCGCCGCCGAGCCTGGAGCGCCGGGTTACGATCCTGATCCAGGTGCTGGCCGGCTTGAGCCACGCCCACGAGGCCGGCATCGTGCACCGCGACATCAAGCCCGCCAACATCTTTGTCACCAAGGACGGCACGGCCAAACTGATGGACTTCGGGGTGGCGCGGCTGCTGTCAACGTCGATGACCGAAACCGGCAGCGTGGTGGGAACCGCCGACTACATGTCTCCCGAGCAGGTCAAGGGCGCCAAGATCGACTCGCGTAGCGACATCTTCAGCGTCGGCTGCGTCTTCTACCAGCTGCTCGCTGGCCGCCGGCCTTTCGCCGCCGACAATGTCGTCGCGACTTTCCAGCGCATTACGCACGAGGAGCCGGACTACCAGGCGTTCCCGGGCGGGGCGCACTATGCGCCGCTCGTGCCGGTGCTGAAGCGGGCGCTCGCGAAGGACGTCGGCGACCGCTATCAAACGGCCTACGACATGGCGATGGCGCTGCAGGCGTACCTGAAGGACCGTTCGCTGAGCGATTCGATCCGGGTCGCGGCCAGCGAGATCCAGCTCGAGCCGCCTACGCTCGGGCGGCCGACTGCGGTCCCTGCCGAGACGCTCCAGAAGCCGGGGGCGAGCGCCCTGGGCGCTTCGGCAGCGCCGAGCATGCCCGCCGGGGCCGCCACGCAGCGCGGGGCCGCGGTCGCCACCGCTGCCAGCGCGAAGCCGGCCGCTCCCGCCAAGCCCGCGCGGTTCGTGTTGAAGGAGGAAATCGGCCGCGGTCCGCTGGGTGCCGTCCACCGCGGCGAGGACTCGGCCGCCGCCGCGAAGCCGGTCGCGATGCGCGTGTTGCCGGCCGCCGCGGCGCCGCACCTGGCCGCGCTGATGGGGGACTTGAAGGCCGCTGCGCCGCTCCAGCACCCGAACCTGGCCCGCGTCCTGGGGGCGCTCGACGTCTCGGGCCAGCGAACCGTCGTCACCGAGCTGCTCCAGGGCAAATCGCTGGCGAGCGCCTTCCCGGCGGGCCAGAAGGTCCCGCTCGCTCAGGCGCAGAGCATCGGCCGCGTGCTCGCTTCCGTGCTCGCTTTCCTCCATGAGAAGGGCGTAGCGCATGGTTCGCTGCAGCCCTCCAATGTCGTCTCCGCGGGCGGCGCCTTGAAACTCACCGACTTGGGGCTAGGACGCTTGCACCCGGTGCTCGTCGCGGTGAGCGCCTACCGCGCACCCGAGGCGAAGCTGGACGCCGCTGGCGACGTCTACGCGTGGGGCGCGCTGCTCTTCCAGCTCCTCACCGGGGCGCCGCCCGAGCCTGGAGCGACCGCGACGCTCCCCGCGCCATTCGACGCGCTGGTGCCGCGCTGCCTCGACGCGAGCCCCGCGGCGCGGCCGAAGGCGCACGAGATCGCGACGCAGCTCGCCCCCAAGGGCTGAGGGGTGGCCTGCCCGCTGTGCCGCGAGCGCAAGGGCAAGCGCGCGTGTCCTGCCAAGGGCGAGGCGATCTGTGCGCAGTGTTGCGGCAGCAAGCGCCTGATCGAGATCGATTGCCCCGCCGACTGCGGCTACCTCACCGGCGCGCACGCTCCGGCGTGGGCGGGACGCGAGACCGAACGCGTGCGGGACATGCGCCGGATCGCGCCCTATGTTCAGGGTTTCTCCGAGACCCAGGGCCACCTGTTCACGATCGCTCTGGTCGGCCTCGACGCGATCCGCGGACGGCACCGCGAGCTGAGCGACCGGCTGCTGATCGACGCCGTAGGCGCCTTGCGAAAGACCCTGGAGACGCGCGGCCACGGCATCCTTTACGACCACGCCGCCGAGAACCTGCGCGCGCAGGGTCTCGTCCCCGAGCTGCGCAGCCTGTTCGAAGCCAAGGACGAAGCCGGCAAGCTCGTGACGCCCGACGACGCGGACCTCTTGAAGGTCCTGCTCGGGCTGGAAGCCGCGGTCGCCGCAGCGATTCGCGAGGGCGGGACGACCGATTTCCTGGACACCGCCACGCGCATCGCCGACCAGATGCGCCGCGAGTCTGCGGGGCGTCGCGCCCCGGTTATCGTCACGCCGCAACGTTGACGCCGTGAGCCTGCGACGGGGCTTCGGTCAAATGATGTCTCCACGCACGGTTGACTACACCTGCCGGGTCGTGGTTTCATCGGCTGGTGGGTCTGAAGCTGCGTCGCTTCGCCGCATGCGCTGGCGCCTGCGCCCTGATCGCGTCGGCGTTTCTCGGCCTGCTCTGCCTCACGATGCCCGCGGCCACGGATCACGGCTGTTGTCCGCCCTCTGCCGGCTTCGCCGCTTCGCTTCCCGGTTGCTGCGACGGCTCGACCGAATCGCCTTCATCGTCGGTGACGCCGTCGGGAAGCGCAGCCCCGAGCGCCCACTCGCTGCTCTCAGACAGGGCGCCGCAGGCGCCGGTGGCGCTCGTCCCCTCAGTCGCGACCCGCTTCCCGCACTCCGCCGCTTCGCCCGTCCTCCGGATCTGATCCTCCGCCACGACGAGGCCTGACCGCCTCGTCGCTATCGGCCTGGTCGCCGTCGTCAGCGACCTTTCTCGAGAGTTCCGATCGGCAGAGGTGTTCGATGAAGCGAAATTCCCTGTGTCTCACGCTGGCCCTGGCTCTCGCCGCGGGGCGTTCGGCCGCGCAGGCCGCGGCACCAGACGATCCCGTGCTCGCTGCGCTCGTCCAGGAAGCCCTCGACAAGAACCCCGACGTCGTGGCGTCGCGGGCCGCCGTTCTTGCCGCGCGCCAACGGCCGGCGCAGGCGCGGGCGCTGCCCGACCCGATGCTGCAGGCGACCTACACCAATGATGGCTGGACCCCGTCGCTCGGCGCGATGCCGATGACGACGCTCGCCCTGATGTGGAGCCAGGAACTGCCCTGGCCCGGCAAGCGAAGCCTGCGCGGCCACCTCGCGGAGCGCGAGGCCGATGCGGCAGAGCCGCAGCTCCAACGCACCCTCTTGTCGCTCGAGGCGCAACTGCGGCGCGGCTATGCCGACCTTCTACTCTCCCGCCAGCTGCAGGGCCTGGTCGCGGAGCAGGAGGACGTCTGGCGCGAGATCGAGGGCGTCGCGCGGGCGCGCTACTCCGTCGGCCAAGGCGCGCAGCAGGACGTGCTGCGGGCCCAGATCGAGCTCACGCGAATCGAGCAGCTCCGCACGGAGCAGGGGCTGCTGGCCGAGATCCGCCTCGCCGAGCTGAATCGCCTGGCCGCCCGTTCCGGCGAAGCGCCACTCGATACGCCGGCACGACTGGAGCTCGATCCGTTTGGCGAGGGCAAGGACACCGCGCTGGCCCGGGCCGTCGAGAGAAGCCCGGAGCTGCGCGCCGCTGCCGCGGTGATCGAGCGCGAGCGACTGGCGGTGGCTCTCGCACGCAAGGACTTCAAGCCGGACTTCACGGTGCAGGGCGGCTACATGAACCGCGGCGCGCTCGACCCGATGTGGCAGGCCGGCGCCTCCATCACGCTGCCGATCTACAGGAAGCGGCGCGAAGCCGCTCTCGCCGAGGCCCTTGCGCGGCTGCGGGCGGCGGAGCAGCAGTTGGAGTCGATCCGTCTGCAGCTTCGCTTCCGCACCGAGGAGCGGCTCGCGCAACTGCGCTCGGCCGAGTCGCTCGTGACGTTGTACGAGAAGGGGATCGTCCCGCAGGACCAGATGTCGGTCGAGGCGGCGATCGCGAACTACCAGGCGGGCAAGGTGCCGTTTCTGGCGGTGTTGGAGTCGCTCGCGACCCTCTACGGAGACCGCGCGACGCAACTCCAGATCGTGGCGGCGCATGCAAAGACGCGGGCCAGCGTCGAGGAGGCCAGCTTGGATGCTACCTCCGGTGCCATGCCGGCGGGAGTGGCAGGCCGCGGCTTCGGCGGCATGAGCGGCGCAAGCGCCGCGGTGGGCGCAGGCGCCGCCGCCCCGGGTGCGGCTACGCCGGGCGCCATGGGATCGATGGGACGCTGAGGAGGCTGCGATGGAGGAACGCATGAAGTTCGTCGTTGTGGGGGCGATCTTTCTGGCCGCCACCGGCCTCGTCGGGCTGGGCTGCCGTCGCGACCGCCAAGCCGCGGAGAGCGCAGCGGCGGTGAAGGTGCAATACCACTGCCCGATGCATCCTTCGTACGTCTCCGACAAGCCGGGCAATTGCCCCATCTGCGGCATGAAGCTCGTGGCCCGCGCCGGAGCCGACGTCGGCACTGCCAAGGGAGAACGAAAGATCGCCTTCTACCGCTCGCCGATGGATCCGAGCATCCGTTCCGACAAACCAGCGAAAGACGCGATGGGGATGGATTTCATCCCCGTCTACCAGGACGAGACGCAGGGAGCGACGGGTGTGCCTGGCAGGAGCGCGGTGCAGATCTCGGCAGAGAGGCGCCAGCTCCTGGGCGTGCGCAGTCAGCCCGTGCGCCGGGTACGGCTCGAGCACGTCATTCGCACCGTCGGACGCGTGGCGGTGGACGAACGGCGGCTGCACCACGTCCACACCAAGTACGAGGCCTACGTGGAGCATCTGTACGTCGACTTCACGGGCAAGTACGTCAAGGCCGGCGACCAACTGTTGGCGCTCTACAGCCCCGAGCTGGTCGCGACGCAGCAGGAGTACCTGCTCGCGTATCGCGCGCAAGAGCGTCTCAAGGCGAGCGGGCTTCCCTCAGTGGCGCAGGGCGGAGCCGATTTGCTGGAGGCGACGCGCCAGCGGCTCTTGTTCTGGGACATCAAGCAAGAGGACATCGAGCGGCTCCAGAGGACCGGGCAGGCGCAGAGAACGCTCGACCTCCACGCAGGCTTGAGCGGGTACGTCTTGGCCAAGACCGCGTTCCACGGCATGCGCGTGACGCCGTCCGACACACTCTTCGACATCGCCGACCTGTCGCGGCTCTGGGTGCTGGCGGACGTGTACGAGTCCGACATGCCGTCGGTGCGCCTCGGCATGCAGGCCGAGCTGAAGGTCCCGTCTCTCCCCAGCGAAACCTGGCGCGGGCCAGTCACGTACGTCGATCCGATGGTCGAGGAAAAGACGCGCACGATCAAAGTCCGAGTCGAGGTCGGCAACGCAGGCGAGCTGCTGAAGCCCGGCATGTTCGCGGACGTGTACCTGAAGCCCGACCTGGGCGAGGGGCTACTGCTGCCGCAGAGCGCCGTGATCGACGCCGGCGACCGCAAGCTCGTCTTCCTCGACCGCGGCGAGGGCCGCTTCGAGCCGCGCGAGGTTCGACTGGGCGCCAAGCTCCCGGACGGGTTCCAGGTCCTCTCCGGCGTCGGCGCGGGCGACTTGGTGGTGACCTCCGCGAACTTCCTGCTCGACTCCGAATCGAGCCTGAAGGCCGCCATCGCCGGGATGACACCGAGCCCCGGCGCGCCGTCCGCCAAACCGCCCGAGCACCGGCACTGAAGGCGCGCTCGTGATCAAAGCCATCATCCGCTTCTCTGCCGAGAACCGATTGCTGGTCCTGCTCGCCACGGCGGTGGCGGTTGCCTACGGCATCTACACCGTCGATCACATCCCAGTCGACGCGATCCCCGACCTCTCGGACACGCAGGTCATCATCTACTCGCGTTGGGACAGAAGCCCCGACATCATGGAGGACCAGGTCACGTACCCGATCGTCAGCGCCCTGCTCGGCGCGCCGAAGATCAAGGTCGTGCGCGGTTTCTCCGACTTCGGCTTCAGCTACGTGTACGTGATCTTCCAGGACGGCACCGACATCTACTGGGCAAGGAGCCGTGTGCTCGAGTACCTGTCGAAGATCCAGCCGCTGCTCCCGGCCGGCGTGAAGACCGAGCTGGGGCCGGACGCGACCGGAGTCGGCTGGGTGTTCCAGTACGCCCTGATCGACGAGACCAGGACGCACACCCTCATGGATCTTCGAACGTTCCAGGATTGGAACCTGCGCTACCGCCTCCAGTCCGTGCCGGGCGTCGCAGAGGTGGCCTCGATCGGCGGATTCGTCCAGCAGTACCAGGTCACCATCGACCCCAACCGGCTGAAGGCGTACGGCCTCGGCGTGATGGACGTGACCAAGGCCGTGCGCGAGAGCAACCAGGAAGTCGGCGGACGCTTGCTCGAGTTCGGCGGCAAGGAGTACATGGTCCGCGGCCGCGGCTACGTCCAGTCGATCGGCGACCTCGAGAAGGTCGTGCTCAAGACCGACGAGCGCGGCACGCCGGTGCTGATCCGCGACGTGGGGCAAGTCAGCCTCGGCCCCGAGATGCGGCGCGGCGTCTCGGACCTCGACGGCCTCGGCGACACCGTCGGCGGCATCATCGTGATGCGGCACGGCGAGAACGCCCGCGAGGTGATCCGCCGTGTCAAGCAACGCCTCCTCGAGGTCACGCCTTCGCTCCCAAAGGGTGTGCGCGTCGTGACGACCTACGACCGCTCCGACCTGATCCAGCGTTCGATCGACAACTTGAAGCACGAGCTGCTGCTCGAGATCGGCATCGTCTCTTTGGTGATCCTGGTGTTCTTGTGGCACATCCCCTCGGCGATCGTACCGATCATCACGATCCCGGTATCGGTCCTGCTGGCCTTCATCCCGATGACGTTCCTCGGCATCTCCTCCAACGTCATGTCGCTCGCCGGGATCGCGATCTCGATCGGCGTGCTGGTGGACGGCGCGATCGTCGAGGTCGAGAACGCGTACAAGAAGCTCGAGCTATGGCACCACGGCGGTCGCAAGGGCGACTTCCACGCGGTACGCCTCGAGGCGTTGCTCGAGGTCGGTCCGTCGGTTTTCTTCTCGCTGCTCGTGATCGCCGTCGCGTTCCTGCCGATCTTCGCGCTGGTGGACCAGGAAGGGCGACTATTCAAGCCGCTCGCGTGGACGAAGAACCTCGCGATGTTCATCGCCGCGCTGCTCGCGCTCACGCTCGACCCGGCGCTTCGGATGCTCTTCACCCGGATGGACTTCGTCTCTTTCCGACCGCGCTGGATCGCGTGGCTCTTCAACCAGGCCACTGTCGGGACCTATTACCAGGAGGAGCGCCACCCGATCAGCCGGGTGCTGTTCGCGGTCTACGAGCCGGCGTGCCGGTTCGTGCTGCGCTGGCCCAAGGCCACGATCGCGGGGGCGGCGCTGGTCGTGCTCAGCACCGTGCCCGTGTACCTGCGGCTCGGTCACGAGTTCATGCCGCCGCTGAACGAGGGATCGCTGCTCTACATGCCCACGACGCTGCCGGGGATCTCGGTGACCGAAGCGAGCCGACTGCTCCAGGTGCAGGACCGCATCCTCCGCTCGTTCCCCGAAGTCGTGAGCGTGTTCGGCAAGGCGGGCCGCGCGGAGACATCCACCGATCCCGCGCCGTTCTCGATGATGGAGACGACGGTGGTGCTCCGGCCACCCGAGGAGTGGCGAAGCAAACAGCGCTTCCATTCGTCTTTGTCCTGGGTGCCGGAGTGGCTGAAATCGGCGTTGCGCCGCGTCTGGCCGGACCGGATCTCCAGGGAGGAGCTCGTCGCCGAGATGGACCAAGCCCTGCAGATCCCGGGCACCACGAACGCCTGGACCATGCCGATCAAGAACCGCATCGACATGCTCTCGACCGGCATCCGGACCCCGATCGGCGTCAAGATCTTCGGCCCCGACCTCAAGGAGATCGAGGAGGTGGGCCAGCGCGTCGAGACGGCGCTGCGCGGCGTCCCCGGCACGCGCAGCGTCTTCGCCGAGCGCGCCGCTGGCGGCTACTTCGTGGACTTCGACCTGAAGCGCGAGGAGCTGGCGCGCTACGGCCTCTCGGTCGCGCAGGCACAAGACGTGATCATGTCGGCCGTCGGCGGCGAGAACGTCACGACCACGGTCGAGGGCCGGGCCCGCTTCCCGGTCAACGTCCGCTACCCGCGCGAGCTGCGCGACGACCTCGACCGTCTAGGGGCCGTCCTGGTGATGACGCAATCCGGCGTGCAGGTTCCGCTGCGCCAGCTCGCGGAGATCAAGACGGTGTTCGGCCCCTCGATGATCCGCAACGAGAACGGCCTGCTCGCGGGCTACGTGTACGTCGATACGGCGGAGAGCGACATCGGCGGCTTCGTCGAACGCGCCAAGGCCGTGGTCGATGCCGCGGTCAGCCTGAAGTCGGGCTACTCGCTCGAGTGGAGCGGCCAATACGAGAACATGCTGCGCGTCCGCGAGCGGCTCAAGCTGGTCGTGCCGATCACGGTCTTCACGATCTTCTTCCTGCTCTACATGAACACGCGCTCGGCCGTGAAGACGGGGATCGTGATGCTGGCCGTGCCCTTCTCCGTGGTGGGCGCCGTCTGGCTCATGTACCTGCTCGGCTACAACGTCTCGATCGCGGCGTGGGTCGGGATGATCGCCCTGATGGGGCTCGATGCCGAGACCGGCGTCTTCATGTTGCTCTTCCTCGATCTCTCGTACGAGGAGGCGCGGAGAAAAGGCGCGCTCCGGTCTAAGGCCGACCTCCACGAGGCCATCGTCCACGGCGCCGTCAAGCGCGTGCGGCCCAAGCTGATGACGGTGACCGCAGCCTTCATGGGGCTGATGCCGATCATGTGGTCGACGGGCTCGGGCGCGGACGTCATGAAGCGCGTGGCCGCCCCGATGGTCGGCGGGCTCGCGACGTCGTTCCTCATGGAGCTGCTCGTCTACCCGGCGATCTACCTGCTTTGGAAGTGGCACGGTGAGGTGAAGCAGATGGCCAGCGTAAGAGCGCCGTCGCCTGCTTCGGCGGAGTCCTAGAGAGGAGGTTTTCATGGAGCCCGAGGCCACGCTCAGCGCCTCCGGGCCCGACGCTTCGATCTCTCGCCGATCGGCGGAGCTCAGCGTCGGGCGCGTCGACCTGAGCGTCTGGTTGCCCTGATTTCGGCGACGGACCCTGCGCCCACCTGCCGCGCACGAACGCGCACCAGGCGCTTGACGTCCGCTCGATCCTGAGGCCGACCTGCTGCCTGTTTGTTGGCGATGAGATCGTCCAGCCCGATGACACTCGCCTCGATGGCGCCGATCCGCACCCGCCGCCGTCGCGGATAGCACGATCGAAACTCGATGCCGTCGGCGCTGCGAAGCAGGTCGATCCGGACCGGCGGCGCCCCCATCCAGACGACCTCGTCGTCTGCCGCCGTACGGAACGCGTCCAGCACCGATCGCGGCGCACCAAAGGCGGAAAGGGCTTGCGTTGCCCGCTCGATGTTGCGTGCGCTCGAGTCGATCAGCAGATCGAGATCCTTCGTGGTCCGCGGCCGGTCATGAAACCCGACGGCGTACCCGCCGAGCAGGACGTAACGAACGCCGGAGCGCTCGAGCTCCGTAAGCAGATCGACGAAGTCGGCCGGCAGCCTGAGCGGTGTCTTCTCCATAGCTCTCCAGGGACAGCTCCCAGACCGCGAGCAGGCGCAGGGCCGGGTCCAGCGCCTGCCAGAACTCGATGTCGGCGTCCTCGGCGTCGTGCAGCTTCACCCGCCCGCCGGTCCACTGGGCACGCCTCGATCGAATCCGCTCGGCCCGAGTCATCACCGGAAGGATAACCCGCGAACACTACTGCCTGCGCGCGGGCGCGATCCGACGCAACTCGTCGGCGAAGCCGACCACGAGCGTCAGGTGGTCACGCTTCGTCTCGGCCTGGAGCGACTTCAGGACCGCGACGCGCCGGCCGGTAGAAAAGCTCCTGGCGCGTCCGCGACCACAACGGGAGCGAGCCGCCGTCCATGGCCGCCCTCCTCGGCCTCGTGCAGAAGTTCGACCGCTTCCGCATCACGGTCATCGTCTGGCGTCGATCGGGCACCCGAACGTCGCTCACGAGCGAAGCGTCGGCCGCTGCAGCGCGACGGCTGCCACGATCAGCGTGCCGCCCAGGAACACGCGCGGCCCCGGGCGCTCGCCCAGGAACGCCATCGCGAGGGTGAGCGCCACGACGATCTCGAAGGAACTGAGCACCGCCGCGCGCGCGGGACCGACGAGGGCGAGCCCTGCGAGAAGACCGCGCAACGCCAGCACGGTGCAGACGCCACCGATCGTCAGGAGCGCGGCCCACGCCGAGGCTGTCGTGTGAAGCAGCAGCTCGCCGCGAGCCGCCGCCCAGGACGCGAAGGCCACGAGCGCAACCTGCGCCACGTGGCGTGCCGCGTGCTCCGACGGCACGTCGCGCGCGAAGCGGCTGGCGAGCACCATGTAGAGCGAGTAGATGACCGCGGTGGAGAGCGCGAGCGCCACGCCGCGCGCATCTGCTCCGGCGAGGCCGCCTGCGGTCACAGCAGCGCCGCCGAAGGCGAGCGCGGCGGCTGCGAGATTGCGCGGCGTCAGCGGGTCGAGGCCGAAGAGCGCCGAGATCAGCGTCACCAGCACGGGATACGTGTAGACCAGCAGCGTCATCACCGAGACCGGCACGCGTTCGAGCGCCAGGAAGTAGCACAGCGCGTTGCCGACGAAGACGGCGCCGAGGCCCCACAGCACGAGCCGCTGGCGCAGCGTAGGACCGGGCGCCTTGGGCCGCAGCAGCGCGAAGAGCGCCGTCGCGAACAGGAAGCGATACGCCAGCAGCGCAGCGACCGGCACGCCTTCCGCGTAGGCGAAGCGGGCCAGGATCGGCATGGTCCCGTAGGCCGCGGCGCTCAGCAGCACCAGCAGGGTCCCGCGACGCTCGGCACCTTCGTGGCGGTCTCGCGCCATGGGGCCGGCGAGTATAGCCAAGCCGCATTGGAACGGCCGGCCCGATGGGATCGTGGTCTCGATCGCCGGACCGTGTTCGGCCCCTCGATGTTCCGCAACGAGAACGGTCTACTCGCGGGCTACGAGTACGTCGATATGGCGTAGAGCGACATCGGCGGGTTCGTCGAACCCCCCAAGGTCGCCAGGCTAGAACCGTGACCGCTTTGGGAGTAGAACTTCACCTGCGGGGTCGGCCAGCCGATGCTGCGTGAGAAGGCCTGCCGGACCTGCTGGGGGGCGCTCCGCCATGGACGTTCGCCTGACGCGATCGGGGTCGACGCTCGTGGCTAGGCCGCTCGGCCGCTGGCTGGACGGCCACACAGCACCCGAACTCCAGCGCGCCGTCGCCACCGGGATCGACGGCGGTGCCCGGTCGGTCGTGCTCGATCTCGGCGAGGTCACCACCGTCGATTCGGCTGGGCTCGGTACGATGGTGAGGCTGCTGAAGCTGATCCCCGAGGGTGGCAAGCTGGTCCTGTGCAGCTGCCGGCCCCAGGTCGCGGAGCTTCTGGAGCGCGGCCGGCTCGACTCGATCCTGGTGGCCTATCCCGACGCGGACGCCGCCATCCGCGCGCTCACACCAGGCCCGCCGGGCTGATAGCGAACTGGCGTCCCGCAAGCGCCAGGCAAGCGGGCACCGCGCTCCAGCGTCTCCCGAGTTGGTGAGATTGGTCCGACCTCAGACGTCGCTCGAGTTCTTCAATCTCCGGGCCGTCGGTGAGCAGTGGCGTGGAACGCCCCCGGCAGCGCCACTTCCAAGAGCTCGAGATCCTCCGAGCACTCGGCCAGCGTGTGACTCGGCCCGGCCGGGATCACGTAGGCGTCACCCGCTCCAAGTTGTTGCGCCTCGCGCCCATCGCAGCGCAAGCTGGCCGCGCCGTCGAGGACGAACGCGAACAGCAGCTCCGCGTCATGGCTCCACGGCTGCGGCCCGCACGGCCCGTGCCAGCGAAACACTTGGGCGGATGCGAGCCCGTCCGTGGCCGCGGCGATTCCGAGATCGCGCGACTCGAAGCCGTGCATCCGCCCCGGGCGCCAGGCGGCCGCGGCGGCCCGGTGGTGGACGAACCGCTGACCGCCGAAGTGCCGATCCGGTCGCAAAGCTGGTGTCGGCAGCGTCAGCTCGAGGTCGGCGAGAGTTTCGTGGTCGGCGGGACAGCCGATCTCGATCACCTCCAGCCCGGGCGAGCTCTCGAGCACCCGGTGCCGAATCCTCGGCGGCTGCAGCACCGAGTCTCCGGCCTGGAACAGGAACGGCGGGCCCTGGTCCTCGTACGCGAGACGCGCCCAGCCCTTGTAGCAGTAGATCATCTGGAAACGGATCCGGTGGAAGTGCACGTAGTCCGCGACCGGCCCGCCCTCGGGGATTCGGATGTGCGAGGCGATGAAGCGGCCGCCTTGACGATCGGGGATCAGGTCGCGGTACAGCATTCCCGCGCGCCCCAGCCCCCACTGCGCCTCGTGTCCCATCCGCGTGAGCACGAAGGCCGGTCGCAGCGGAGTCAGCGCCAGCGGCGGATCCCAGGGAACGATCTCGACCTGCGTGCCGTTCGGGGCCACGAGCGACGTGGCGCCGCCCGCGAGCGCGCCGGGGTCGTCGCACAGCAGGCGCAGCACCCCTGGAGTACCCGTCCCCCCGCGCTCCAGCCGCACCCGAAGACCGTGCCCGGCGATCACGGCGACCCTGGGCTCGTCTGCAGGAAAGACCGCGGCGATGCTGAAGCCCAGGCGCCGCGTGAAGAAGCTCAGCGTCTCGTCGAGCTCGGAGCAAGGAAGCACGACCTCGGCCTCGCGGATTCCTGGCACCATTGTCCCGAACCCTTATTCCAGCAGCTGCCAGTCCACGGCGAAGTGCAAGGGCTGGCTGGCGTCGGCCTTGATCGGCAGGCGCTGGCCGACCTTGAACCAATGCTCGCGCTCCTTGGGCACGCCGACCCGCGCCGGCCCCTGCACCGGCGCGTGGCCAGGCACCTCGACAGAAAGCACGAGATCGTAGACGGGTCGCCCGTCGGCGTCGAAGAGTCCCAGCGGCTGGCTCCGCAGGATGGTGGCGCTGCCCGCTACGCCGGTGGCGAGCAGCCGCTGCTTCTCGGCCTCCACGTCAGCGGCGCGCGGCGGCGGCGTGGGGGCCGGTAGCGCGGCGGAGGCGACGGCCAGCGCGCCCAGATCCAGGGAAACGCGCGCTGGCATGCGCGGGTCGTAACGGACCGCGACCAGCGTCCCGGGCTGGACCTGGGAAACGCTCAGGCGGGAGATCAGCAGCTTCGTCTCCGCCTGGTAGGCGGCACCCTCCAGCGGGCGGACCTCCAGCAGGAACCCCACGACGGGGTCGTCGTTGACGGTCATGCCGGTGTCCCAGATCTTCAGGATCGCGGCCTCGGCCAGCACGCCGGAGACACGCAGCTCCCTGGCCTGCGAAGTCCCATCCAGCCTGTTGATCGCGGCGCATCCTGGGAGCGTCGTGGCCCCAAGGATCACCCACACGCCCGCCCGGAGCGCCCTCTGGACGCCGCTGTGGCGACGGCTGTAGGCGAAGTAAACCACGGAGCCCGCGGCCAGCCAGAGGCCGAAGCGGCCCCACGTCTGCCCCGGCAGCCCGGACATGAGGTAGACGCACGCGAGAACGCCGAGGCCAGGCACTACCGGCGACCACGGCGTGCGGAAGGGTCGCTTCAGGTCGGGCCGGGTCCGCCGCAGGATCAGAATTCCCCCGCACACCACCGCGAAGATGAAGAGCGTGCCCATGCTCGCGAGCTCTCCGAGCTCGGAGATGGGCGTGATCGCCGCGGCGAGGCCCATCACGAGGCCGGTGGCGAGGCTGGTGAGATGGGGGGTCTTGAAGCGCGGATGGAGCTCCGCGACCCAGGACGGAAGCAGGCCGTCCTTTGCCATCACGTAGCAGATGCGCGTCTGGGCGAGCATCCCCACCAGGATCACCGAGCTGAGGCCGGCGATGGCCCCGAGCTTCACAAGAGGTCTTAGCCAGGCCACGCCGATGGCATCGACTCCCACCGCGAAGGGATCCGGCACGTTGAGCTCCTTGTAGCTCACGACCCCCGTGAGCACGAAGGCCACCAGGATGTAAAGGACCGCGCAGATGCCGAGCGAGCCCATGATCCCGATCGGTAGGTCGCGCTGGGGGTTCTTGGCCTCCTGGGCGGCGGTGGAGACGGAGTCGAAGCCCATGTAGGCAAAGAACACGACCGCGGCTCCCCGCACGATCCCGGTAAAGCCGTAGCGGCCGAACTCGCCCGTGTTCTCGGGGATGAAGGGCTGCCAGTTCGCAACGCGCACGTAGCCAACGCCCACGACTACGAACAGCACCACCACCGACACCTTGATCGCCACCATCACCGCATTCAGGTTCGTGGACTCCCGGATGCCGAGCGCGACCACCGCGGTGGTGACGAGGACGATCAGCAGGGCGGGGAGGTTGAAGAGGCCCGTGGCGTGGGCCAGCGAGGCCGGATCGATGCCCTGTGCGGCGAGTCGCTCGGCCACCCCCGCGAGGGGCTCGAAGCGGCCCGCCGCCGTTTCCACGAGCAGCGTCCCCGGCGGGGCGAGCAGGGACGGGGGGATCGCGATCCCGAAGTCCCGCAAGAAGCTGCTCACGTACCCCGACCACCCGACGGCCACGGTGGCCGGCCCGAGGGCGAACTCCAGGGTGAGAGCGCAGCCGATCAGGAAGGCAACGAACTCGCCCAGGGTGGCGTAGGCATAGGTATAGGCGGACCCCGACACGGGGATCATGGAGGCGAACTCCGAGTAGCACAGGCCCGCGAAGGCGCAGGCCACCCCGGCGAGGACGAAGGACAGGACGATGGCGGGGCCGCCGTACTGCGCCGCGGCCAGGCCGGTTAGGACGAAGATGCCGGCCCCGATGATGTCGCCGATGCCGAGCATCACCAGACGGGTCGGTCCCATGACCCGTAGCAGCGCGTGATCGCCGCCGGTGTCGGCTTCGGCCACCAGCCCTTCGACGGACTTCATCGCGAACAAAGACTCCCCTGGGCTCAACCACCGTCCTCCGGGCGCCATACTATTACTGTTCGACGGGGCAGGCCGGCGCTACTAGCCCGCGGGGCTGATCCGGAAGACGCTACCGCTGTACTCGACGACATAGACCTCGCCGTCCGCGTCGATACCGAACGAGGACGGGTTGCGGACGCCGCGGAAGGCGGCCGTCCACTCGCGCCGCTCGACCGCGGCGCCGCCCGACAGCCGGAACGAGCGCACGAAGCCGGTTACGTAGTCGCCGTAGAAGTAGGTTCCCGCGTAGCCCGGCATGCGGCAGCCGCGGTACACGACGCCGCCCGTCACCGAAGCACCGTCGGGACGCGGGTACTCGAGCACCGGCATCGTGATGCCGGTCATATTGCAGCTCGACGCGTTGTAGCAGCGCGAGCCCTCGGTGACGTTCCAGCCGTAGTTCTGGCCACCGCGGCGAGGCGCCGTCTCGACGTCGATCTCCTCGAGAGCGCCCTGTCCGACGTCGCCGATGTAGAGGTCGCCGGTGACGCGGTCGAAAGAGAAGCGCCACGGGTTGCGCAGGCCGTAGGCATAGATCTCCGGCAACGCGCCCGCGGCCCCCGTGAAGGGGTTGTCGGCGGGGACGCCGTACGGGCTGCCAGCGTCGACGTTCACCCGCAACAGCTTGCCCAGCCGCGTCCCCAGGTTCTGGCCGTTGCGCTGTGGGTCGCCCCCGCTGCCGCCGTCGCCGAGCGCTATGAAGAGCGTGCCGTCCGAGGCGAACCCGAGCCCGCCGCCGTTGTGATTCGCGAACGGCTGGCGCACGAACATCAACTCGCGCTCGGTCGAGGCATCGACGCTGTCGGCGGTTCCGCTCGCGGCTCGGAACTCCGAGATGTGGGTGTCGCCGCTGCGGTCGGTGTAGTTGACGTAGAAGCGGCCGTTGGTCGCGAACTGCGGGTGGAACGCGAGGCCCAGGAGGCCGCGCTCGCCGCCCGAGCCAACGCGGGCCACGATGTCGAGAAACGGCGCCGCCACAAGGGCGCCGCCGCGCACGCTGCGAATCCGCCCGGCCTGCTCGACGACAAACAGACGCGCACGATCGCCGGGCGCCGATTGGAGGTCGAGCGGGCTCTGGAGGCCGGTCGCCACAGAAGTCAACGTCAGATCCGGCGTGCCGGACACGATCGCGCCGGCGGCGCAGCTGGCCGGCGACGCGGAAGTCGCGGGCGACGTCGGGGACGCATCGGACCCGCCGCATGCCGCCTGGGCCAGCACCAAGGCAAGACCGCCGATTCGTCTCACGCAGGGCCTCCTCTTCTCGATATGCGACAAGATTTTACGCCCTTGACAGGACTTGGCTTGGCAACCCGATCGGCCTCAGCCACAATCATCCCGAACCGGTGCCCCTCCGCCTTGGTCCGGCCGAGAGCCCCCCAAAAAGGACCTCCTGGATAACTCGAGACTAGAGATGCGCCAGCTTCGATCGACACACATGATTCTCGCCGGCATGGCGGCGCTCGCCGTTCTCGGCTGCGGCAAGACCCAGACCGACGCGGCGCCGGGCCGCGGGGCCCAGGGTCCGGGCGGTGCTGGCGGTGCTGGCGGCGGCGCGCGGGCGCTGCCCGTCAAGGCCGGGCCGGTTCAAGTGCAAGACGTGGTGTACCGCATTCAAGCGCTCGGCACGCTCGAAGCCGAGGAGCTGATCCAGGTGACCGCCGAGGTCGACGGCGCGGTCAGCGAGGTGCGCTTCCGCGAGGGCGACCGCGTCAGGCGCGATACGGTGATCGCGCTGATCGATCCAGCGCGGTATCGGCTCGAAGCCGAACGCGCCAACGCCAACCATCGCCGGGCCCTGGCCGACCAGGCGCGCGCCGAGCAGGACCTGAAGCGGCGCGAAGAGCTCGCGCGCCAGAGCCTGCTCTCGGTCGAGGAGCTGAACCGCGCGCGCGTCGACTACGAGAAGCTGGCCGCCGAAGCGGCCTCCAGCAAGGCCGCTCGCGACATCGCGGTCCAGAACGTCGCCCGCTCTCGCGTCAAGCCATTCCACGCCGGCGTGATCGACAAGCGCCTGGTGGACACCGGCCAGTTCGTGCGCGCCGGGACCGTGCTCGGCAACCTCGTCGACACGACGCGGCTGCGGCTGCGCTTCAAGATCTCGGAAGGTGAGTCATTGCGAGCTCGCGTCGGCCAAGCGGTCACGTTCCGCGTGGGCTCCCTCGGCGGACTCGATTTCAACGGCGAGATCTACCACGTCGGTCAGGTGGCCGACCCGGCCACACGCCAGGTCGAGGTGCTCGGTTGGGTGAAGAACCCGGGAACGCTGAAGCCCGGGTTCTTTGCGGAGGTCGCCCTGCCCAGCGAGAGCAAGAAGGGCGCCCTGGTGGTTCCGGAGACGGCCATCCAGGCCAGCGAGCGCGGCTTCATCGCGTTCGTGATCCAGGACGGCAAGGCGCGGGTTCGCCCGGTCAAGATCGGGCTTCGGACCGGCGGCGGCGGCGTCGAGATCCTCTCCGGGCTCGAGGCCGGCGAGACGATCGTGTACGAGGGCTCGGACCGCATGGCGGACGGCGTGGCCGTCCGCATCGACGGCGTGCAGAAGGCCGAGGGTCCGAAGGACGCAGCCGAGAAGGGAGCGACGCGATGAGCGAAACCCACGGCGCGGGTCGCGAGCCGGAAACCGAGGATCCGCTCAAGATCGCCACCGGCATGACGCTCGCGGACATCTCGATCCGCAACCACGTTTTCGCCTGGATGCTGATGTTCGCGCTGATCGGCTTCGGTCTGATCTGCTATACGGGATTCGGAGGCGTCGTCAAGGGGCTCGGGATCAGCCAGAACCCCGACGTCGACTTTCCGGTCGTGAACGTCTCCGTGAACTACGAAGGCGCCTCGCCCGAGGTGATGGAGACGGACATCGTCGAGCCGCTCGAAGACGCCGTCACCTCGATCGAGGGCATCAAGGAGATCACCTCGACCTCGCGCCAGGGCTCGGCCAACATCACGGTGGAGTTCGAGCTCAACCGCAACATCGACGTCGCGCTGCAGGACGTCCAGGCGCGCGTCGCCCAGGCCCAACGCCGCCTGCCGCGCGAGGTCGACCCGCCTGGGATCAGCAAGTCGAACCCCGAAGACCGGCCGCTGTTGTGGGTGGGGCTCTCGGGCAACCGCCCGGCGACGGTTCTCGCCGACTACGCGCGCAACGTGCTGCGGCCCCAGCTCCAGACGATCCCCGGCGTCGGCGAGATCGACTTCATGGGCTTCCGCGAGCGCAACGTGCGCGTGTGGTACGACGCCACCCGGCTCGAGGCCCAGGGGCTGACCGTCCAGGACGTGATCCGCGCGATCGGCCGCGAGCACCTTGAGATGCCCGCCGGACGGATCGAGGGCGTGGGGCGCGAGCTGAACGTCCGCGCCGAGGGTGAAGCGATCGACATCGAGGCCTTCGGCGGTCTCGTCATCACCTACAAGGACGGCGCCCCGGTACGGATGCGTGACGTCGCGCTGGTCGAAGACGGCCTCGAGGACTCGCGCCGCACCAACCGCGCGATGGGCGAGACCGCGATCGGCTTCGGCATCAAGAAGCTGCGCGGCGCCAACGCGGTCCAGGTCGGCCACGACGTGAAGGCCAAGCTCGCCGCGCTCGGCAAGCAGGTGCCCGAAGGCATGACGCTGGCGATCAACTTCGACCAGACGACCTACATCGAGGAATCGATCAACGAGATCCTGTTCACGCTGGTGATGGCGTCGCTCTTGACCGGCCTGGTGTGCTGGCTGTTCCTCGGCTCCTGGTCGACCACGATCAACGTGCTGCTCGCGATCCCGACCTCGATCCTGGGCACCTTCATTGCGATCTACTTCTTCGGCTTCACGCTCAACACCTTCACGGTGCTGGGTCTCTCGCTGGTCGTCGGCATCGTCGTCGACGACGCGATCATGGTGCTCGAGAACATCTACCGGCACCGGGAGCACGGCGAGGGCAAGGTCAAGGCCGCGTCGATCGGGGCGCGTGAGATCACCTTCGCCGCCGCGGCCACCACCGCGGCGATCGTCGCGATCTTCCTGCCGGTGGCCTTCATGAAGGGCATCATCGGCAAATTCTTCTTCCAGTTCGGCGTCACCATCTCGGTGGCGGTGCTGATCTCGCTGCTCGAAGCGCTGACGCTGACGCCGATGCGCTGCTCGCGCTTCCTGCAGGTGGGCGAGCGGCGCGGCCGGCTCGGCGAGGGCGTCGATCGGACCTTCGCGCGGCTCTCCGCGGCCTACCAGCGCGCGCTGGAGCCGGCGCTGCATCACCGCGGCTGGGTGTTGGGCGGCGCGTTCGGCCTGTTCTTCGCGTCGCTCTTGATACTGAGAGTGCTGCCGCAGGAGTTCGTGCCGCGCCAGGACACCAGCCGCTTCGGGCTTCGCTTCAACCTGCCGATCGGCACCGCGCTGCCACTGACCGACCGCGTCGCCAAGGACGTCGAGGCGTACCTGGCGGGTCGCCCCGAGGTCAACCGCTACACGGGCGGCGTGGGCGGCTTCGGCGGCGGTGGTGGTGGCGGCGGCGACGTCTCCTCGGGCAACTTCATGGTGACGATGAAGGACCCACGCGACCGCCCGCGCGACCAGAAGCTCGGCCGCGCGCTGCGCATGCACGAGTTCATGGACGTGGTGCGGCGCGACCTGTCGCAGCTGCCGGGCGTTCGCATCTCGCTCCAGGATCCGTCGCAGCAGGGCTTCACCTCCGGCCGCGGCTTCCCGGTGGAGTTCTCGATCCGCGGCCACGACTGGGACACGCTGGCGCAGAAGTCGAAAGAGATCATGGAGAAGCTGCGCGCCACCAACACCGTGATCGACCTGGACAGCGACTATCGCGTCGGCATGCCCGAGGTTCAGGTGATCCCCGACCGCAACAAGGCGGCCGACCTGGGCGTCTCGATGGCGGACATCGGCGAGACGATCAACGCCGCGATCGGCGGCGTGCGCGCGGGCAAGTTCAAGGACAAGGGACGCCGCTTCGACATTCGGGTGCGGCTGATGGCCCAGCAGCGCGAGCGGCCCGAGGACATCGCGCGGCTCCTGGTGCGAACGCGGAATGGCAGCCTGGTGCGGCTGGGCGACATCGTGCAGATCCGGCAGGCGCCCTCGCTCCAGGCGATCACCCGGAAGGATCGCGAGCGCGCGATCACCATCTTCGGCAACCCGACGCCCGGCGTTTCGCAAGGCGTCGCGATCGAGACCAGCCTGGGGATCGCGCGCGAAGTGCTGCCGGACGGTTATCGGGTCCTGCCGTCGGGAAGCAGCCAGGCCTTCCAGGAGGCTTTCTCCTCGCTGGCCTTCGCCTTCGTGATGGGGCTGATCGTTGCCTACATGGTGCTGGCCGCGCAGTTCAACGCCTTCTCGCACCCGCTCACAGTGCTGCTGGCACTGCCTTTCAGCATCAGCGGGGCGCTCGCCGCGCTCTGGATCTCGGGCCAGAGCCTCAACGTGTACAGCGTCCTCGGGCTGATCCTGCTGATGGGCATCGCGAAGAAGAACTCGATCATGCTGGTGGACTTCACGAACCAGGTGCGCGAGCGTGGCGTCGAGCGGCATCAGGCCCTGCTCGAGGCCTGCCCGATCCGGCTGCGGCCGATCCTGATGACGTCGCTCGCGACGATCGCCGGCGCGCTGCCCCCGGCGCTCGCCATCGGCCCCGGCGCCGAGCTGCAGCGGCCGATGGCGATCGCGCTCGTCGGGGGCATGCTGGTCTCGACGGCGCTGACGCTGCTGGTCGTGCCTGCCGCCTACAGCGTCTTCGACGACGTCATCTCCTGGAACGAGGAGCGTCGCACTCGCGGCGCCGGCTTCCTCGCCGAGCTCAGCGGGCTCCGCGCCCGCCTCGGCCATCGCGCGTAGTCAGAAAACTCGCGTCAGCCCGGGCGCAGCCAGGGGACGAATCGGCTGGTGGTGCGCTGGTACTCGCGATACTCGTCGCCGCGAGAGCGCAGGGCCTGCGCCTCGGTCATCGGGATGCCGGTGATCCGGAACAGGAACCACAGCATCAAGAGCGGACAGTAGACGGTGCTCCAGCCCCAGGGTGAGGGCAGGACGAAGACGAAATAGGCGCACCAGATCAGCCACTCGAAGAAGTAGTTCGGGTGGCGTGAGTAGCGCCACAGCCCGGCCTGACAGGTCTTGCCCTGATGGGCGGGCTTCGCCTTGAAGGCGCGGAGCTGCGCATCGGCCGTCGCTTCACCCACCAGGGCGACGAGGAAAAGTGCGCTCCCCGCCCACTCGAACGGCCCGAGGCCGCGGCCCTTGTCGACACAGGCCAGGACGAACGGTACTGAAAGCACGACGTTGAGCGCCGCCTGGACTTGGAAGAAGACGAAGAAGCGGCGTTTCAAGCCGCCGGCCCACTCACGGCGCAGCTGAAGGTACCTGCCGTCCTCTTGCGGGTGATGGCTCGCGATGCGCACCAGCAGATGCCAGGCGAGGCGCAGGCTCCAGAGCGTGACCATGGTGGCGAGGAGCGCGCGGCGCGCCAGATCGCCCGCGCCGAGCGCCGCGTAAAGCAGCGCGAGCGGCGTGAAGTTGGCCGACCAGGCGATGTCGACGATCGAGAAGTTGCGAAGCCGCAGCGCGATCCCAAAGGCGAGCGCCATGAGCGAGCCGGCGAGCAGCGTGCCGACCAGGAGCAGGCCGGCGGCGGTCACGGCGCGGTGTCCCGGGGCCGCAAGCGCGCGGCGGCGTTACGGAGGAGTGGCAGAAGGGCGACGTACAAGCCGGCGCCGAGCAGGGGTGCGACGAGCGCCCAACCCAGAATGGCGTGGAGGCCCGTGAGACCGAAGCGCTCCAGGAACGCTCCGGGGTCCTCGCGCGCCGAGGCGACGATTGCAGGGAGCGAGAAAGTTACTGGGGGCGCGTTCAGGGTGCGTTCGCCGAGTCGCACGAACCCCAGGATCAGCGCCACCTGCAAGGGATAGACCAGGTAGTTCGCGAGTTGCATCGCCGGGTGGCTCAGGCGCAGGGCAACGCCAAACGCCACGCACAGGAGTGTCGTCGCGCCGAGGACCGGGAACAGCCCGCACACCACCCCGAGCGCCAGGCTCAGGGCCAGCTTCTTCGGCGTCAGTCCCTGCGCGAGAAGAGCCAGCACCGGGGTTGCGACGTAGCGCCGGAAGAAGTCGCGCATCGGGCGTGGTGATTGTATCCGTGGGCAGGCTCCAGGACCCACAACCGGCTCGTCCTGCCTGAGCCTGGCGGCGTTCCCGTTGTATCCTGAGGCATGTCCACTGCGCCTTTCGGCTTCCTGCGCGTGGGCGCGGCCTGTCCGCGGCTGCGTGTGGCGGACCCCGAATGGAACGTCGGCGAGATTCTCGAACTGGTGGCGCAGGCGCGCACGAGGGGCGTGCAGGTGCTGGTCTTTCCGGAGCTGGCGCTTACCGGCTATTCGGCCGGGGATCTGTTCTTCAGCCTCACGACGCTGGTGGGCGGCGCCGAACGGGCGCTCGCGCGACTGATCCGCGAGACCGCGGCTTCGCCCATGGTCGTCGCCGTCGGGCTCCCGGTCGCGGTCGATTCGCAGCTCTTCAACGCCGCGGCCGTGATCCAGGCGGGGCGCCTGTGCGGTGTCGTGCCCAAGAGCTTCCTGCCCGGGTACAAGGAGTATTACGAGGAGCGCTGGTTCTCGTCGTCACGCGAAGCGCTGCGCAGCGAGGTGCGGCTCGCGGGGCAGCAGGCGCCCTTCGGGGCCGACTTGCTGTTCCCGGTCGACGGCGAGCCTGGCGTCGTGCTCGGCGTCGAGATCTGCGAGGACCTGTGGGTGCCGATGCCGCCCTCCGGCCCGCTGGCCGTGGCGGGTGCCACGGTCCTGCTCAACCCTTCGGCCTCGATTGATCTCGTCGGCAAGGCCGAGTATCGGCGCGAGCTGGTGCGCCAGCAGTCGGGTCGCACCATCTCGGCGTACGTGCTCGCCAACTGCGGCGTCCACGAGTCCACCACCGACGTCGTGTTCGGTGGCCACCTACTGGTTGCCGAAGACGGCGTGCTGCTGGGTGAGGGCGAGCGCTTCCGCCGCGACTCGCAGCTGCTCGTGAGCGACGTCGACACGGAGCGGCTGCTGGTGGAGCGCATGCGCAACACCTCCTTCGCCGACAACGCCCATGGTCTGCGCACGGCCTACCGCCGCGCCCGCCTGCTTCCGATTCCGCCGCCCGAGCCACACCAGCTCGAGCGCTTCGTGGATCCGCATCCTTTCGTACCGCAGGACCCGCAGACCCTGGACGCGCGTTGCCTCGAGGTCTTCCAGGTCCAGACGGCCGGCCTCGCGAAGCGCGTCGAGCACACAGGCTTGCCTCGGCTGCTTCTCGGCCTCTCCGGGGGGCTCGACTCCACACTCGCGCTGCTCGTCGCGGTGCGCACCTTCGATCTCCTGTCACGCCCGCGTCAGGGCGTCTTGGCCGTGACCATGCCGGGCCCCGGAACCACCGAGCGCACGCTCAGCAGCGCTCGCAAGCTGGCTGGCGCCCTCGGCGTCGAGTTGCGCGAGATCGACATCCGCGCGGCGTGTGTGCAGCACATCAAGGACATCGGCCTCGATCCGAAGGACCAGTCGAGCGCGACCTATCAGAATCTCCAGGCTCGCGAACGGACGCAGATCCTGATGGACCTGGCGAACAAGGAAGGCGGTCTCGTCGTCGGCACCGGAGATCTCTCGGAGCTGGCCCTCGGCTGGTGCACCTTCGCCGGCGATCAGATCGCCATGTACAACGTCAACGGCGGCGTGCCGAAGACGCTGGTGCGCCGGTTGCTCGAATGGGTGGCGGGTCACCGGACCTCGGGCGCCGAGCGCGCGCTGCTCGAGGAAGTGCTCGCGACCCCCGTGTCACCCGAGCTCCTGCCCCCGGGCAGGGCCGGCGAAGTCGTGCAGAGGACCGAGGACCTGATCGGTCCCTACGAGCTTCACGACTTCTTCCTGTGGGCGCTGCTTCGGCTCGGGGCCGGGCCACGCAAGATCCTGTTTCTCGCAGCCCACGCATTTGCCGGGCGCTACGACGCGATGACGCTCACGCGCTGGCTGCGGCTGTTCCTGAATCGCTTCTTCGATCACCAGTTCAAGCGCTCGGTGCTGCCCGACGGGCCGAAGGTCGGCTCCGTGAGCCTCTCGCCCCGAGGCGACTGGCGCATGCCCAGCGACGCGGCAAAGGACGCCTGGCTGCGCGAGTTGGACGAGGCGTAGCCCTTGCCCACGGTTTTGCTGTGCGGGCCGCAGTCGCTCGAAGCCGAACTGCTGGGCTCCGCTGTGATGGCGCCGAACGTCGAGCGCTACTTCGCGGCCAGGCTCGAGGAGGCGCTCACCATGAGCGTCGCCGCGCGACCCGCGCTGGTGCTGATCGACGGCGAGCTGCCGCGGGCCGAGGAATTGATCAAGGCGTTGCGGAGGGACGCCTCGACGCGGCCCCAGCCGGTCTCCTTCGCGGTCGACGCGCTGCCCAGTGACGGCGGCGCGGCGGGGGTGCCCGCCATGGTCCTGAATCTGAGCGCGACCGGCATGCTCCTCGAGTCGAGCCTGTCGCTGGGTCCCGGCGAGGCTGTGGGTCTCGAGTTCTCGCCGCCTGGCGCCGTGGCTCCGGTCCACGTCCACGGCCGTGTGGTGCGTCTGGCGAGCTCCACGCAGTTCGGCATCGAGTTTCTGCGCTTCGAGGGCGAAGGCTGCTCGGCCCTGGCCCGCTTCGTCGAGATGCAGGCCAGTCTATAATGCCCCCCGCGATGAGACGCTCGCCCCGCCCTCGGCCCTGAAGGCCCCCCGAACCGATCCGCGAGGATAGCTGGAAGGAGCCGATGGAGATCAGGACGCTGCACGTTGCCGACATCGAGTTGCCGCCCGAGATGGAGCGTCTGCGGGAGCTGGCCTATGACCTGTGGTGGAGCTGGAATCCCCAGGCCACGCGCCTGTTCGCCTGGATCGATCCAGACCACTGGCGTCGCTATCACAATCCCATCCAGCTGCTCATCAACGTCGAGCCGCACCAGTGGCTCCGGCTGCTCGCGGACCCCGAGTTCCGCCGCACCTACGAGGCGGTGATCCAGGCGCTCGACCGTTACCGCGCGCGCCAGCGCTGGTGCCACGAGCATGCCGCCGCGATGGGCGGGCCGGTCGCCTATTTCTCGATGGAGTTCGGGATCCACGAATCGCTCGGCGTGTACTCGGGCGGTCTCGGCGTCCTCGCGGGCGATCACTGCAAGGCCGCGAGCGATCTCGGCGTGCCGCTTCTGGGCGTGGGCCTGCTCTACCAGTCGGGCTACTTCCGGCAGACGGTCGATGCCGACGGCTTTCAACAGCACATCTATCCCGACTACGACTTCGCGCGCCTGCCGATCCTGCCCGTCGAGGCGGCGGGCGGCGGTCCGCTCACGGTGCCGATCGACCTTCCCGGGCGTGTCGTCCACGCGGCCGTGTGGAAGGCGCAGGTCGGCAACGTCCCGGTGCTGATGCTCGACACCGACATCCCGCTCAACGACCCGGCCGACCGGCCGATCACCGGCGTGCTGTATGTGCGCGGCCGCGAGATGCGGCTGTGCCAGGAGATCGTGCTCGGCATCGGCGGCGTGCGCGCGGTGCGCGCCCTCGGCATCCACCCCGCCGTGTGGCACATGAACGAGGGCCACGTGGCGTTCCTGGGCCTGGAGCGCGCGCGGGAGAAGGTGCTCCGCGGCGACGGCCTCGGGGACGCGCTCGGAACGGTGGCCCGCAACTGTGTCTTCACGACCCACACGCCGGTGCCCGCGGGCAACGAGACGTTCGACCGCGAGCTGGTGCGCCGACACCTCGAGCCGTGGGTGCGCGACGTGGGCTGCACGCCCGACGAGGTGCTGGTGCTGGGCACCGAGAACGGCAGCTTCAACCTGACGGTGCTCGCGATCCGGCTGTCCTCGAGCACGAACGGCGTCAGCAAGCTGCACGGCGAGGTGTCCTCGGCCATGTGGCGACACCTGTGGCCCGGGAACCCCGAAAGCCCGGTCGGCGCCATCACGAACGGCGTTCACACCGAGAGCTGGATCGGCCCCGAGATGCGGGCCCTGTATGCTCGCCACGTCGACCCGGCCTGGGAAGACCATCTCTTGGAGCCCGAACTCTGGTCGCGCATCGAGGCCGCCCCGGACGCCGAGTTGTGGACCGCCCACCGCTCGCAGAAGGAACGCCTGATCCGCTACGTGCGCGAACGCGTGCGGATCCAGGGCGCGCGCCATGGCCTCGGGCCTGACGAGCTGCGCACGGTGGAGGGCCTGCTCGATCCCGACGCGCTCACGATCGGTTTCGCGCGGCGCTTCGCGACGTACAAGCGCGCCGTGCTCGTGCTCTCCGACATGGACCGGCTGCGCAAGCTGCTGACCGACGCCGAGCGCCCCGTGCAGTTCGTGTTCGCGGGCAAGGCCCACCCGGCCGACCGCGCGGGCCAGGACCTGATCCGTCGCCTGGTACTGCTCACCCAGGGCGAGTTCCGCGGCCGCATCGTCTACCTCGAGGACTACGACATCGAGATGGGCCGGATGCTGGTGCAAGGCTGCGACGTCTGGCTCAACACGCCGCGCCGGCCGCAAGAGGCGAGCGGGACGTCTGGGCAGAAGGCCCCGGTCAACGGAGGCATCAACCTCTCGATCCCCGACGGCTGGTGGGCCGAGGGCTACCGCGGCGGCAATGGCTGGTCGATCGGCGATGGGGCGCTCTCGGCCGACGGCGAGGCGCAGGACCGCGCCGACGGGGAAGCGCTCTACGCGTTGCTCGAAGGCGACGTGATCCCGCGTTTCTTCGAGCGCGGCGCGAACGGCCTGCCGGCGAAGTGGATCGCGACCATGAAGGCGTCCATCGCCTCGGTGGTGCCGGCCTTCAGCGCCCACCGGATGGTGCGGGACTATGTCGAAATGGTCTACCTGCCCGCGGCGCAGCGTTAGCAGCGCTCGCCGCAAGCGAGTCGATCGGCGCGCCCCGGCCGGTCGAGCCTCGGCCATCCCTGACGCCCGTTTGCTCGTAGCTATCCGCGGCTTCGAGGCGAAGGAAACGGTCCCAATCGACTGACAGCGGCTTCCAGGCCGAGTACCATGTGCGCAATGCCTGCCCCGGAGGTTCCGGCGCCGGCCGGCGACTCGAGCTCCGGCCTGGCCGGCAGCGGGAGCCGCGCGGGAGCCCACGCGGCCGCCGGCCCGGCGTTGCCCAAGCGCTTCGGACGCTACGAGGTCCATGGCCTGGTTGGCGAGGGCTCCATGGGCCGTGTGTACCGCGCCTTCGACCCGCTCGCGCAACGCATCGTGGCCATCAAGACGCTGAAGACCGAGTACCGCACGAGCGCGGACGGCGAGGAATACACGAAGCGGTTTCGGCGCGAGGCGCAAGCGGCAGGCAATCTGGCTCATCCGGGGATCGTGACCGTGTTCGACGTGGGCGACGACTACTTCGTGATGGAGTACCTCGAGGGCCTTACGCTCCAGGCGGCGCTCCAGCACACGGGCCGGTACGAGGTCTCCGAGGCGCTGCGCATCCTCGAGCCCATCGCCGAGGGCCTCGATTACGCCCACGTCAAGGGTGTCATCCATCGTGACATCAAGCCCGCCAACGTGATGCTGCTGCCCGACGGCCGTCCCAAGATCATGGACTTCGGGGTGGCCCACCTGACCTCTTCAGTGCTGACGCTCGAGGGCACCTTCCTGGGATCGCCCGCGTACATGGCCCCGGAGCAGATCGCAAGCGGACAAGCTTCGGCGCGGACGGACCTGTTCGCACTGGCCGTGCTGGCCTACGAGATGCTCGCCGGCAGGAAGCCGTTCGAGGCTGAGACGATTGCCACGATTCTCTTCCAGATCGTCAACCTCGAGCCGCCGCGACCCACGTCCCTACAGCCCTCCTTGCCTGCGCGCTACGACGATGTCTTCCACCGAGCGTTGGCCAAGGACCCCAGCGTGCGTTTCTCCAGCGCCACTGCTTTCGTCGCGTCGTTGGGCCGCCGCAGCCGGGACGCGGCCGTCGGCGGCGGGACCAGCGCGGTTCTCCCGGGTGGACTGGCACGTGGGCTGGTCGAGACCCAGGATCTGCGTGCGACCGCGGGCTCACGGCGGCGCTGGCCGGTGTGGCGGGAATCGCTTCGCGGCGCCGGATGGGCGCTGGCCCTCGTCATGCTGGTCGTAGCAGGCGGCAGCCTGGCGCTGAGGGATCGGCGCTCGGAGGTTGGCGCGGCCCTCGAGGTCGCCTCCGATCCCATTGGCGCGCTCGTGGCGGTCGACGGCGTTGAGCGAGGGCGCTCGCCGCTGACCCTCTCCGGGATGGCACTTGGGCCTCACACGGTCAGCCTCCACCTGGCAGGCTATTCCTCGGCTGAGCTGCGCGTAGACCTGCCGGCGGGGCGCAACCCCGTGCCGTTGCGCTTCGCGCTCACGCCGGTGGCCGGCGTACTCCAAGTACGCTCGGACCCCCCAGGGGCCACGGTAGAGGTGGAGGGCAGGCCCGCCGGCACGACGCCCCTCGACGAGCTGGCGCTGGCCGCGGGCGTGCACCGCATCGAGGTGAAGCACAAAGGGTACCGCGTCTGGTCCCAGAGCATCGAGGCACGGGCGGGTGAGGTGGTGCCGGTGATGGCCCGCCTGCAAGCGGCTGGCGGGAGGCCCACCGATCTGCACGCGCTCGGGTGGGTGCGCACGGGAGACCTGGTGAGCGCGGGCCGTGGCGTGACCCAGCCGCGCCGGGTTTCGGGAGAGCCCGCCCCGTATCCGGAGCAGGCACTGAGGATGGGGCTCCAGGGTGTTGTGACCGTCGAGCTGACGATCAACCTGAGCGGCGAACCCGAGGACCTCAAGGTGGTCGAGTCGGCGGGCGAGATCCTGGACCGGGCGGTCGTGGCGGCCGTCCGTACCTGGCGCTACGCGCCCGCGGAAACGAACGGTGTCAAGGTCCGGATGCGGATCCAGGAGCGCCAGCGGTTCGAGGCCAGGCGCTAAGGCAAGCCTGCCGGCAGGCGCTCGACGCTTTCTGGCGCCGCTGGAACCGTAACGGAGGATCGTCATGCCTGACCAGGTTGCCGACCCGTTGTTGGACCGCAAAGCCAGGCTGCGCCGTGAGGCTTACGACGCGCGCAACGCTCAGCCCAACCAGGACGAGGTGTCCCGGACGATCCTCGAGACGTTGATGGCGCTGCCGGAGTACTCCGCCGCCAAGACGATCCTGTGGTATCTCGACGCCCGCTCCGAAGTGCGCACACGGCCTCAGCTCGGAGCGGCCCTGAACGGAGGCAAGCGCATCATCGTGCCCTATTGCACCGTGGATGCGACGGGCGCCAACAAGCTCGGGCTCTGGCATCTCGGCGGTATGGACGAGCTGATCGTCGGCAAGTGGAAGATCCTGGAGCCGCCCAGGGAACGCTGGGGCGAGCCCGGCAAGGAAGTGGAGCCCCAGGACCTCGACCTCGTGATGGTGCCCGGAGTGGGCTTTTCCCGAGCTGGCGCGCGCATGGGCAACGGCCAGGGCTACTACGACCGGCTGCTCGCTCAGGCGCGCCCGGACGCGCCGCTGATCGCGCTGGCGTTCGAGTGCCAGCTCTTCCCGGAGCTGGTGGTGGGTCCCCACGACATCGACATGGACAAGGTGATCACCGAGCGGCGGGTCTACCCGGGACGCGGGCGGAGGCCGGGATGAGCCGCGCGGAGGTGGAGGACACCTATGCCGAGGCCTTCAAGAGCCTGTACGCGGAGTTGCTCATCACGGCACGGGATCGCACCTGGCTCGAACATGCGCTCCATGCCGCGACGGGTAACGCCTCTTCCACCATCCTGTGCGACTGCGAGGCGGGCCTCGACCGCTACGTCGGTCCTGACGGCGGCGCGTCGTTCGCCACGCCGGATGGCCGTCCGGGCGCCATCGTCCAGCTCCACGTGCCCCGCTTCCGAAAGGACAGAGTGGCAGCTCTGGAGCGCTCGCTGCTGGTGCGCATCAGCCAGAACGTGCTGACCTGTCCCACGGCCGCCTGCTTCAACCTCCTGGACAGCGATCCCTACTACAAGCTGGGCAGCAAGATCGCCTACTTCGGCGATGGCTATCAGTTCCGGGACGACCGCCATGGCCGCCGCGTGTGGGTGATCCCCATCCTGGGCGGGGAGTTCGTCGTGGACCGGCGCTTCGGCTATCGCGACGGCCTGATGGGCGGCAATCTCTGGTTCCTGGGCCGGGACGTCGATTCCGCCCTGACCGCCGCCGAGCGCGGCGTGGCGGCCATCGAAAAGATCCCGGGTGTCATCATGCCGTTTCCCGGCGGCGTGGCCGGCAGCGGGTCGAAGGCCGGGGGCCGGTACTCCTTCTCGGTGGCCAGCACCTACGAGAAATTCTGCCCGACGCTCCGGCAGAGACTTGGAGAGAGCTCGGGGCTGCCCGCGGGCGTGGGTTCCGTGATGGAGATCATCATCAACGGCCGAGACCTCAAGTCCCTCATCGACGCCACCCAGGCCGCGATCGCGGCCTCCGTAGACACCCCGGGTCTCGTCCGGATCTCTGCCGGCAACTACGGCGGCCGCCTGGGCAAGAGCTTCGTGTTCCTGCACCCGGACAAGCAGCCCCCGATCAGCTAGGGCTAAGCTATGGGCCAATGGCGGTGCCTGCGCCCTGGGATTGTCCGGTGTGCCTGCGCCGGGTGCCGGCCAAAGTGGCCGAGTGCTACTGCGGCAGGAAGCGCTCCGACCCGGCGGGGACCGGCGCGGGCTCGGACCAGGGAGCGAAGGCGCTCGGCCTCGGTGTGGTCGCGCTCCTGCTCGGCGGCGCTGCCGCTTATTTTCTGCAGACGCCGGCCCTGGCGCCGTCCGCGCCGGGCGTCGCCACCGCGACACCGCGGCCCGTCGCCGGGACCTCCGCCTCGGCCCCCAGCGTCTCGACCCTGCCTACCGCGTGGAAGGCGCTCGCGATCGAAGCCACGCCGAGTCCTTCCACGCCCCCGACCGACGCGACCCAAACGGGCGCCGCGGCACCCACACCCACGCCGGCGGATTCCATCGACGCGCAGCGGGAGCAAGGTCTTTCGGCCTTCGAGGCGACGCTCGCGAGCCTGGCTGCGCGCGTCAGCGACTTTCGCGAGAAGCTGCGCCGCTACGACGACCAGTGCGCGAGCGCCAACACGCATGTCGTCGGCTGCGACTCGGCTCGCTCCGAGATCGCCTCAATCGCCCGCGAGGTCGCCTCCGGAGTCGAGGCCGCGGAGGAGCAGGCGCGGCGGTCGTGGCTGGATCCGGGCCAGAAGCGCGAGAGCCGCGAGCGCCATGGTCTCGACGACGACGCGATTCGGGACTTGCTGAAGTCCGCCGCCGACGCGGCGAAGCGCTAGAGCGGCTAGCCCGCGGTGGCTTCGTGGCGCTGCTTGGCGTCGAGGAAGACCTGGAGCAGGCGTTGGCGCTCGGCAATGACGCCGCGTATGGCGGCGTCTGCTGCGCCGGCATCACGCGTATTCAGCACCAGATCGGCGAGACACGCCCAGGCCTGGGTGCCGTCGGCGGTCTTGAACTCGTCGCCCACCAGGATCACGAACAACCGCCGCCGCGCCTCGGGGTTCAGCCGGTTCAGGCGCTGGTAGAGGCTTTCGCCCTTGGCGGCCGACCCCGCGACGCGATTCGTCACGACCAGCTCGTAGACGCCCTGCTCGATCATGCGCGCGCCTTCGGCCGGGTCGTCGAGCGTTTCGACCTGGTGGCCCTGGCGCGTGAGCGTCAGCGTGATGGCCGCGGCCTGCGTCTTGTCCGTGAGCGAGACGAGGGCCCTCCCGCCGGCCGTGGGGGCGTCGGTCACGGACATCTCGCGGCGGATCTGGGCCATCATCTGGGCCCGCACCTCGCCCTCGTCGGAGGCCGCCGGCGCCGGAGCGGGCGCCAGCTCGCCGCCCTTGCCGGGGAACTTCACGAGCGTCGCGCACTTCGGGCACTTCACCTGGAAGGCGCGCTCGGGGATCTTGGCGTCGTCGATCGCGATCTTGCTACCGCACTGCGGACAGTTGCCCTGCACGCTCTTACCTCTCGATCAGGTCGTCCATGTCGGACCTGGGCTGAGCCTTCCTGGCGGGCGCCTCCTGGACCTTGGCCTTGATCGAAGGCCCGACATCGGCGCCGCTGTGTGTATCGAGCTTGAGCTGGAGGTTGGTCCGGTTCGTCGCGTAGGAGAGCGCCACGTCCTTGTCGATGACGCTGGCGCCAATCAGCCGCTCCAGCTCCCAGTCGAAGCTCTGCATGCCTTCCAGAACGCCGTCCTCCATCGCGTCGAGCAGGCTCTTGCCCTCGCGCTCGCCTTCCTGGACGTATTCCTTGGTGCGCGAGGTGGAGCGCAGGATCTCGCACACCGCGATGCGCCCGCCGCCGAGCTTCGGGACCAGGCGTTGCGAGACGATCCACTTGAACGATTGCGAGAAGCGGGTGCGGATCTGGCGTTCCTCGTTCTTCGGGAACACGCCCACGATCCGGTCGATGGTTTTGGCCGCGTCGATCGTGTGCAGTGTCGAGAGCACCAGGTGGCCGGTCTCCGAGGCCTCGAGGGCGATCGAGATCGTTTCCACGTCGCGCATCTCGCCGACCAGGATCACCTTCGGCGCCTGGCGAAGGGCGGCGCGCAGCGCGAGCGCGAAGGTCTGCGTGTCGGCGCCCACCTCGCGCTGATTGACGGTGGCCAGCTGGTGCGGGTGCAGGTACTCGATCGGGTCTTCGATCGTGATCAGGTGGATTGCCTGCTCGCGGTTGATCTTGTTGACGATCGCCGCGAGGCTGGTCGACTTGCCGGAACCGGTCGGCCCGGTCACCAGCACGATGCCGTGGCGCTCGTTGCCGATCTCGTTGAGCGCCGCGGGGAGCCCCAGCTCCTCCACGGTCGGGATCTTGTTCGGGATCACGCGCAGCACGATCGAGTAGCTGCCACGCTGGGCGAAGACGTTGACGCGGAAGCGGGTGCGGCGCGCGAGGCTGTACGAGAGGTCGACCGACCCGGTCTTGACCAGCTTCTCCGCCAGGTCGCGCTTGTTCGCGAGCAGCCGCATCGCGATCAGCTCGGTCTGGTACGGCAGCAGCCGCTCGACGCCGGCGTAGGGGACGGGACGCAGTGTGCCATCGACCTCGACCTGGGGCGGGCGCCCGACCGAAAGGTTCAGGTCCGAGAGGCCCGGCGCGGCGTCCAGCATCGTCTCGAGCAGGGGATCGAGATCGAAGTAGGGCATTGGAAAGGACCTCCGAGGACAGGGATGATACCCCAAACCGGCGTGCTATGCTTCGCCCGGTTTCGCCGCTCCAGAGGACTCATGCTCGAGACCGTGGACCTCTCGCGGAGCGTTCCCCGCGAGCGCTATCGGCGCGAATTTCCAGCGCTCCAGGAGCGGCTGCGACAGCTCCAATACGCACTGAAGGACGCCGAGATCCCGACCCTCGTCGTGTTCGAGGGCTGGGACGCGGCGGGCAAGAGCACCGTGATCCAGCGCCTCACCGAAAGGCTGGACCCGCGTGCCTTCCGGCACTCGCCCGGCTCGCCGCCCTCCGAGCTTGAGCGCCGCTATCACTTCCTGTGGCGCTATCAAATGCGGCTGCCCGAAGACGGCCAGATGGCCTTCTTCGACCACTCCTGGTTCAGCCGCGTGCTCGTCGAGCGCGTCGAGAAGCTGACCCCCAAGAAGCAGTGGAAGCTCGCCTTCGGCCAGATCAACGAGTTCGAGCGCTGGCTCGCCCATGACGGCCAGCTGATCGTGAAGTTCTTCTTGCACATCTCGAAGGCCGAACAGAAGAAGCGGCTCAGGAAGATGGAGCAGGACGAGGTCGAGCACTGGAAGGTGCACAAGGAGGACTGGCGGCGTAATCGCCACCACGACGAGTGGGTCGAGGCGATCGAGGAGATGCTCGCGAAGACCAGTACGCCGCACGCGCCGTGGACCGTGGTGGAGGCCACCGACTTCCGCTCCTTGCGGCTCCGCGTCTTCGGAACCCTGGTCGCGCGCATGGAGCAGGCCCTGCGCCAGCGGAAGTCGGTGCCGGCCGCCGTGAGCCGGTCGCTGCTCGCGCAGCTGGCGACACGCGCCGAGCGTGAGCAGCGCGCCGCGGATGAGAGCAAGCTGGTGCGGGCTACGGCCCGCGACGCCGGCCTGCCGCTGGACGAGGCTTGATGCTCGCGCAAGCCGACCTCGGCAAGAAGCTCGGCGAGAAGGCCTACTGGAAGAACGTCGGGGAGCAGCAGCTTCGGCTGCGCCGGCTTCACTTCCGAATCTACGAGAAGCGGGTGCCGTGCCTCGCCGTCTTCGAGGGCTGGGACGCCGCCGGCAAGGGCGGCGCCATCAAGCGCATCACCGAGACGCTCGAGCCGCGGGGCTACACCGTGTCCTCGTTCGCCGCGCCGCGCGGCGAGGAGAAGACGCATCATTATCAATGGCGCTTCTGGCGCGCGCTGCCGCGTACGGGCCACCTCGGCATCTGGGACCGCTCCCACTACGGCCGGGTGCTGGTGGAGCGCGTCGAGGGCTTCTGCTCCGAGGCCGAGTGGCGGCGGGCGTATACAGAGATCAACGAGTTCGAGGCCCACCAGGTCTCGCTCGGGATGGTGATCGCGAAGTTCTGGCTGCACGTCTCGAAGGAAGAGCAGCTGCGCCGCTTCAAGGGCCGCGAGCGCGATCCGTTCCGCTCCTACAAGCTGACCGAAGAGGACTGGCGCAACCGCGCCCGCTGGGGCGAGTACCAGGCCGCGGTCGAGGAGATGCTGGCGCACACCTCCACCAAGGATGCGCCGTGGACGGTGGTCGAGGCCGACGACAAGTACTGGGCTCGCGTCAAGGTGCTGCGCACGCTCGCCGACGCGATCGAGAAGACGCTGGGTTAGATCTTCAAGCGCCCGCTTCGAAGCTGTAGAGCGGAACGGCCGAGCCGGGCACGTTGTGCGCGCGGATTCTCACACCGAAGGCGCGGGCCGCCGCCTCGCTGCCGAGCACGTCGGCAGGGGTGCCCTCGGCCGTGACGCGGCCCTCGGAGATCAGCACCATGCGTTCGGCCCAACCAGCCGCTCGCGAGAGATCGTGGACGACCGCGAGCACGCAAACCCCGCAGCCGCGCACGCCGTCGAGGGCTCGGAACAGCCTGAGCTGATGCCCGACGTCGAGGTGCGAGGCGGGCTCGTCGAGCAGCAACACGCGCGGTTCCTGAGCGAGCCCGCGTGCCAGTGCTGCGAGTTGCCTCTCACCGGCGGAAAGCGTCGCGAGTCGCCTCCGCGCGAGGTGCGTGATCCCGGTCTGCTCGAGGGCGCGCGCCGTCGCGGCGGCATCCGCTGCGCCAAAAGGACGGAATGCGCCGCGGTGCGGGTAGCGACCCAGCGCCACGCGATCCTGGACCGTGAGCGTGCCAGGGGCTTCCTCGTCCGGGGCCACGAGCGCCACCATTCGGGCGAGTGCGTCGCGTGGCCACTCGCCGAGTGCCTTGCCTTCGAGCGTCACCGAGCCCGAATCGATCGGGAGCAGGCCAGCCAGGACGCGCACCAGAGTCGACTTGCCCGCGGCGTTGGGACCCACCAGCGCCAGGGCCTCGCCAGCGTGCAGCGTCAACGTCACGTCGTGGAGCACGGCGCGGCCGCTTCGCCCCGCGTAGACGCCGCGCGCCGCGAGACGCTCGCTCACGCCCGGCCCTCGTGCGAGCGCAGCGCCAGCAGAAAATACGGCGCGCCGATGAGGGCCGTCAGCGAGCCGAGCGGCAGGTCGAGGCTGCTCGAGAGCGTGCGGGCCGCGAGATCGGCGAGGACGACGAGCAGGGCACCGCCCAGAAACGAGGCCGGGAGCAGGTGTCGCGAGAGCGGCCCGACCCGTGACCTGAGGGCATGGGGGGCCATCAGCCCGACGAAGGGCACGGAGCCCGCGACCGCGCTCGCTGCTCCGGCCACGAGCGACGCGAGGGCGAACAGCGCCAGGCGCGTGGCGTGAACGGGCAGCCCCAGCGAGGCGGCCTCCAGCTCGCCGAGCGACAGCACGTCGAGCGCGCGCGAAAGCAGCACCAGCAACGCGCAGCCCGTGAGAATGAAGCCAGCCGCCAGTTGTAGATGGCTCCAGCTCCGGCCCTCGAGGCCGCCCGCGAGCCAGAAGAGCACCGTCTTGACACGGAACTCCTCGGTGGCGACGAGCAGCATCGACATGCCGGCGCTGGCGAGGGCGGAAACCGCGAGGCCGGTGAGGATGAGGCCGTGGAGTGTCGGCCGGCCCGAAGTATGGGCGAGCGCGTAGACGAGCAGGACCGCGGCCAGGGCGCCCGCGAATGCCGCCAACGGCAGGGCGAAGAATAAGCTCGCCGCCCAGCCGAAGTGGACGGCGATCACGGCGCCGAGCCCCGCGCCCGCGCTCACGCCGAGCAGACCGGCATCCGCCATCGGGTTGCGGAAGATCGATTGAAGGCAGGCGCCGACGACCGCGAGGCCGCCACCGACGAGCGCCGCGAGCAGCGCCCGGGGCAGCCTTACCGACCAGAGGATCGCTTCGCCCGCGGGGGACAGTGCCTCTCCGCCAAGTGCCGGCAGACCAAGCTGCGTCGCCAGCGAGCCGAGCACGCCGCCGAGCGGCAGCGAGACACTGCCGACCGCCACCGCCGTCGCCAGCGCGACCAGCAGCGAAAGGCCCAGCCCGAGGAAAACGGCACGCCGCCGGCGCGCCTCGGTCACGGAGCTTTCGGCGCCGGCTCGGGGTGCAGTCGCGAGGCGAGCCACACGCAGGCGTCGGCCGTGTACTGGCTGAGCGCCACCAGCAGTTGATTCGGCATGACCACGATGCGGCCCTCGCGCGCCGCGCGCAGGCCCTTGAGCAGCGGGTGTTCCGTGAGCGCTTCCAGCGAGCCTGGATAGCGCGCGACCAGGATCACGTCGGGATCGGAGATGAAGGCGCGCTCGGCGCCAGGCGGTGCGATGCCCGTGACGCCCAGCTCGCGGCCCACGTTTCGCCCGCCGCTGGCTTCGATCAGCGCCCCGATGGCCGTGTCGGCGCCGGCCGTCATCCCGCCAGACCAATAGAGCACGCGGGGCCGCCGCGCGCCTTTCAGGCGGCCCGCGACGGCCTCGAGCTTCTTGTCGAAGTTCTGGGCGAGACGCTCCGCCCGCGCCGGCTCGCCGACGGCGCGGCCGAGTTCGAGGATCGCCTGTCGCACGCCGGAGGGCGACGCCAGGCCCGCCATCCGGTGCCAGCGCAGACCCGAGCGCTCCAGAAGCCTTAGAGAATCGGCGTCGGTGTACTCCGACACGATCACCAGATCGGGCGTGAGCGCGACCAGCCTCTCCATGTCGATCTTCTGAAAGCGGAAGGTTCCCGGCGCGACCCGACCGACCACGTTCGAGGTGTCGGGATCATCGACCCAGCGCGTGACGCCCACCAGCCGTTCGGGCGGGAGCAGCTCGACGAGAACCTCGTCGGCGGAGAGATTGATCGACGCGACGCGGCGCGCGGGCGCGTCGGCGGCCCAGACGGTCACCGACGCGAAAAGCGACGCGAGAAGCAGCGTCTTCAGTGACCGCTGTGGAATCGCAGGCCTCCGCGCACGGCGCGGCCCAGCGCCGGATAACCCAGAGCCTCCATGTAGCTTGCGTCGAAGAGGTTCTCGCTCACGACGTAGGCCTCGAAGCCGTGGCCGAGCGCGACGCGCAAGCGCGCGTCGAGGCGCGTGTAGGCGTCGTTTTCGAGCAAGCCGATGCCGGCAAAGTCGCTGTCGGCGCGCTTGCCGACGAGGAGCAGCGTCGCGCCCAGGCTCACGCGTCCATGCCGGCCCTGGGCCGAGATCGAGCCCTGGTGCTTCGGCCGTCGCAACAGCGGCTGGCCCGCGGCGTAGACCGGGTCGAAGGCGTTCCCGCTCGTCACGATCTTGCCGTCGAGGTACGTGTACTGGGCCGAGCACGAGAGCGCGCGAGCCGGCGCCACCTCGACCATGGTCTCGACACCGCGGGCCTTGGTCTCACCCAGGTTCACGAACGTGCCCTGGAAGGTGCTCACGTCCACGATCTGGTACGCGATCTGATCGCCGTAGCGATGATCGAAGTAGCTCGCCTCGACGCGGCCACGGCCGGCGGCCAGACGCTGCTCGATGCCAAAGTCGAAGCTGCGGCTCCGCTCGGGCTTCAAGCCGGGATTGCCCAGGGCAAAGAACGAGACGCCGTAAGACTGCGAGAAGTCAGGTTCCTTGATGCCCTTGCCGGCGCTGGCGCGCAGCGTCGTCGCGTCTTCGCCGCCGCGAATCTGCACGGCGACGGCGGCGCGGGGCACGATTTCCCAGCCGAAGTTGCCGTTGTGCTCGAGTCGCCCGCCGAGTGTCAGATAGGCGCGGGCGCCGATCACGAATCTGTCCTGGAGATAGCCGCCCGCGTTCGTGCGCGAGGGCGAGAGCAGCGGCTCCGCGCGCGAGCCGAGCTGGCCGGTTTCGTGCTCGACGTCGAGGCCTGCGGTGACGAGGTGGCTGCGCCCGGCCTGGATCTCCGCCAGGTATCCCACCGAGCGACGCTGCGTGTCGTTCTGGTAGCCCAGGGCATCGACGAAGTCGTAGGACGCGAACGCGGCGACCTGACCCTCGAACTCCGGCACGAAGGCGCCGGAATCCACCGGGTCGCGCGAGAGTTGGCGGCTTCTTGCGAAGCCAAGGCGCAGCTCGTGGGCCGAAGCGCCGCGCGCGTGGCGCAAGCTCAAGCCTGTCACGACGTCGCTGCGATCGAACGAGCCCTCGAGGTCCGGAGGACCGAAGGCCGTCTGGCCGGGCGTACCCACGGTCGAGTCCTCGGCACGGATCACGACCCGCGCATGCGTTCGCTCACCCAGCTCGAGTCCGAGCGAGGTGGCGCCGGCCGTTTCCTCGAAGGCGTTGTTCGGAACCTCGTTGTCCGTATCGAGACGCAGCAGGCCCGCGTTCCAGTCGAGCTTCCCGGAGCGGCCCGAGGTCCCCGCCTGGAAGCGCGTGGTCGCGAAGCTGCCCGCTTCGGCCTCGCCGCGGACGCCCGGCCGCTCGCCGACTTGCGCCCGGCGTGTCACGAGTTGGATCACGCCGGCCAGGGCATCGGTGCCGTACAGGCTGCTCGCGGCGCCGCGCACGACCTCGACGCGCTCGAGCTCGAACGCCAGCGCGCTGCCGAAGTCGAAGCTGCCGCCGGGCTGGTTCACGGGCACGCCGTCGACGAGGATCCGCGCGAAGCGCGACTCGCCGCCGCGCACGAAGATCGAGCCCTGCGAACCGATGCCGCCAGCGCGAGCCGTGGCCAGGCCCGGCAGTCCCTGCACGAGGTCGAGCAACGCGGTCGCTTGCCGTTCGGCGATCTGTTCGTGATCGAGGACGCTCGTCGCGATCCCCAGCGTCGATGCGACCGCCTCGCCACGCGTAGCGGAGACGACCACCTGCTCACGCACCTGCGCCGGCGCCAGGACGAGGCCGATCGTGGTTTCGCCATCGCCAATCGCCACGCGGGGCTCCGGTTTGAGCACGAAGCCGGGCGTCGAAAGAGCGATGCTGTAGTCCCCGGAGGCCAATTCGGCAACCCTAAATCGGCCTTCGGGGCCGGTGACGACGGTGCGTTCACCGGCAGGTCCGGTGAGGAGGAGAACGAGCTGCGGCAGGGCGGTGCCATTCGCGGTGCGCACGTCGCCGGAGAGCGAACCGGCGAAGGCAGCGGACGACGACAGCCAGACGACAAAGAGCGAGAGAAATGAGCGGGACATAGAGGCGAGTCTCCCTTCCGCGAGAAAACTCGAAGACCGGTCGTGTCAGGGCAGGTCTCCTGGCTCCCGGGTCCTCGCCTCGCCTCCAAGCCTTCCCCGGGCCTCTCCAAGGCCCGAGTGGCGGCGCTCTACGGCGCCTTACAGGAGGCGGGCTCGCCGGCTACAGTGGCGCGACCGCGCAGGTTTTCGACCTGCTTCCCTTTTACCCCCGCTTCGGGGGCACCCTGACGAATGCGGGCAGTCTAGGGGGAAGGCGGGCGCGGTGTCAACGCGGGCTAGAATCCGTGGATGCTCTTCAGGCTCGCGTGCCTCTTCACCCTGGCCGTACCCGGCGCCGCCACGAGCGGCGCCGGAGCCGACGTTCCTGAGCCGGGAACCAGCGAAGCGATCCTCGCCGCCACAACCGAGGCGCGCTTTCTGTCGCCGTGGGTCGCGTTCGTTCCTGAATCCGCCAGCGTACCGTCGCCCTCGGACTACCTGGGCCGGATCGCGGGAGCGCCGGGGGAGCTGGCGAACACGGCGCAGGCCCACGGCTACTGCCGCAAGCTCGCCGAGGCCTCGCCTCGGGCGCGGGTCCTCAGCCTGGGCAAGACCGAGCGTGGCCGCGAGATCCTGATGCTGGCGATCGCGGACGAGGCGGGCATCCGCGACCTCGACACGCTGAAGGCGGCCACCGCGGCACTCGCCGATCCGCGCCAGACGAGCCCGGAGCAGGCGGCTCGGCTCGTGGTGGCCTCGAGGCCCTTTTACTACCTGAACGCCGGGCTGCACGCCGACGAGACGGGCAGCACCGAAGCCATGTTGGAGCTGGCCTATCGGCTGCTCGCCTCCGAAGAGCCCCGCATCCAGCAGGTCCGGAAGAACCTCGTCGTCTTCATCAACCCCGTCGGCAACCCCGACGGCCGCGACCGCATGGTGGAGTGGTTCTACCGCTTCCTCAAGGGCAAGACCGACTACGACACGCTGCCGCGCCAGTCGCCGCCCTACTGGTCCGACTACGCCTTCGTCGACATCAACCGCGACGCCCACCAGCTCGTCCACGCCTCAGCCCGCGCGGCCGCTCGCATGATGCTCGAGTACCACCCGACGATCATCCACGACCTCCACGAAGCGATTGCCCTGCTTCTGAGCTGGAACGGGACGGGGCCCTGGAACCCGAACCTGGATCCGATCACCACCAGCGAAGCGCTCGAGATGGGCTTCCACGAGGTGCAGGCGTTGACCGCCCTCGGCATGCCCGGCGTGTCCACCTGGAAATTCGGCGAGGGCTTCGGCCAGCATTACCTCGACTCGATCGCGAACAACCACAACGCCCTGGGCCGTGGCTACGAGACTTGGGGCAACACCACCGCCGAGACCGTGCACCGCGTCCTCGACGCGGGTAGCACGACGAAGGAGTGGTGGCGCCCCGTGCCCCCGCCCCGCGAGTTCCTGTGGAGCGCGCGCGACAACGTCAACTACACGCAGACCGCGGCGCTCGCCGCCCTCGACTACACGGCGCGCCACGCCAAGGACCTGCTGCTCAACTTCTACCGCAAGGGCTTCAACTCGTGGCAGGGCGGCGTCAAGGGCACGCCGCGCGCGATCGTGATCCCCGATGACCAGGGCGATCGGCTGCGCGTCGCGCAGCTGGTGTCGAGACTCCAGGATCAGGGCATTGAGGTCAGCCGAGCGACGGCGCCGCTTCGTCTCACGGACGGAAGCTTCCCAGCCGGCAGCTACGTGGTGCGGCTCGACCAGCCCTATCGCAACTATGCCGTCGACCTGCTGCTGCCGCAGCGCTACCCGACCGAGTCGGGCAGCGAGCCGTACGACGACATCTCCTGGTCGCTGCCCGCGCACTACCATCTCGAGGCGATGCCGGTGTCCGATCCCGCCGCGCAGGATGCGGCGCTCTCGCCGCTGCTGCGCGAAGCGCCGAAAGCGGTGGGCCGGGTCAGGGGCGACGGCCCGGTGTTCCTGCTGAAGGACACCGGTCAGGAGTCGCTGCTGGCGGCTCGCTACCGGCTGTCCGCGTTCAAGGTGGAGGTCGCCGAGCAGGCGTTCCGCGTCGCTGCTGTCGAGTATCCGGCCGGATCCTGGATCCTGCCCGCGCAGGCCGGGCTCGCAGAGGTCGTCCGGACTGCGGCCGAAGCGCTCAGCCTCGATTTCGAGAGCGTGGCGGTCGCGCCGGAGGTGGCGCGCCACGCGGCCCCTGCGCCGCGCCTCGGGCTCTGGGTGCCCTGGGCCGACACCGACTCGATCGGCTGGATCCGTTACTCGCTCGATCAGCGCCTGGTGCCGTACAGCTATGTGCGCGACGAAGACATTCGCTCCGGCGCATTCCGCGCGACGACCGACGTGCTGCTCTACGGTCACGTCGACCTGGAGCTGGCGGAGCAGATCCAGGGGCTGCCCAAGGTGTGGGGGCCGATGCCGTACAAGAAGACGCCGCAGACCCCCAGCCACGGCTTTCCCGCGGAAACCGACGACATCACGGGCGGCATCGGTTGGGCGGGCGTCGGGCAACTGCAGGGCTTCGTGGAAGACGGCGGCCTGCTCGTGACGCTCGGCAGCGGGAGTGCGCTCGTCCTCGAGGGCGGGATCGTGCGCGGCGTGCGGCGCAGTGCGGGCGGCGTGCCGCGCAGCACCGATGGCAGCGGCGCTGCGTCCGCGGCCCAGGCTGCGAACGCTGCCACACGGACGCCGGGCGCGCACCTGCGCGTTCGCTTCACGCAGCCCGACCACCCGCTGGCCTACGGCTATGCGGCGAGCAGCTGGGTGTTCCGGCAGAACTTCCCGCTTTACGACGTCCCCCTGCGGTCGCTGCGCATGGCGTATTGCACCTCGTGCCTGGACGGGCCCGAAGACCGCCGCGGCATCGTCATGGAATGGGGCGATGGCGCGAAGCCGCTCGTCGTGAGCGGCGGCGCGTGGGGCGAGGCGGGACTGATCGGCCGCCCGGCCATCTTGGACCTGCCCGTGGGCCGGGGCCGGGCGATCTCGTTCAACTTCAACCCGATCCATCGCGACTTGAACCGCGGCGATCAGCGACTCGTCTGGAACGCCCTGCTCAACTGGAAAGCCATCCTCGCCCGGCCGCAGTAGCGGCCTGGCAAGCGACTAGAATGGGCGAAGAGTTCATGACCGAGGCTCCGGGGGTCGTTCGACTCACGCAGCGCATCGATCCTGCAGAGCTGCGCCGTCTCGTCAGCGCCTACTTCGACGACATGGTGAAGTACGTCGTGGACGTCGAGCGGCAACTGATCGCGATCGGCGGTGAGATGCACGCGGACGCCGAGCAGGTGCTTCTCGAAACCGGAAGCCGGCAGGCCAACCTGTGGGGCGCCAACTACTATCCCGGCCGCGGTCGCGAGGACTGCATCGAGTACACATCGCTCATCAACATCCGGCCGGCGGCGGGGAACAGGGGCATGGAGCTGCTGGATCCCACGTTGCGCGAAAAGCTGCGCGCGATCACCTTCGCACTGCTTGGCGAGGGCGAGGAGCTTTGATGGGGACCCAACACGCAGGTCTGACTGCCGAGCGCTGGTCAGGATACCCCCGTGGCCAGCAGATCCTGATGATCGCGAACGAGATGAACCGTGCCGCGAAACTGCTCCGCCCGGCGGATCGCGAGCGCCTTCAGGGCAGCTATGAACGCATCCTCGCGCTGACCGATCTCACGGTCGAGGTGAATGAGTCGCGGTCTCTGCGTCGCGAGTTGCTGCGCTGGCGGGGCCTCGTGGCCGAGCGCTACATTGCCGCCCAGCCCGACGCCGTGGCCCATGCCGCGATCTTCCGAGCCCTCCTCTCGCTCCACCCGGAGGCTTGGCGGCAGCTTCCGTACGTCACTCTGGGAACGTCCGCTTGAACGACCGGTTCTTGCGGGCGTGCCGCCGCGAGAGTGTCGACAAGACGCCGGTCTGGTTCATGCGCCAGGCGGGGCGCTACATGCCCGAGTACCGGGCGCTGCGCCAGAAGCACTCGCTGCTCACGCTGTGTCGCACGCCTGAGCTCGCGGTCGAGGTCACGCTCCAACCGATTCGCGCGCTCGGCGTCGACGCGGCGATCCTGTTCAGCGACCTGTTGCTGCCGCTCGCGCCGATGGGCATCCCGTTCGATTTCGTGGCGGGCGAGGGGCCGGCCGTCGAGAAGCCCGTGCGTTCGCGTGCCGATATCGAGGCGCTCCACCGCTTCGAGCCGCGCGAGGCGCTCGGCACGGTGCTCGAGGCGATCCGCCTGCTGCGCCGCGAGCTTCACGTTCCCCTGATCGGCTTCGCCGGCGCCCCCTTCACGCTCGCCTCGTATGCCATCGAGGGCGGCCATTCGTCGAACTTCGCGCTCACCAAGGGCATGATGTACGGCGATCCCGCGACGTGGCATCGCTTCGCGGCGCTGCTGGCCGAGATCGTCTGCGACTATCTGCGCGCCCAGGTCGAGGCGGGGGCGCAGGCGCTGCAGGTCTTCGATTCGTGGATCGGCGCTCTCGACGAGACGGACTATCGCGAGTTCGTGTTCCCGCACCTGCGCGCGATCTTCGCGGGGCTGCAGGACCTCGGCGTCCCGCTGATCCACTTCGGCACCGGCACGGGCCACCTGCTGGCAGTGCAGCGCGAGGCCGGAGGCAGCGTGATCGGCATCGATTGGCGCACGCCGCTCGACGTCGGCTGGGCGCTCGCCGGCGAAGGCGTCGCCGTTCAGGGCAATCTGGACCCGACGCTGCTGTTCGCGCCGCTGCCACGGCTGCGCTCGCGCGTCGACGACGTGCTGCGCCGCGCCGCCGGCCGCCCCGGCCACATCTTCAACCTAGGCCACGGCATCCTGCCGGGCACTCCGGTCGAGAACGTCAAGGCCGTGGTCGACCACGTCCACGGCACAGTGGCTCCAGGCTGAGCGGCCCTGCGGTGGCCGAGCGCATCGACGTCGCGATCGTGGGGGGCGGGATCAGCGGCCTGGCGGCTGCCCATGTCCTCGCCAAGCGCGGGATTCCATTTGCGCTGCTCGAAGCACAGCCCCGCCTGGGCGGCGTGATCCGCACCGAGCACGAGGCCGGCTTCGTGCTCGAGGCCGGCCCGGATGCGCTGCTCGCCCAGAAGCCCGATGCTGTCGCACTGTGCCGCGAGCTGGGGCTGGGCGAGCGCCTGGTGCCCACGAACCCGGCTGCGCGCTCGGTGTTCGTCCTGCGCCGGGGCCGGCTGCATGCGCTCCCCGAGGGGATGATGCTCGCGGTGCCCACGCGCGTCTGGCCGTTCCTGCGCAGCGGCCTGTTCTCCTGGCCCGCGAAGGCGCGCATGGGGCTCGACCTCGTGATCCCGGCGAACCGAGAGGTGGCCGACGAATCGATCGCGAGCTTCCTGCGGCGCCGCTTCGGTCAGGAATGCGTCGATCGGCTCGGCGAGCCGCTGCTCGCCGGCATCCACGCCGGTGACCCCGAGCGGCTGTCGATCCGCGCCACTTTTCCGCGCTTCGTGGAACTGGAGCGACGACATGGCAGCCTGATCCGCGGCATGTGGGCCGGAGCGCCGGCTTCGAACACGGCGTCGTCCCCCTCCGCCTTCGTGTCCCTCACCGATGGCCTCGGCGCACTGGTGGCGGCGCTCGTCGAGCGGCTGCCCGCCGCCTCGCTGCGCACGGCGACACCGGTCCAGTGGCTGCATCGCCGCGGCGCAGCCCTGAGCGTCGTGCTGGGCGGCGGAACCAGGCTCTCCGCGCGGGCGGTGATCGTGGCCGCACCCGCGCTCAAGGCCGCGGCCATGCTCGAGCCGCTCGCGCCGGCAACCGCTTCTCTTCTCGCCGACGTCGCGTTCGCCTCGACCGCGACGATCCTGCTCGGATATCGCCGCTCGGACGTGAGGCACCCACTGGACGGCTATGGGTTCGTCGTGCCGCGCAGCGAGGCCTGGCGCGCGAGCGCCGTGACGTTCGTCTCCTCGAAGCTGCCTGGGCGTGCGCCCGAAGGCCACGTCCTGCTGCGCGCCTTCGTGGGCGGCGTGCGTGACCTGAAGGCTCTCGAGCTCGACGACGCCGCCCTCGTGGCCGCCGTCGTCCAGGAGGCGACCCCCATCCTCGGCCTGAGCGGCGAGCCTGTGATCAAACGCGTGTTTCGCTGGCCGAGCACGACACCCCAGATGGAGGTCGGTCACCTCGAGCGTGTGGCCGCCATCGAACGCGACGTCGCCAAGATTCCGGGCCTGTTCCTTTCGGGGGCCGGCCTGCGCGTGACGGGGATTCCCGATTGCATCACCGACGGCACGCTCGCCGCCGAAGCCGCGGCAACCTACCTCGCGAGCTAACGCTAACCGATCGGCCGTCCGGGTGGGACGGGTGCGCGCAGGCGGGCCTTGCGCAGCTCAGGCGCTTCCAGGAACTCCGTCACGTCGCGCTGCGCGAGCCGCAGGTGCGCCTCGGCTTCGGCAGTCGCCCCCTTCTGCAACTGCAGGCTGTCGCGCAGGCGCACCAATGCCGCGAGCGTCAGGGCCCGGACCTCCGGCGACGCCTCGGGTCGCGCGGCGAGGTCCAGCAGGCCGTCGAGGACGACGCGCTGCGAAACGCGTCGCAGGCCGGCAAGCCGGGGGCCTGGGTCCGCGGGCGCCCCCCAGGTCGCGTTCACGAGGCGCCGCAGCAGCGCGTGGAGCGTGAGCGCGTCGGGCCCGGACGCGAGCGTCAGGCGCGCGGCGCGTTCGGGATCGAGCAGCGGGTTCACGATCAGCGAGCACAGCGCCCGTGCCGCGGACAGCGGGCTGAATACCGGCCCCGCCTCGGAGGCGAAGCGCTCCCGTGTCGGGGCGGTGCCATTGGGCTCGGCGACCAGGACCGCGACGATCCTCTCGGGGATCTCGAGATTCTCGGGCGCCAGCGCCACCATCAACAGCTCGAACGCCTCCTTCTGTTTGGCCGCAGGCACCGCCGAGGTGGGCGTCTGGCCATCGCCGGCAAGGGCGTTGGTCTGGTACACGCCACCCACGTGCTGCTGCGCTGCCTGGATCCCGAAGCGGTGGTAGAGGTAGCCGAGGCTCCATCGCTGCTGCAGCTCGTAGACGGGGGTGCCTGGCGGCAGCTGTGCGAGGCCGAAGCGCTCCAGGATCACGCGCCGCACCTGCTGCGTCGTGCTCAGCCAGGCGACGGGGTCGGGTCCCCAGTCGTACTCGGCCCAGCGCGGGTCGCTCTCGAGCGGGTAGTAGTCGCCGCGGGCGTAGCCCTCGCGTAGGATCCGGTCGAGCGCGGCCTCGTCCTCGGTGGGCGTGTGGCCCCAGCGGATCATCAGCCGGTCGTACGAGCCGATGTCGGCCGGGTAGGCATTCGAGAAGTCGATCTGGCCGTCCTTCGCGTGCAGGTTCGGGCCGAGGTAGTCCATGACCGAGCCCCAGCCGAACGTCGTCGCGGCCCAGTTGTGCTGCAGGCCGAGCGTGTGACCGACCTCGTGCGCGGAGAGATAGCGCAGCCTCGCGAGCACCAGGCCTGCTTCCGAATCGAAGCCGCTGCCGGCCGCGAGCCAGGCCAGGTCGGGCGAATCGCCCGCGCCGCACGGGCGCCCCGGCGCGAGGTTCTGCCAGGTCCGCGACGTGGTGCGGCGCCGGTGCGAGTCGATCCGGGCGACGCCCTGCAGGATCTCACCGGTCCGCGGATCCGTGCGGATCTCGCCGATCGACCAGGCCCGCTCGGCGCGGTTGATCCACTCGATACCCGAATAGCGCACGTCGAGGAACGTCGCGCCGGCCGGCAAGTCCTCCACGACGAAGGCGTTCTTGAAGCCCGCTTCCTCGAAGGCGTGGTTCCACCACAGCGCCGCCTCGCGAATCGCGGCGCGTTCGGGCTCGGGCATGCCCCGGTCGAGGTGGTAGGTGATGGCCTTGATGGGCTCCGAGAGCGCGGCGCCCTGGTCCTTTTTCTCGAGTCGCCAGCGCGTCACGAGATAGCGCTCGATGGGCTCGGTGTAGGGCGCGGTGTGATCGAGGATGCGGTCGGCGATGAAACCGATGCGCGGATCGAGCAGCCGCGGCGTGTAACCCGGCTCGGGCAGCTTCAGGAACGAGTGGTGGACGCGCAGGCTCATGCTGCGTCCGTCGGGGAGGACAGCAGCCACCGGGGCCGCTGCGTTCTCGGATGCGAACGTCAGCGTCGCCTCGATCTCGGTGTTCCGCGGGAAGGCGCCGCTGCGCTCGAAGCTCAGGGCGGAGCGGCCCGTGTCCTGGCGCCAGTCGCCGAGCTGCGCCGCCGCAGGGCCGCGACGAGCCAGGTGTCGCGCAGCAGGAAATCGGTCGCGTCGACCAACACTCGGCCGCCGTCCTCGGCCACGATCGGCAGCGACGCCAGGATCGACGACGGAAACGACTCGTGCACCACGCGCGTGCGCTCGGCGTCGGCGACGCCGCTGCGGTGTGTCGTCTGTTGTTGATGCAGCAGCACGCGGGGTCCGACGCGCTCGAAGCGGCACAGCCCGAGCCCACCCAGTTGCCCGCGGTCGAGCCCGACCTCGAGCACCCCTGCGCCGCCCGCGAGTCCGGCCCCGTACAGGAAATCCTCGCCAGGCCGCGCGACCTCGAGCAGCAACTGGCCCTTCGCCGCGTCCCAGTAGTAGGGCAGGAAGCCGTCGTGGCGCTCGAGGCCCGCGGTCCTCGCGGCCAGTGTGGCCGGCGCCTCCGCGGAGGCTGAGAAAGCAAGCCCAAGTACGCCGGCAGCCACGAGCGATCTCAGGCGCATCTTCGATAACCTCGCAGCGTGGAGGCCGACAGACTAGGCCAGCCTCAGTCCGGCGCCGGCGAAGCGCTCGAAGTCGTTGGGATTCTGTGTGGCCAGCGCTGCCTCCGCGCGAATCGCGGTTGCGGCGATCATGCAGTCGGATAGCGAGCCTCGCCGACGACCGGCCGCGTTGAAGAGGGCTGCGGCGAGAGCGGACTCTGGCTCGCCGAATGGGACGTGTTCGTTCAGGACGCGCGCCACCAGGTTCATCTGAAGTGGTGCGACCGGGCCGCACAGAAACTCAGCCCATGCGATGCTGCTGATGCCGAGTCTCTCGCCGTTGCGCAGCCAGTCGCGGAGCCGCCGATCCTGGAGCGAATCCCGCACCAGAGCCCGGATCAAGAAGCTCGTATCGAGATGGATCACCGCGTCCGGACCTCGCGTCGTGCCGAAGCGGCACGGCGTTCGGCCCGCGCCGCCTGGCCCCATTGCGCCGCCACTTGCCGGCCCAGCGCCAGTGAGTCCTGGGCGGCGTCGAGGGAGCGCAGCGCCTCGCTACGCGCCTCGGCAGGCTCGCCCAGCGCTGAAGCCCGAATCGCCCGCCGCAACGCTTCGGACTTGGAGACCTTCCAAGCCTGCGCCAGGGCTTCGAGAGCCTTGACGGTGTCGAGATCCAGGGAATATGTCGTCTTGATCGTTGGGGTGGCCATCCCCCTCATGGTATGGCCGTACCCTTTTGACCGTCAAGGTGGTTCAGCACGCCCCGCGCCGAGGTGACCCCGACTCACGCCTGATGGAAGTGGGCCTCGCCATGGAAGTGGGCCTCGCCGGATCTGGGCTTTGGATGCCTACGGGCGTGCGGGGGCGCAGTCGCCGGATTCGGCGAGCAGCTTGTCGAGCGAAGCCTCGAGCTCGTTGCCGCTGGCCTCGCCCGCGTGCACCTCGCCGATGTGCTTCTCGCGCAGCTGGCCGCACTTGTCGACCAGGTAGGCCGTGGGCCAATACTGGTTCCGAAGCGCGTCCCAGTAGCGCATGTCGTTGTCCACGAAGTTCGGATAGGCAAGCCCGTGCTTGCGGATCTCCGCTTCGACGGAAGCGCGCTTCTTCTCGTAGCCGAACTCCGGGGTGTGGACGCCGATCACGCGCACGCCCTTCGCAGCGTACTTCTCGTGGACGCCCTGGACCCAGGGCAGCGTGCGGACGCAGTTCACTCAGCCGAAGGTCCAGACGTCGAGCAGCACCACCTGACCGCGCAGGCTCGGCCACGACTGCGGTGCGCCGATCCAGCGCTTCGGGTCCGAGGGCAGTGCGGGCGCCGCGCCGCTCGCCGCGCGGAGGCTCGCGGACGCCAGCAGGGGCCCCGGCACCAACACCGCCACGTGTTTCCGGGCCGGCTCCGACGCCGCACGCATCGGGATCGGGGCGAGGAGTGAAATGCCAATGGCCAGACCGAGACGGCGCTTCATGCAGGATCCTCCTCGCTCGCGGCCAAAGGCTAGCATGTTAGGCTTCGCTTCTGCCAAACCGGAGGTGCGTGTGCTTGTGCCTGCCCTGATTCTGGCTGCCGCGACCGTGACGGAGGCGCCCCGTTCCCTGCGTGTCGACTATTTCCATGCCGGCACGGCGGGCGAGGAGCGCTTCTCGCTCGACGCCGTCGCGCTCGAAGGCCCATGGCCCGGACGCCTCGACAGGCCGCTCGACGACACCAACCTGGGCAAGTACTTCTTCGAAGTCGCCGACGCCCGGACCGGCGCGCTCATCTACTCGCGCGGCTTCGCGAGTGTCTTCGGCGAGTGGGAGACCACACCCGAGGCGAAGACCCGCGCGCGCACGTTCCATGAATCGCTGCGCTTTCCAGAGCCGCGCTCGCCGGTCGAGATCCGCCTCAAGAAGCGCGGCGCTCGTAATGAATTCCGCGAAATCTGGTCCGTCACGGTCGATCCCGCGGCGCCCGAGGTGGACCGCGCGGAGCCGTCGAAGACCGCCAAGCCGTGGGCGGTCTGGCAGAGCGGCGCGAGCGCCGACAAGGTGGACCTCTTGCTGATGGGCGACGGCTATACGGCGGCCGAGATGGAAAAGTGGCACGCCGATGCCAAGCGCCTGACGGGGATCCTGTTCGCCGAGCCTCCGTTCAAGGAGCACAAGGGCGACTTCAACGTGTGGGCCGTCGACACGCCTGCCGAAGAGAGCGGCGTTTCGCGGCCTTCCGATGGCGTCTATCGTCACTCGCCGCTGGGTGCTGCCTACGACGCCTTCGGATCCGAGCGCTATGTGCTCGCCCTGCAGAACCGCCGCCTGCGCGAGGCGGCGGCCGCGGCGCCTTCCGAGTTCATCGAGATCATCGTGAACGATCGCAAGTACGGCGGCGGCGGGATCCACAACCTGTACGCCACCGTCTCCGCCGACAACGCCTTCACACCCTACGTCTTCGTCCACGAGTTCGGCCATCATTTCGCCGGTCTTGCCGACGAGTACTACACCTCGGCCTCGGCCTATGAAGCCGCCGAGGGCCGGCCCGAACCGTGGGAGCCGAACGTGACCGCCGACCCGCAGGCCGCGAAGTGGCGCGATCTGGCGATGCCGGGCGCGGCGTTGCCGAGCGTCTGGCCGAAGGCAACCTTCGAGAAAGCCCAGGCCGAGATCCAGGCGCGGCGCCGCAAGATCCGGGCGGAGCAGCGGCCTGAAGCCGAGATGGAGGCGCTGTTCCGCGAGGAGTTGGGGCGGATGACGCCGCTGCTCAACAGCGGGCTGCACGCCGGCAAGGTGGGCGCCTTCGAGGGTGCGCTCTACGAATCGAAAGGCTACTACCGACCGCAATCCGACTGCATCATGTTTACGCGCGACGAGGTCGGCTTCTGTGCCGTGTGCCGGCGCGCGATCGAACGGGTGATCGCGCTATACGTCCGGTAGCCTTATATACTGTCGTGGTGACCGCAAGCGCCCTGAAGCGCGGAGCCGGCCGGGTGTGGAACGAGTGGATCCGTCCGCTGCTCGTGCTGGTGCTGGTGCTGGGTTCGCTGCGTTCGGCCGTGGCCGACTGGAACGACGTCCCCAGCCGTTCGATGGAACCCACCATCCTGCCCGGCGATCGCATCTTCGTAAACAAACTCGCCTACGACCTGAAGATCCCGTTCACCACCGAACGGATCCTGCACTGGGCTGATCCGCAGCGGGGCGATATCGTGGTGCTGTGGTCGCCTTACGACGGCAAGCGGCTCGTGAAGCGCGTCGTCGCGGTGCCCGGCGACCTGATCGAGGCCAAGGGCCATCGCCTCACGATCAACGGTCGCCCGGCCCAGTACGTTGCGATTTCCGATGCGGCGCGCAACCAGGCCGATCTCAAGGGCGTCAACGCCACGGTCATGGCCATCGAAACCGTGGATGGCCGCAGCCACGCGGTGATGGCCGATTCGTTCCAGGGCCTCGGGGCCTCGTTCGCTCCCGTCACGGTGCCCCTCGGCAAGTACTTCCTGATGGGCGACCACCGTGACGACAGCTTCGACTCGCGCTTCTGGGGTTTCGCGGACCGGGACCGAATCGTGGGACGGGCCTCGGCCGTGGCGCTTTCGTTCGATTTCGGCGAGTGGCGCCCGCGCTGGAAGCGCTTCTTTTCCCCCCTTTCCTGAGCCCGGAGCCTCGTGGTAGGCTCCTTTGACCGCGCCTGCCCTCTAGGCGTCGCAAGTCGGGGGGGGTTCGTGCTCGACAACGCGTTACCGACCTCGTTTACCGAGTTGTCTCGGCTCGGCGCCGAAGCACGCTTGGAACAGGGGGCCTACCTCTGGCGCGAGGGAGAACCCGGGGACCATGTGGTGTTGCTTCTCGAGGGCTTCCTCGAGGTGACGCACAACACTCCGGAAGGCCAGATTGTCGTCCTGCGCACGCTCGAGACCGGCGCGATCGCGGGAGAGCTCGCGGCTCTGGACGGCCGGCCCCGCTCGGCCACGGTCCGGGCCAGCACGCCATGCAAGGTGGTGAGGATCGCGGCGAACGTGTTTCGCCAGGCGCTGAACCACCGCACTGAGATCCTCGAAGAGTTGTACTGGTTGCAGGTCGAGCGGGTGCGCAGCCTGACCCGCCAGGTGACGCAGACCCACGACCGCGCCATCACCGACCCGCTGACGCATCTTTACAACTACGGCTTCTTCCGCGAACGCCTGGGACTCGAGCTCGAGCGCGCGCGCAAGACCGGCGACAACCTGGCGTTGATCATGTTCGACATCGACCACTTCAAGCACTTCAACGACGTGCACGGCCATCAAGACGGCAACGCCGTGCTCGTGACCGTAGCCGAGATCCTGCGCACCTCGGGCCGGCGCGGCGACATCGTGGCCCGCTTCGGTGGCGAAGAGTTCGTCGTGCTGCTGTACGGAGCGACCCGCGACGAGGCCGCGCGCTTCGCCGATTCGGCGCGCGTGTCGATCGCCGCGCACCGGTTCGCCGGCGGCGAGACGCAGCCGCTCGGCCGCGTCACGATCTCGGGCGGCGTCGCCGCGTTCCCCGCCGACGCCTCGGGTGACGAAGCCCTGATCAAGGCTGCCGATGCCCGTCTGTATCGCGCGAAGGAACTCGGACGCGACCGCATCGTGTCCGTGACCATCAACAACTGATGCGGCGCGCGCTCGCGCTGCTGCTGGCGCTGGCCGTGGCCGGCAACGCCTTGGCCGCCGAGACGGCCGAGACGTTCATGACGCTCGACGCGACGCTGGAGCCCAGGCCGGGTTTCGCTCCGGCCGCGGCGCCGCGGCGGCTCCTGATCCTCGAGGACGGGACCGCCTACGTCGGGGGCACACGGCACCTGGCTGTGGGCCGCCTCGAGAAGAACGAGCTGAAGCTGATCGAGAAGCGTCTCGACAAGATCCGCAAGCAGCAGCCTGGGCTGTCGGGCAACGTCAGTTTCGGCGCTGGCGCCACGAAGTACCGGCTCGTGGTCGCGAAGGGCAAGCCGCTCGATGTGACGACGACAGGCGATCCGGAGCTGGCGCCGTTCAACCTCCGGCTGCTCGCCTCGCTCGTCGCCGATCTTGCCTCCTTCAGCCATCCTTCGCTGCGCCCCTATCGCCCCGCGTTCTATGCGGTACGCGCGCAGGAGGGAAACCTGGCCGGCGGGTGCCGGTACTGGAGCTTCCCGGTGTCCTTGGAGCAGAGTCTGGCGGCGCCGCAAGCGCTCTCCGCAGCGGCCGCCGCCGACTGGCCGACCGGCGCCATCGCCTCGTCCGTCTGCGCCAACGACAAGAGTTACGTCGTCACGCTCCGGCCGCTGCTGCCCGGGGAGCGTCCGTAGGGCGGTTGACCACTTGACTCCCGAAACAGCAGGACCCGTGCTATAGTCGTCGCCGGAGGACGACGATGACCGTTTCGCGGTGGGCGAGCCGCCCATGAGGCAGGGCTCGCGGCACTCGCGGCGCCATCGAAACCCCCACAGACACGACCGCCCCAACGGACCCCAACAGCAGCACCAGGGGCCGAGAGGGCCGCGGGATCCCCGACAAGCCCCCATCCCGACGACGGGTCCGACGATGGACGTCGCGGGCGTCGCCGAGTTGACGGAAGGGGCGGGCGGGTTCCTGAGGCAGGTCGCCCAGAACTACCTACCGCACCGCGACGACGTCGTGATTCCGACGTCGATAGCCCGAGATTACGGGCTGCGGGACGGCGTAGAGGTCGAGGGCCTTGCCCGTGACGGTGGCGGTGGACGCCGCACCCTCGTAGAAGTTCAGAAGGTGATGGGGATGACCCCGGAAGAGGCTCGCCTCCTGCCTCACTTCCAGGACCTCGTCTCGATCAACCCGAACGAGGCCTTCCAGCTCGCGGGCGAGAACGCCGAGGCGAGCCTTCGGATCATCGACCTGATCTCTCCCATCGGCCGCGGCCAGCGCGGGCTGATCGTGTCTCCCCCGAAGGCGGGCAAGACGACGCTGCTCGAACACCTGGGCCGCTCGATCGCGACGCATCACCCCGAGACGCACCTGATCCTGCTGCTCATCGACGAACGCCCGGAGGAGGTGACGCACTTCCGCCGCGCCGTGCAGGCCGAGGTGCTCGCGTCCTCGTCAGACTCGGCGGCGGACGCCCACATCCGGCTCGCGCGCCTTGCCATGGAGCGCGCCAAGCGCCTCGTGGAGGCGGGCCGCCACGTGATGATCCTGCTCGATTCGCTGACGCGCCTCGGGCGCGCCTCGAACCGCGAGATGGGCCCCGGCGGCCGCACCATGTCGGGCGGCGTCGACAACCGTGCGCTGCTCTTCCCGAGGCAGTTCTTCGGCGCCGCGCGCAACTGCGAAGGCAGCGGCAGCCTCACGATCCTGGCCACCGCCTTGATCGACACCGGCAGCCGCATGGACGAAGTGATCTTCCAGGAGTTCAAGGGCACCGGGAACATGGAGCTGATCCTCGATCGGTCGATCGCCGACCGGCGCGTATTCCCCGCGGTGGACGTGCTCAAGTCCGGCACGCGTCGCGAAGAGCTGCTGTGCTCGCCCGAGGAGCTCGCCAAGCGGCACCTGCTGCGCCGTGCGCTCGCTGATCTCTCTACGGTCGAGGCCGCGCAGTTCCTGCTGGACAAGATCAACAAGACCCCCTCGAACGCCGCGTTCCTGGCCGCGCTCGTGGCGCCGTCACCGACGGCCGTCCGGAGGTTCCGGTGAAGCACGAGTATCAGCGCTGGTTCTCGCCTCGCCTGGGCCGCGAGATGGGCGTCAACGTGTACGGTCACTACGGCTCGCCGATCGTCGTCTTCCCGACCAGCGGCGGCGACGAGAACGAGTACGCCGGGCAGGGGATGATCGGGGCGCTCGCGCACCACATCGACGCCGGGCGCGTGAAGGTCTACTGCGTCAACGGGGTGAACAACGAGAGCTGGTACAACAAGCAGGCGCACCCGCGGCACCGCAGCTACCTGCAGGCCATGTACGACGGCTACATCGCCTTCGAGGTGGCGCCGTTCATCCGCGATCACTGCCGCACGGCCGACATCGGGATCACCACCACCGGCGCGTCGTTTGGCGCGTATCACGCCGCGAACACGCTGTTCAAGCATCCCGACCTGTTTCGGCGCTGCCTGGCGCTCTCGGGCGTCTACGACGTCCGCAACTTCATGGACGGCGACTACGACGACAATTTCTACTTCAACAACCCGATCGACTACCTGGCGAACCTGAACGACCCTTACTACCTACACCATCTGCGGCAAGACGACATCCGACTCGCTACGGGCCACGGTGCTTTCGAGGACTCCGGGCCCACCTACCAGCTTTCCGAGGTCCTGTCGCGCCGCGGCATCAACCACACGGTGGACAACTGGGGCGCCGAGGGTGGGCACGATTGGCCGTACTGGAAGAAGCAGATGAACGAGTATCTCGGGCGGTTGTTCTAGTCTTTCGCCTTGGTCTGCTCGCCGCCGGGTTGCTCGAGGGAACGCTCCGGCGGCCCCCAGCGTAGTTACCAGGGGTGGATCCGAGCCCGTCGTTGTCTTGCGGTAGAGTCACGGTTTTCGATGGCGGGGGAACGCGCGTCTTGTCCGAACTGAAGAACGACCTGGATTCCTTGAAGATCGACCGGGAGCGACCAGCCACGAGTCCGTGGCGCTGGCCCGTGCTGCTGCTCGTTCCGGCCCTCCTGCTGATAGGTGTCGTCTACGGGCTCAAGGTGCGCCAGGCCCTGGCGGCGACCGAGGTCGAGGTGGTGCAGTCGACCCTCACGAGCGCGGCCCAGGCCGCGGCAGGCACGCCGCTGCTGACCGCCTCGGGGTATCTCGTCGCGCGCCGCAAGGCGGTGGTTTCGGCGAAGATCCAGGGGCGCCTCGCCGAGCTGCGGGTCGAGGAGGGTAGCCGGGTCCGCGAGAACGAGGTGATCGCGCGCCTCGAGGACAACGACTACCGAGCCTCGGTCGCACGGGCGAAGGCTGAGGTGCAGCGCTCCGAGGCCGACCTGGCCGAGAACCAGCGCCAGCTCCGGCTGGCGGAGCGCCTCGCCGCCGAGAAGGTGCTCGCCGAGGACCAACGCGAGGTGGCGGTGAGCCGCGTGCGGATCGCCGAGGCGGCGCTCGTTCAGGCCCGCGCCGAGGTCGGGTTCGTGGAAGCTCAGCTCCAGAACACCGTGATCCGCGCGCCCTTCACCGGCGTCGTGGTCAAGAAGATGGCCGAGGTGGGGGAGAGCGTCGCTCCCATCCCTCCGGGCGTGAACCTGTCGACCTCCTCGGGTGCCGTCGTCGCCCTCGCGGACCTCGACACCCTCGAGGTCGAAGTGGACGTGGCCGAGGCCAACGTCGCGAAACTCGGGGAAGAGCAGCCGGCCGAGGTGACCGTCGAGGCCTTCCCCGACCGCCGCTTCCGCGCTGTGCTGCGCCAGGTGATCCCCACCGCGGACCGCACCAAGGCCACGGTCCAGGTGAAGGTGACGATCCTCGACAAGGACAAGGACCTGAAGCCGGAGATGAGCGCCAAGGTCACCTTCCTCGAGAAGGGCGCGTTGGCTCCGGCCGCGAGCGGGCCGGCCGCGAGTGTCATCAGTGTGCCGAGCGGGGCGGTCGCGACCCGGGACGGACAGGCCGTGGTCTTCGAGGTCGTGGGTGGCAAGGCGCGGCTGCGCGGGATCAGCGCCGGCGCCGAGCGCCAGGGCGTGGTGGTCGTGAAGCGGGGGCTCGCCGGGGGCGAGACGCTGGTCTCGAAGCCGCCCGAGGGCCTGAAGGACGGCGACGCCGTCCGCATCAAGGGGTGAGGGCGATGGCGATGGTCGACGTGCAGGGCGTGCGCAAGGTCTACCACCGGGACAGCCAGGAGATCACGGTCCTCGACGGGATCGAGCTCTCGGTCCCCGAGGGCGAGTTCGTGGCCCTGATGGGCCCATCCGGCTCGGGGAAAACCACACTTCTCAACCTGATAGCGGGCATCGATCGGCCGACCTCGGGCAAGGTAGTCGTGGCGGGCACCGACGTCGCCCAGCTCTCCGAGAGCGCGCTCGCCCAGTGGCGCAGCCACAACGTGGGGTTCATCTTCCAGTTCTACAACCTGATTCCGGTGCTCTCGGCGACCGAGAACGTCGAGCTGCCTCTGCTGCTCACGCGCCTTTCCAAGAAGGAGCGCCGAGAGCGCGCCTTGACCGCCCTCAAGGTGGTGGGGCTCGCCGATCGGGCCCATCACTACCCGCGCCAGCTCTCGGGTGGACAGGAGCAGCGCGTGGCCATCGCCCGCGCTGTCGTCGGGGACCCCAAGGTGCTGGTGGCCGACGAGCCGACGGGAGACCTGGACGCGAAGAGCGCGCACGAGATCCTCGACCTGATGGAGACGCTGAACCGGGACTTCAAGAAGACGATCGTGATGGTGACCCACGACCCGCGGGCGGCCGAACGGGCCCACAAGCAGCACCACCTGGAAAAGGGCGTGCTCACGAACGGCGCCGGCGCGCCCAAGGCTCACTCTAGAGGGGTGCTTTGAAATACCTGCCCTTCATACTCAAGCACCTGCGGCGCAACTGGATCCGCACCGCCAGCACCGTGCTGGCGATGGGGGTGTGCATCTTCCTGTTCTGCACGCTGCAATCGGTGCTCGCTGAGGTGAACGCGCTGCTCGACAGCACCAGCGCCTCGCGCCTCGTCACCCGCCACGCCGTCAGCCTGGTCTTCAACCTGCCGCTCTCCTATGGGCCGCGCATCCAGTCGGTGGCCGGGGTGAAGCGGGTGGCGGTCAGCTCCTGGTTCGGCGGCTCGCTGCCGGCGAAGAAGGAAGGCAAGGTCGAAGCGGGAGCCGAGGCCACCACCGACTGGAGCAACTTCTTCCCGAACCTGGCGGTTGCGCCGGAGACCTACTTCGCGATGTACCCGGAGTACCAGGTGAAGCCCGAAGAGTGGCAGGCCTTCATGCAGGACCTGCAAGGCTGCATGGTCGGCCGCAAGTTGGCCAACAAGTTCGGCTGGAAGCCGGGCGATCGCTTCTTCCTGGAGAGCTTCATCCCGCCCTACCGTAAGCAGAGCGGACCCTTCGAGTTCGTGGTGAGGGGCGTCTTCGACGCCGACGCCCAGAAGTACCCGAGCACCGACACCAACATCATGTACTTCCACTACAAGTACCTCGAAGAGGGCACCGGCCGGCGGATCGGGGCAGGGACCTATACCGTCGAGATCGAGCACCCCGACCAGGCCGGCGCGGTGAGCAAGGCCATCGACGCGACCTTCGAGAACTCCGACGCGCAGACCCACACCGAGACCGAGCGCGCCTTCGCTGCCGGCTTCATCTCGATGGCCGGGAACCTGGCGCTGCTGCTGAACGGGATCGGGCTGGCCGTGTCGTTCACGATCCTGCTGGTCACGGCCAACACGATGAGCATGGCCGTGCGCGAGCGGCGCACCGAGATCGCGGTGCTCAAGACGCTGGGCTTTTCGAGCGCCGTGGTCATGGGGCTGATCGTGGCCGAGGCCCTGATGCTGGGCGTGCTGGGCGGAGCGGTCGGCATCGCCGGCAGCCAGGGAGTCATGTTCCTGCTCACAAACACCCCGGGGATCAAGGACATGCTGTCCGGGATCGGGCTCTCCAGCCTGAAGCTGCGGCCGCTGGTCGCGGTGGTGGGTTTCGGTGTGGCGCTCTTCCTCGGCCTCGCCGCCGGCTTCGTCCCCGCCTGGGGCGCCTACCGCGCCAGGATCACCGACATGCTGAGGACGGTGTAGCGATGGCCCTGCCGCTCTCGTACAACGTGCGCAACGTGTTCGTGCGCTGGCAGGTCACGCTGCTCGCGATCAGCGGCATCGCCCTGGTGGTGGCGGTGTTCACGGTGCTGCTCTCGATGTCGGAGGGCTTCAAGATCGCGCTCAAGTCCACCGGCCGGACCGACAACGCCATCATCGTCCAGCGCGGCTCGGCTTCCGAGCTGACCTCGGGCGTGTCCATCGACCACCGCAACATGATCGTGGTGGACGAGCGCGTGGCCCGCGCGGCGGACGGCAAGCCGCTCGCAACCTGGGAATGGGTGGTGGTGATCGCGCTGCCCAAGCTGAGCGACGGGCTGCCCACCAACGTGACGCTCCGCGCCGTCCCGCCCCAGAGCTTCGAGGTGCGCAGCGGCATCCACGTCGTCGAAGGCGTCCCCTTCAAGCCCGGTCTCGACGAGGTGATCGTAGGGAAGAAGCTGCTCGAGCGCATCCAAGGACTGAGCCTGGGCGGGGCGGTCAAGTACCAGCGCAAGGAGTTCAAGATCGTCGGGGTCTTCGAGTCGCAGGGCGGCGCCTTCGAGAGCGAGATCTGGGGCGACTTCGACGTGTTCGGCCAGGTCTTCCAGCGCGGTTCCGGCTCCAACTCCGTGGTCGTGCGGATGAAGAACCCGGCGGACATCCCCGCGCTCGACAAGTGGATCCGCGCCCAGCCGCAGATGCAGCTCCAGGCCCTCGAAGAGCGCAAGTACTACGAGGAACAGGCCGGCCCGCTGTCGGCGATACTCCGGACTCTCGCAAGCTTCGTCGCCTTGATCATGGGGATCGGCGCGGTCTTCGGGGCCATGAACACGATGTACGCGATCGTGGCCGCGCGCACCCGCGAGATCGGCACGCTCCGGGCGCTGGGCTTCTCGCGGCGCTCCATCCTCTTCTCTTTCGTGCTCGAGTCCGTGTTCCTTGCTGTGGTCGGAGGCGTGGTCGGCTGCCTGCTGGCCTTCCCCATGAACGGCTTCTCCACGGGCACCGGCCAAACCCAGAGCTTCAGCGAAATCGCCTTCGCGTTCCGGATCACGCCGCCGATCCTGACGGGCGGCATGCTGTTCGCTGTCGTGATGGGCCTGGTCGGCGGGCTGCTGCCGGCCTTCCGGGGCGCGCGGCTGCCGATCACGACCGCGCTCAGAGAAGCCTAGGCCGAACGCCTCCACGCCCCACTGGCAGCGAAGCGCCAGATCTACTCTGGCGCGGAGCGGCTGGGGTGGAGCCCGAAGGGCGCGGGGGGGTGCATGGCTCCGTACCCCCCCGAGTCGGTGAGGAAGCGCAGACCTTTTTCGAAGACCGAGAGCACGTACTCGTAGCCGTGGTCGCCGGGCAGGATCTCGAACTCGTGGCGCACGCCGCGGGCCTCCAGCCTGCGGTGCAGATCCTGGTTGCCCTGGTACAGGCCAAAGCGGTCCTGGCCGCCGCAGTCAAAGCGCAGCACGGGAGCCGTCCGGGGATCGGCCTTCGCGCTGAGCGCGAGCGGATCGGCCGCGGTCCACGCGGCAGAATCGATCGGCTCGCCGAAGATCTTGCCGAAGGCCTCCATGTGCCAACGCCCGGCGCCATCCTCGCGGCTCGGGATTCTCTGGAGCAGCATCGCGCTGTGCGTCGCGACCGCATGAAAGACCTCGGGGTGCTCGAACGCGATCCGCAATGCCGCATAGCCTCCCATCGACACGCCCCACAGCGCGCGAGCTTCGCGTCCGGGGATTACGCGGTACTGGGCCTCGACCCAGGGCGGCGCCTCCCGGGTCACGACGTCCTCGTAAAGGCCGCCCGGGCGGTTCACGTAGAAGCTGTTGCCGCCATCGACCGCCACGAGCACGAACTCGGGCAGTCGGCCCGTCGCCCAGAGCCGATCGAGAGCCGCAGCCAGGCCGCGCCTCTCCCAGAAACCGGCGCCCTCGAACAACCCGTGCAGCGCGTAGACGACCGGGTAGCGCCGCTGCGGCGACGACTCGTACGACGGCGGGAGCTGGAGCGCGACGGAGACCTCTCGGCCCAGCGCCTGCGACGAGAATGTGGCCGTATGCACTTCGGCGCGCGCAGCGGCTGCCGCGAGGACGAGGCCGACAGCGGCGATGCTCGAGACGAGACGCTGCTTCAAGCCTGGCTTCCTTTCTCAGACGCCCTCGAGGTGTCGCCGCACCTTGCGCAGCACGGCGTCGAGCTTCGCGGGCGTGAGCTTGCCCGTGAACGTATTCTGCTGCGAGACGTGATAGCTCGTGAACAACTTCAGGCCATCGCCCAGGTCGTGCACGACCCCGTGCCCGAACGCGTAGGCCTTGCGGCGAGGCAGGCGACCCGTTTCGCGCAACATCGCCAGGAAGCCGTCCGTCGCGATCTTGCCCTGGGTCAGCACGGCGCGGACGCTTCGTAGCAGCTGCCACTCGCGCAGGAAGTACTCGCGGCAGTTGCGGATCTCCTGGGGCGTCGGTTTGTTGGCGGGCGGCGCGCAGCGTGCGAGCGGGGCGATGTACGCGCCGCGCAGGGCGAGGCCGTCGTCACGCGACCGGGAGCTCGCCTGGTTCGCGAAGCCGGCGCGATGCAGTGCAGCAAACAAGAAGTCGCCCGAGCGGTCGCCGGTGAAGACACGGCCGGTGCGATTGCCGCCATGGGCCGCGGGCGCCAGGCCGACGATCAGGAGCTGCGCCTCGGGATCCCCGAAGCCCGGGACAGGCCGTCCCCAGTAGCGCTCCTCGCGAAACCGCTTGACCCGGACACGTGCCACCTCGCGACACCACTCCCGCAGCCGCGGGCACCTTTCACAGCCAATCACGTCACGGTTCACGCGCTGAAGCGAGTCGGCGGCCATCCTGGAGGCCGATCATAGATTGGAAGTGCGGCGGGCCGGGAAGTAGCATACAGGGTCGACAAGAGGAGCCCATGTCCGAGACTCTGATCGCCCGCCGGAGCCTGCCGCTCACCGACCTCTCCGAAGAAGAGCAGATGTTCCGCGAGCAGGTTCGTCAGTTCGCCGAGGCCGAGGTCCGACCGCTCGTCCACGCGATGGACAGCGAGTCGAAGATCCCGCGGGAGCTGATCGACAAGTGCTTCGCGCTCGGGATCATGGGTGTCGAGATCCCCGAGAAGTTCCAGGGTGCGGGCGCGACGTTCTTCATGTCGGCCCTCGTGGTGGAGGAGCTCGCGCGCGTCGACGCGTCGGTGGCTGTCCTGGTCGACGTCCAGAACACGCTCGTGAACAACGCGCTCCTGCGCTGGGGCGCGGACGAGCTGATGGCGCGCTACTTTCCGAAGCTCGCGACCCAGTGGGTCGGCGCCTATGCGCTCTCGGAGGCGGGTTCCGGCTCCGACGCGTTTGCGCTGGCCTGCCGGGCCGACGACAAGGGCGACTATTACGAGCTCACTGGCCGCAAGCTCTGGATCACGAATGCCGCCGAGGCGGAACTGTTCATCGTTCTCGCCACGGTCGATCCCGCGAAGGGCTACAAGGGCATTACCGCGTTCCTGGTCGAACGCGGCTTCCCCGGCTTCAGCGTCGGCAAGAAGGAGGACAAGCTCGGGATTCGGGCCTCGTCCACCTGCGAGTTGATCCTCGATGGCTGCCTGGTGCCGAAGCGGAACGTCCTCGGCGAGGAGGGCAAGGGCTACAAGATCGCGATCGAGACCTTGAACGAAGGCCGCATCGGGATCGGCGCCCAGATGGTCGGCCTCGCCCAGGGGGCCTACGAGCTGGCGCTAGGCTACGCCCAGGAACGCCAGCAATTCGGCAAGCACATCGCCGAGTTCCAGGCAGTCCAGTTCCAGCTCGCGGAGATGGCCCTGCAGATCGAGGCGGCGCGCCTGCTCACCTACAACGCCGCGCGGCTGCGCGACACCGGAGCCGGTTTCATCAAGGAGGCGGCGATGGCCAAGCTCCAGGCCTCGCGCACCGCCGAACTCGTGGCCTCCAAGGCGATCGAGATCTACGGAGGCTACGGGTTCACGAGGGAGTATCCTGTGGAGAAGTACTTCCGGGACCAGAAGGTCGGGCAGATCTACGAGGGCACGAGTAACATGCAGCTGATGGTGATCGCGAAGCAGATCCTGGGTAAGATGTAGCCATAATGCCCGATCCAGGAGAAGCCCGCCGGCGCAGCAAACGCGTGGTCGCCGAGATCCCGATCCGCGTCGTGGCAGGCGGGGTCGAAGGGCTCGGAGAGACCGCCGTCGTGAACGAGCACGGGGCGCTGATCCTGTGCGCTGTCAGCGCCGAGGACGGCGAAGAGATCCGTCTCATCAACATGGTGAGCGGCGAGAGCGTCGGTTGCCGCGTCGTCTGGGGCGGCAGCGAAGACGAGACCGGCCTCAAGAAATACGGCGTCGAGCTGCTAGAAGACCGCCCGCTGTTCTGGGGGTTCGAGGTCGAGTAGCGAAACCCGGCCGGCAGCGGAGCGCTGGATTGACTCCAGCGCGGAGCGGATGGGGGGGAGCGCGAATGCGCGCGGGGGGGGTGCATGGGTCCATGCCCCCCCGACTCTACTAGTAGATCAGCGGCTGGTCGGCGCTCAGTGTGAAGTGGAACGTGTGCGCCACGCCGGGCAGCACCCTCTCGACACGTTCGTACTCGCAGCTGATCCGGCGCGCGGTTTCGAGCGTCGTGATGTGGAAGCAGCTCCGCTCGATATAGGGGTCGAGGCGGTTCTCCCGAACCTCCTTCATCAGCATCTCCAGGATCTGCTCGTCCTTCACCACGCCGCGCGGGCTGCGCGCGATCTGGTTCACCTTGTCGGCGAGGCTATAGTTCGCCACGTAGATGGGGATGATGTTCCACCCCGCGTAAAGCATCAGCGCGAAGATGGCGAGCCAGATGAAGCCTTGGATGCCGCCTTCGCCTCTCTCGCAGGTCCTCGCCACCGGCTCTGTATCGTCCATCTCGAGCACGACCTTTCGTTAGCGAATCAAGTGAAAGAAACGTCTCCAGCGCGTCTTCCCGAAGGATTGTGCGGTATCGCGCAGCCAGTCGATCACACCGGTGCGATGGTACTCCTCCCGGGTGGCTTCGTACGACCAGTAGACGACGAGGGCGCGGCCCTTCACCTGATCGCGGGGCAGAAAGCCCCAGTAGCGGCTGTCTTTGCTGTTGTCCCGGTTGTCGCCCAGCACGAAGAGCTGCCCCTCGGGCACACTCACCGGACCGAAGCCCGGGCGCCCCTCAGGCAGCCCGTACTCGGGATCTTCGGGCCGCAGCCCCGAATCCAGGAAATGCACGTAGCCGGCCTCGTCCAGGGGCTTGCCGTCGATGAGCACCGTCTTGTCGCGGATCTCGAGACTCTCCCCCGGAAGGCCGATGACGCGCTTGATGAAGTCCCGGCCAGGATCCTCGGGATACTTGAACACCACGACGTCCCCCCGCCTCACCTGGCGTTTGGGGAGGAGCAGGTCTTCGAGGCCGCTCAGGGACGGCGAGTAGACGAGCTTGTTCACGAGCAGGTGATCGCCGATAAGCAGGTTGGTTTCCATCGAGCCCGTGGGGATCTTGAAGGCCTGCACGACGAAGGTGCGGATGAACAGCGCGAGAATGACGGCGACCACCACCGACTCGAGGTATTCCCGCGCCACCGACTTCTTGACTGGCACGGGAGCCTGTGTCGTCGCGTTCATCGGCGCCATTCTAACTCAAGCAGCGAGCGCGGGATTCACTCCCACGCGAGCGGCTGGGGGGAGCCCGAAGGGCGCGGGGGGGTGCATGGCTGCGTACCCCCCCGAACTTCTACTAGAATCGCACGACGAACGAGATCAGGCCTTCCTTGATAGCTTCGGCGATGTTCACCGCCCCGTCGACCTGCAGCTTGTTCTTCACCACGACGCCCCCGCCGAAGGTGACGTGGTTCTGCTTGGAGTCGAGCCCTTTCAACCCGTCGTGGTCGGGGTCGAGGTAGTAGCCGCCGCGGATCGAGAAGATCCAGTCGTTGCCCCGTGCCCAGGTGTACTCGAGGCCACCGTGAAACTCGGTGCCGTCCTCGAGAGGCTCGAAACCGCCCTCGCCGTACAACTGGTAACCGTTCTGCTGTCCTTCTCCCAGGTCGGACTGCGAGTACTTGATCCGAACGACGTCGGCCAGGATCGTGAACTGGTCCGTCGGCTTGATGGCGATGCCGCCACCGAACGAATCGGGCACGGTGATCCGGATCGTCCCGCTGGCGACCGGCGAAGCGATCGGGTCGAGGCCGGGAGCGTCCGCCCGGACCTGGCCGGTCGCGGCGAAGCCGAGGTCGACGCCCTTCTTGTAGACGGCGCCCAGCGAGAACTTGGGCGTGGGCGCGATCAGGATTCCCGCGTTGAACGAGACCTTGTTCTCCGTGCTATCGATGCTCCTGCGGTCCTCGAAGCGAGCGAGGAGGTCGAAGTCGAGGGGGAACACCAGCGTCACCAACTGGAGCGAGTCCATCTGGACGCGAGTGGTGCGGGCTGAACCGCCAATCGACACCTTGTCGCCCAGCTTGAATGCCGCCGACAGGCCGACGTTCTCGATCTTGAAGCGAACGTTGACAACGTCCTCGTTGTAGAACTGCGGGCTCAGAAAATCGGCGAAGCGGCTACCCGACCGAAAATCCGCGGCGCGCTGGTAGTACAGGGAAACAGCCGCCTTCTTCCAGGGATAGACCACGCTGAAGAACGAGGGGCTGCCCACGCGGGTCGTGAATGTTTCGAAGCCCTCGCCGGTCACAGTGTTCGGGACCCGGTTTTCGAACTCGGTGTAACGGAAATGGGCCGAGAACTCCGGCCGGGTGAGGATGGTGAGGCCGGCCGGGTTCGACTCGGAGGCCGTCGCGTCGTCGGCGAGTCCTATGAAGGCCGCTCCCATGGCGAGGGAGCGGGCTCCCGGAGGCGCGAAGTTGTACTGCACCGGCGGCGGGGCGATCTCCGCATCGGGCGGGTTCAGTTGCGCATGCGCCGGCAATGCGAGCAGGGACACGACGGCCAGGACCAGAACGGGAAACGCTCTCTTCATCCAACACCTCCGGGAAGCGACAACACAGTCTATCAATACCAGACGCGCAAGAAAGGCCCGTTTCGGCTCGCGAAAGAAATCCGGGCTTTCGGGATAGAATCGCGGCGTTTCAGTGGAATCAAGAGTACGGCCATGAAGTGTCCGAAGTGTGAGTCCGACGTCTCGGATTCGGCCGACCTCTG
>CAYTWT010000177.1:0-5452 GCA_964442185.1 uncultured Acidobacteriota bacterium
CCTGCGATCCACAAAGGACTTCTGCGTGCCCACGGCGGTCGTGGACAGGGCCGCGTAGAGATTGGCACGGGACACGGCCTCGCGCTCGGCTTTGCCCTCGCCCAGGAACACCGCGAAGCTGCCGATGAAGGCATCGCCCGCGCCGGTGCTGTCGACGGTCCTTACCTCGAAGGCCGGCACGTGCTGCATTCCGTCGCGGCCGGCCAGCAGCGACCCGTTCGCGCCGAGGGTGATGATCACGCGGCCGATGCCCGCGCCGAGCAGCGCGGCCGCGCAGCGCTTGGCGTCGTCCAGGTTCTTGACCGGCATGCCCGTGATGGCCTCGGCCTCGCTCTCGTTGGGGACGAAGTAGTCGAGGTGGGCGATCTTCTTCATCTCGACCGGCTGTCCGGGCGCCGGGTTCAGGATGCAGCGGATGCCGTGCTTGTGGGCGAAGCGGATCGTGTAGTAGACGGTGGGCAGCGGGATCTCGAACTGCAACACGATGCAGTCGGCGCGCTTCAGCATCGGCGCCGCGGCATCCACGTCGGCCGGTCGGAGCCGATCGTTGGCTCCCTTGACGACGATGATGCGGTTCTGGCCCGACTTCTCGACGAAGATGGGGGCGACGCCGCTCGCGACGCCCTTCACGACCTTGACCTGCTCGGCCCCGATCCCCAGCTTCTTGAAGTTCTGGATGGTAGCCGGGCCGAACAGATCGCTGCCGACCCGGGCGACCATGGACACGTCGGCGCCGCACAAGCGCGCCGCGACGGCCTGGTTGGCCCCCTTGCCGCCGAAGCCGAGATCGAAGCGAAGACCAAAGATCGTCTCGCCGGGACGCGGGAACTCGTCGGTGAAGGTCGTCAGGTCGACGTTGGCGCTGCCGACGACAGCGATCCGGGGACGCTTTGCCATGGCGAGCGGCTCCTCTGGTTAGGGGACGGGCTGGGTGACCCGTTCGACGAACATGCGAATGAAGCGGTCCCAGTCGAGACCGTGCTGAACGGCCATGCGTTGGGCGCCTTCGGAGCCCGGCCAGGGCTTGGCGCCGCCGATCGAGGTGCCGTAGTCGATGTCGTGATTGGCATCGACGTCGACGATCAGGTCCGTGGACGTGACGAGGCTGGGGTCGGCGAGGCTCGCCACCGTCACCTGGTCGTACATCAACAGGCTGGCTCCGGGGTCCTTCTCGAAGACGGGTCCCAGACGCTCGCGAATCAGCCGGGTGAGCGGCGTGTCCACGGCGACGAGCTTCTCGTACCAGTCGCGCGTCAAGTGGGTCTTGCGCGAGACGTTGAGCGGCGAGAGCACGGTGGGGATGCCCGAGCGCAACACGATCCGGGCCGCTTCGGGGTCGACCCAGAAGTTGAACTCGGCGTTGGGGGTGGAGTTACCGGCGCCGTCCGGAAGCCTGGCGATCGCGCCGCCCATGATGTAGATCTGCTTGACCTTGGCGGCCAGGCCGGGCTCCAGACGGAGGGCCATCGCCACGTTGGTGAGCGGCCCGATGGCCATCAAGGTCACCTGCCCGGGCCTGGCGTTCACGGTGTCGATGAGGAACTGGACGGCGCTCATGGCCTCGGCCTTGTTCTTGGCAAAGCCTCCGGGCGGCGTGGTCGGCGGCGCATCCGACCACCACTCGCCATGGCGCGTCATCGCGTATTCGCTCTTCTCGTGGACGAGCGGCATGTCGGCGCCACGGTAGACCTTGATGTCGCTGCGGCCGGCGATCTCGAGCACCCGCAGCGCATCGACGGTCGCCTGTTCGACCGAGAAGTTGCCGGCCACGGTGGTCACGCCGAGGATCTCCAGCTCGGGGCTGCGCAGCGCGAGCATCAGGGCGAAGGAGTCGTCCTGCGGGACCATGCCGAAGTCGGTGTCGAAGATGATCTTGTGGGCCGGCGTCTCCGCGGCCGCCCAACCCGCGAGAGCGAAGAAGAGCGCCGCGACCGGCGCTCCAGCCAGGAGTCGCCGCATGCTCGCCTACGCCGCCTGGTAAGCGCTGGCGATGGCGATCAGCGCGAGGATGTAGAACAGGAACATCAGCGCCAGGTAGCTCTTCGCCCGCCCATCGGCCCCGGCGAACTCGCGCCAGACGAAGACACCCCAAAGCGCCGCGACCATGGGAGCGGCCTGGCCGATGGCGTAGGAGATCGCAACGCCCGTGAAGCTTGCCGCAACGAAGTTGAAGACGGTGCCCGTGCCCCAGACCGCGCCGCCCAGCAAGCCGAGGGCGTGATCCGCGGGCCGCGCGGCGAAGAAGCCGGAGAAGGCCACGGGCGTGCCGACCAGGGGCTTCTTCATGAAGTAGACGTTGACGAAGAAGCAGCACAGGAACGCAGCCAGCGTGAAGAACACGGCGATGCTGTACGGCGTCAGGGCATGCCCGGCGGTGAGGGCGCGCGTCACGAAGGGCGCGAAAGAGCCCATCAGCACGCCCGACACGATGCACACCACGATGCTCTTTCGCGAAACCGCCTGGCCGGCCTTCGTCAGGCGGCCGTAGGCTTTGCCGTCCATGATCACGGCCACGATCGCCAGCGCCACGCCCACGCTGAGCAGGACCGCGTCGCCCTTGGGCTGGAGGGCGTAGCTCATGATGACGCCCACGACCATCGCGATGCCGATCGCCACCGGGAACGCGACCGCGAGCCCGGCCATCTCGATGCCGGCCACGAGCAGCAGGTTGGCGGCGTTGAAGATGAAGCCACCGATCATCGCCGACACGATGTTGCTTCTGTCTGCGGCAGCGACGTTCGCCAGGAAGCCCTCTCCAGTGCCTCCGCTCGTGCCCAGGGTGAAGGCGTAGAGCAGCGACACCAGGAAGATGCCGACGGCGTAGTCCCAATAGAAGAGCTCGAATCGGTAGCCCTTGGTGAGCTTGTAGGTGTTGGCCCACGAGCCCCAGCAGACGGCGCTCGTGACCATCATCAGCATCGCCATGCCGAACGTCTCAGGCACGAACATGGGCCGCTCCTTTCGAAAACGCGGACGTGGTCAGGGACTTTGGTTGGACGCGGCGGATTCTAGCACGGCGCCACGCGGACAGGCGTAGCCCGATCCGCGCCGCCCACGTGCTCCGGCGGGCTCTGCGCCGGAAGTACCGCACTCAGACTGGTCAGGGGGCGCGGAAGGCGCTGGACGAGGCCATGGTGTCCCCCCTGGCCGGCAGCTTCGGAGGTATGGACGAGTCATACCTTCTCCTACTGGAGAGCTACGCGGGCGACGCGGGGAGCCGCCGCGCGACTCGACCACCTGACCGCGCGGTTGCCTCGCGCGGGCGTCACCAACGGACTCGGCGCGTGGCTGGTGCTCCTGGCATCGGTCGAATCCGCGGCCCTGCTCGGGCGGCGGGGACAGGCCGCGGCGCCTTATCCGCTCGTGCGTCAGTCGATGGCCAACGGCGCAGTCACCCCGTGGTGCAACGGAATGGTCGAGAAGGCCGCCGGGATCGCGGCCACCGCCGGCCGCGACTGGCGCCAAGCTCAGGAGCACTTCGAGAATGCGCTGCGCACGGCCCACGAGATACCTCATCGGGTCGAGCAGCCCGAGGTCCGCCGCTGCTATGCGCGGATGCTCCTCGACCGTGACGGTCCCGGCGACCGCGAGCGGGCGCGCACGCTCCTGGCCGAGGCCCGCGCCGCCTACGAAGAGATCGGCATGCCGAAGCACGCCGAGATGGTGGACGCGTTGCTCGCGAGCTACAATTGATCATGGCGCCGAACGCTGAGAAGCTCCTGCAGGAAGCGATGTCCCTGTCCGAAGACGCCCGCGTCGATCTTGCTGAGGCTCTGCTCGAGAGCGTCGAGCACGAACCGGCCGATGCAGGCGCGGATGCCGCCTGGTCGGCAGAAGCCAAGCGGCGCCTCGAGGAAATCCGATCCGGGGCGGTGAAGCCGGTTCCGTGGGAGGACGCCGAGAGGATGATCTTCGACCCTTCGGATGGCCCGAAGGATCGTTGATCTCCACCCCGAGGCCATCGGCGAGGGCCGCGAGGCCCGGCTCTGGTATCGCGCCAGAAGCCACAGCGTCGAGGATCGCTTTCGCGTGGCGTTGCGACGCGCCATCGGCGACATCCGCGAAGCTCCTGAACGCTGGCCTGCGGATGACGATGGCCTCAGGTTCTGCCGGGTGGCTGGGTTTCCCTACCGCCTGATCTACTGGACCGAGGGAGACTACAGCCTCGTCGTGGCCATCGCTCACAGCAAGCGGCGTCCGGGCTACTGGAAGCTGCGGCTTGGGCAAAGACCCCCCATCCTCGGCGGGGAGGACTCACTCTGATCGGCCGGACTCTCGCTCACTACCGGATCACCGCCGCCATCGGCGCGGGTGGGATGGGCGAGGTCTACCGCGCCACCGACACGAAGCTCGGACGCGACGTGGCGCTCAAGGTGCTGCCGGCCGAGATGGCCGGAAGCCCCGAGCGGCTGCAGCGCTTCCAGCGTGAGGCGAAGGCCCTCGCCGCCCTCGATCACCCCGGGATCGTGACGGTTTACTCGGTCGAGGAAGCCGACGGCGTCCACTTCCTGACCATGCAGCTCGTCGAGGGCCAGTCGCTGGACGGGCTGATTTCGGCGGGTGGTCTCCCTCTCGACCGGCTCGTGGCGATCGCCACCGCACTCGCCGACGCTCTGGCCGCGGCCCACGACAAGGGCATCGTGCACCGCGATCTCAAGCCCGCCAACGTCATGGTCGCGAAGGACGGACGCGTGAAGGTTCTGGACTTCGGCCTCGCCAAGTCGGCCGGCGGGGACGCGGCGCAGGCCGATTCCGAGCTGCCGACGCAGCTGCGGACGCGCGAGGGCGTCGTGATGGGGACGATGCCGTACATGTCTCCCGAGCAGGTTCAGGGCCGGGCGCTCGACCAGCGTACGGACCTCTTCTCGCTGGGCGTCATTCTCTACGAGATGGCCACCGGGCAGCGCCCCTTCCAGGGCCGGTCCTCAGCGGAGCTCATCTCCGCGATCCTGCGCGACACGCCGCAGCCGCTCGGCGAGCTGCGGCCGGGCCTGCCGGGCGAGCTCGGCTCGATCGTCGGCCGCTGCCTCGAGAAGGACGCTAGAGACCGCGTCGCGACGGCCAGGACTCTTCACGACGAGTTGCACGCGCTGCAAAGGCGGATCGAGTCCGGCGACTCACTGGAATCTGGCCGGCCCGCGTCGGGCGTCACTCCCGCCACGGACGCCGGTCCTTCCATCGCGGTGCTGCCATTCCAGAACCTCAGTGCGGATCCCGGGAACGAGTACTTCAGCGACGGCCTGGCCGAGGAGATCCTGAACGCGCTGAGCCAGATCGAGGGCCTGCACGTCGCCGCCCGAACCTCATCGTTCTCCTTCAAGGGCAAGGCCACCGACATCAGCGAGATCGGCGCGAAGCTCCGCGTGGCAAACGTGCTCGAGGGAAGCGTGCGGCGCGCCGGCAACCGGGTGCGCGTCACGGTGCAGCTCATCGACACCAGGAACGGCTTCCA
>CAYTWT010000178.1:0-4724 GCA_964442185.1 uncultured Acidobacteriota bacterium
GCGCCACAAAGGGCCCAGCGTTTCGGCGTCCAGGTGATCCGTGTGCGTGTGAGACGACGTGACGGCATCCACGAAGTCGAGACGCTCGGGATCGACGGCGCGCCGGGTCATGCGCACATGAGGCTTGTCCGTCGCCGCGTACTTCTTCGTGAGCGACTCGGACAGATAGGGATCGAGCAGCAGGTGGCTGCCCCGGTGCTGTACGAGAAAGCCGCTCTGTCCGAGCCACCACAGCCGGAAGCCGTCGTCGCTCCGGTCCGCCTCCCGGATGTCGGCGAGAAGCGCGTCGTCGGAGAGTCGCGGCTCGATCAAGATAGGCCCAGCTCCCGGCGCACGAGAGCGACGCCAGCGACCAGGTTCTGGAGCTTGGCACGGGCCGCCCAGCGTGCCGTCTGGCTGAGCCCGCAGTCGGGCGCGAAGCTGAGGCGTTCAGGCGGTGCGTGGCGCAGACAACGGCGGACGCGCTCCGCCACCTCCTCCGGAGGCTCGATCCAGTAGCTCTTCACGTCGACGATGCCGACCGCGACGTCCTTGACGGCGGCGATGCTCGCGATCACGTCGAGCTCGGCGAACTCACGGCTGGCCATCTCCACGTGGATCTCGTCCACGATCGCTCCCAGGAAGGCAGGGAACAGGGGCGCGTAGCGCCTGGGGGCGACGGCGCGAGCCTTGTAGTTGCCGAAGCAGAGGTGTGTCGACAACCGGCAGCGGCCCGCGACGGGCGCCACTGTCCGGTTGAGGATATCGACGAGGCGCCCCGGGTCTTCGCGGTGCGCGTAGCAGCTCATCGAAGGCTCGTCGAGGCATATCTCGTGGCAGCCCGCTGCGACGAGCGCCTCGAGTTCGGCTCGCACCAGCGGCACGAGCGCTTCGGTCAACGCGTAGCGGTCGGGATAGCGTCCCCCCGGCACGAGGCGTCCGCTGAGCGTGTAGGGTCCGGGGACGCTGGCCTTGAGAACGGGGCCCGCCGGCGCGAGCTGCTTCAGGCGTTGGAACTCCCACACGACGCCCAGACCCTTCGGCGCCCGCAGCTCGCCGCACACCGCATGCCGACCGCGTTGGTCGTGCCCCGGCGGGCCGAAGCTGCGCGCCGGCGTCGCCTCGCGTTCGACCCCCTCCAGGTAGCCATAGAAGGAGAGGTTGAAGTCGAGCCGCGTCTGTTCCCCGTCCGTGACGACGTCGAGCCCCGCGCCCACCTGGTCGTGAAGGGCGGCCGTGACGGCATCGTCGAAGAGCTCCGCGCGGTCGGATTCGCCCAACTCATCGAGATGCTGAGAAGCGAGCTCGAGCCACGCTGGCAGCGGATAGCTGCCGATCACGGTCGTCCGAAGCGGGCGCTGCTTCATCGCTCGCCCTCTCGACCGAGGTCCTGGTACAGGCGAGCCATGCGGCGGGCGTGCTCGTCATAGGCCGACTCGAAGAGAGCCTCCGATCGCTCGCTGCCCACGAGCGCGCCCGCCGTCAGAACGGTGGGTGGATGTCCGGCTGCGGTGAGGCGCGCGGCGACCTCGGCCTTGATCGCGTTCACCAGCAGGCAACCACCGACCGTCGAGCCCGGAGAGACCGGTGTGTCGAGGCCGCTCACGCGCACCATGGCGTCGCCGACGGGCGCGCCGGTGTCGAGCACGAGGTCCGCGCAGTCGGCGAGACGCAGGCCCTTCGGGTGCTGCGAGGGGGTTGCCGCGGCGTGGGCGCCGCTCACGAGCGCCACGACCTTGATGCCGCGGCGCCGAAATCCCTCAGCCATCTCGATCGAAACAACGCTGCCACCGCCCGACGAGATGACGAGCGCGGAGTCGGCGGGTTTCAAGTCGAAGTTGCGCAGGATCCGCTCGGCCAACCCCGAGGTGTTCTCGAGGAACATCGCCTGGCGCTGGCCGTTGGCGCCCACTACCAGGTTGTGAAAGGTGAGCGACAACTCGACGATGGGGTTGAAGCCCGGGAATGAGCCGTAGCGAGGCCACATTTCCTCGACCAGGATCCGGCTATGGCCCGAGCCGAACAGGTGGACCATCCGGCCGGCCAGGATCGTCTCGGCGAACCAGTCGGCCGCCTGGCCGATTGCGTCGGTCTGCGCCTCGACGCCGCTCACGAGGTCGCGGGCCTTGTCGAGATACTGCCCGGCAGGTCCGGCCAGCATCGCGGCCCGGGCCGCTCCCAGCGCCCCCGCTGCGGCGCCCAGCTTCGCGGGCACCACGGGGACCGCGCGGCCATAGGGGCGCCACTCGACTGAATCCAGAAAATGCGCCAGCGGTTCGAAGAGGGCGGCCCCGGCCCGGGCAATCCCGCCACCGATGACCACGATCTCGGGATCCAGGGTGTTCAGGATCGACGAGATGCCGCAGGCCAGCCGGTGCACCGATCGCATCCAGACTTCCGTGGCGCGCGAGTCCCCGGCGAGATGGGCTGTAACGAGGGCGGCTGTGTCCGTGAAGCGACCGCCGGATCGCCGGGCGAGAGTGCTGTTCGCGATCATGGTTTCCAGGGCGCCCGGGACCGGAGTCGTGGCAGGCGGCGGGCCCTCTGGGTCGAGGCACAGATGGCCCATGTGTCCCGCTCGGCCCAGGGTTCCGCTGACCAGCCGGCCCTGGCTCAGGATTGCTCCGCCCACGCCGGTCCCCAGTGTCAGCAGCACGGCATAGCGATGGCCGACGGCAGCGCCCTGCCACGCCTCGCCGACCAGGGCCGCCTGCGCGTCGTTCAAGACACGAACTGTCGCTCGTGTCGCGAGGAGGTCGGTCCAGACGAGCCCGAGCAGACCGGGGAGGCGGCCCGTCAGCGAGGCCACGCTCTGCCCGTCGGCGCTGGGCAGGCCCGGGGTGGCGATCCCGATCCAACTGGCGCGCGAGCCGCGGCGCCCTTCGAGGCCATGCACCGCATCACGCACGCGCGCGGCCCAGTCGCTACCGGGCTCGTCCCGGGTCTCGAAGCTCAGCTCGTCGAGCACCTCGCCGCGCTCGGACACGCTCGTCATCTTCACGTTCGTGCCGCCCAGGTCGATGCCGATCGCGTATCGCATGCTGCCTCGCTAGAAGACGTCCCGCGCGCCGCCCTCGCTCACCGACCAGCCGCCGTCCACCGCCAGCGCCTGGCCGGTGACGAAGCGCGAGTCATCGGAGAGCAGGAAGACGACGGCCGCGTCCAGGTCCGCGGCCCGGCCGGCCCGACCGCCGTCGAGCGGTTGCTTGTGGCGGATGAACCCGAGGATCCGGGGATCGCTCATCGCGCGAGCGCTCATCGGCGTGTCGGTGAGGCCTGGTAGAACCGCGTTGAAGCGGATCCCGCGGGGGGCATAGTAGGCGGCGGCCGAAGTCGTCAGGCCCAGGATCGCGGCCTTGGCCGTTGCGTAGGCGTGGGTATCGAAGAGACCTGCCGCGGGAGAGCGGGCCAGGACGGAAGCCATGTTTAGCACGCTGCCCCCGGTGCCCTGTTCCAGGAAGCGTTCAGCGGCGGCGCGGTTGGAATGGAACAGCGACGTCAGGTTGAGGCGCAACGTCTCCTGCCAGGCCGAGTCGCTCAGCTGGTGCAGCGGACCATCGCCGAAGGCGCGCCCGCTGCCGCCGGCCACGTGGTAGAGGGCATCGAAGCGACCGAACTCGGAGGCGGCGTGGCGGATCGCCTGCCGAGCGGTTTCCCCGTCCCGGGCGTCTCCGATCCAGATACGGGTCCTGGAAGAGGGCTCACTAGAGGGCGGGCCGGATTCGGGAGGGTTGACGGCCACGACCGAAGCCCCCGCATCGATACAGGCGCGCACGGCCGACAGCCCGAGGCCGCTCGAACCTCCGACGACCACGACGACCTTGCCTTCGAGCGAAGCGCGCGGCATCAAATGCCCGACGCTATGGGCTCGCGGGGGCGGCGGTGAGAAGGGGCCGCGCGGTGGGGTGCGCCGTCGCGTAGAGCACCAGCTCCAGGTCGCGGTAGGCCTCTTGCGCGCTCGTCTCCAGCGGTCGCCCTGCCTCGATGTCGTCGACGTAGCGGTCGTAGATCGTGAGCGGACGAGCCTCCACGGGGTAGAGCCGCACCTGCCCGTCCCGAGTGGCGCAGATCACCGGCCGTGTGTCCCGCGTCTCGAAGCGGAGCAGGTATCGCTCGCTCGTCACCACGTAGTTTATGTTGATGCGCTCCCGGTCGTTGGCCTTGCGGTCGTAGATCGCGAGGTCGGCCGCCCAGGTGATGAAGAGCTGGGCTGTCGCACCGCCCTCGAAGTCCAGCACCAGGAGCTCCGTGTCGGGGATGGCGAATTTCTGCGTCAGGCGATAGCCGTGATAGCCGAAGCCGACCACCTCGCGGTCCGCCAGATGCCGCACTGTGTTCAGGTTGTGGATGACGGCGTCGACGAGGGGGCCGCCGTTCTTCTTCGGGTCCATGGCCCACGGCGCCCAGTAGGGATAGTGGTGGACCCAATCGTGGCGGTACAGCACTAGATCACCGACTTCGCCAGAGACCAGGAGCTTCTTCAGGCTCTGGATGCCGGCGTCGCCGGTGCGCTTGTAGATGACCAGGCAGCGGCCGTCGCTGGTGGCGTCCGAGATCGCCCGGGCATCTTCTAGGCTCGAGGCCAGGGGCTTCGTGGTGATGATCCGCTTGCCCGCCGCAACGGCTTTTTCGACGAGCGCACGCCGCGTAAAAGGCGGCGTGAAGATAAGCGCGATGTCGATCGCCGGGTCCTCGAGGATTGCCTCTGCGGATTCCGCGATGGCCGCGCCCAAGCGCTCCGAGGC
>CAYTWT010000179.1:0-5930 GCA_964442185.1 uncultured Acidobacteriota bacterium
CCGGAGCTGCTGCGCCGCCGGGTGCTGTTCAACTTCGCGCACCACGTCGCCCACGCCTGGATCCCGAAGCGGGCGTACGGTGAGGGGTACTTTCCCTTCTCCTGGGAGCTCGCCCCGCTCATCGACACGATCTGGCTGAGCGAGGGCTTCGCGCGCTACATCGCGACCGAGGCGCTCGCCGACGCCATGCCGGAGGCCGAGGGCCTCGCGTACCGCAAGGCGATGCTCGAGTCGCTGCGCGCGACGCTCGACGGGATGCCGGCCTTCATCCGCGAGATGCCGCTCGTTCCGCTCTCGCGGATCGCCTCCACCCGCTACTCGGAGGACTTCCGGACCGGGCGGACGCTGTTCGCACGCGGCGCGTTGCTCGCAGCCGAGCTCGACGAGACGATCCGCAAGCAGAGCGGCGGGCGCCAGCGCCTGCGCGACTTCTTCCGCCACCTGATGGCCTGGAGCGCCGCCAATCGCCGCGGCTTCCGCATCGACGAGCTGCCGGGCCTGGTCCGCGACGCGACGGGCGCCGAGACACGCGAGGTCTGGGAGCGCTGGCTTGGGGGTCAGGTCTTGAACTGACGCATCGGACGATCCGCTCGAGGCGCCGCGCATGGTGCCGTCGGCGGTCCACGTCCTCGAGCAGCCGGGGCTGGTCGACCGCATCGGCAGCTGGCCGCCGCTGGACCGGCGCGTCTTCCTCGGGAAACGCGCGCTGCTCGGCCGGCGCGCGCTCGCCGAGGCCGAGTCCGGTCGCCTGAGCCCCCTCCTCCAGGTTTCCCCTGGCGCGACAAGACCTGACCCCGTACCTTGGCAGCGGCGTTCTGCTTTCGACACCCGTAAGGCATTACAGCAAGCGAAAGGTTCGCGGCCTCCCCGATCGTTCCAACGCGCTGAGCCTGCTCGGGATGACTCGAATCCGCCGCGGGCACGCACGTTGCAGTAGCGAACTGCGGCCTCGACTGCTCGAACGATCGATTGGACAGCGAGGCTGTGCGTCGGGAGGAGGATGTAATGCGGAAGCTCAATCGCAGGCAGTTTACGCAGGAGGCGAGTCTCGCCTTCCTGGCCGGGGTCAGCGTCACCCTGTCGGCATGCGGCGGCGGTGGCGGGGGTGGGGGCGACTACGGAAGTCCGACCGCCAGCTCGACGCCGCCGCCTGCGACCGCGAGCGGCTCGAAGACCGGCCAGATCTCCGACAACCACGGCCACCAGGCCGTGATCACCTCGGCCCAGCTGCAAGCCGGCGGCGCGGTGGCACTCGACATCGCCTCCCAGGCGGGCCACTCGCACATGGTCAACCTGCCGACGCAGGCGATCCAGCAGATCAAGGACGGCAAGCCGGTACAGACGAACTCGTCGACGGCGGAGGGCCACATGCACAGCGTGACCTTCAACGCCGAGGTCCCGGAAGAGCCGAGCCGCTACTGAAGCACGGGCGTCTGAGGGTGTCAGGCCCTCGCGTCTCCCGGCCGCCGCCCGAACTTCTGGGTGGCGTAGCCCACGATCGCGCCGGCCAGGCTGCCGGGCAGCATGATCTCCCTGTAGTAGTGCTTGCCGGTGGTCGAGTTCGGCTGCATCGCGATCAGGTACGCCAACAGCAGGCCCGCCGCGAGGCCGACCGCGATCCCGAGCGGCAGCGAATGCACCTTGCGGGCGAAGAAGCCGGCGATCAGCCCCACGACCACGCCCTTGAAGGTCGACCCGACGATGACGGCCAGCACGACGGAGCGGTGCGTTTCGGGGAAGGCCACCGCCGGCCTCAGAGGTTCGCGAAGTCGTCGGTCGCCTGCACCAGCTCGCTGCGGATTCCCGGCTCCTTCATGCTGTGGCCGGCGTCCTTCACGATCACGAGCTTCGCCTTCGGCCAGCGCTTGTGAAGCGCCCAGGCGCTCGCCGCCGGGCACACCACGTCGTAGCGCCCTTGCACGATCACTCCGGGAATCTGAGCCAGCTTCGGCGCGTCATCGAGCAGCTGCGTGTCGTTGCGCAAGAAGGCGCCGTTGACGAAGTAGTGGCACTCGATCCGGGCGAACGCCTCCGCGAAGCGGTCGCGCCCGAAGCGCTCGATCGTCTTCGGGTCGGCGCGCAGCTTGCTTGTCGAGCCTTCCCAGACCGACCAGGCCCGCGCCGCGCGCAGCCGGAGTTCCGGGTCGTCGCTGGTCAGGCGCCGGTGATAGGCCGAGATCAGGTCGCCTCGCTCAACCTCGGGGATCGGCGCCAGGTACTCCTCCCAGGCATCGGGAAAGAGCCAGCTCGCGCCCTCCTGGTAGAACCAGAGCAGCTCCTTGCGGCGCAGCAGGAAGATGCCGCGCAGGATCAGGCCCAGGCAGCGCTCGGGGTGGGTCTCCGCGTAGGCGAGGGCCAGCGTGCTCCCCCAGCTGCCACCGAAGACGACCCAGCGCTCGATGCCGAGGCTCTGGCGCAGGCGCTCGATGTCGGAGACCAGTGTCCAGGTGGTGTTGTCTCGCAGTTCCGCGTGGGGCGTGCTCCTGCCACAACCGCGCTGGTCGAAGAGGACGACCCGCCACTTCGTCGGATCGAAGTAGCGCCGGTAGTCGGCGTCCAGGCCGCCGCCCGGGCCGCCGTGAAGGAAGACGACCGGCCGGCCCGCCGGGTTGCCGACCTCCTCGAAGAAGAGCGTGTGGAGGTCGGACACCGGCAGGCTGCCGGTGCGGTACGGCTCGATCGGGGCGTAGAGCTCGCGCATGCGCCAAGTCTAAGCGGTCGCACGCCCGCATGCTGGGGCGCGGTGGTCTGCGCGAGCGCATTGGCAGCGGCTCAATGCTCGGCCGCGTCGATCTCCAGGAGCGCGTCCAGAATCAGGCCGTGAAACCGGTCGGCCCCCGCCCGGTAGAGCCATCCAAGGTGCGCTCTGCAGCCGGCACATACCTCCGCCTGCCACGAAAACCCCGCGAACCAGGTCCACTCCAGGCTCGGCGTCCCCACGCGCAGAAGCCCGCTCGCGTCCGCGAAACACCCGATCCGAAATCGAACGCCGTCGGGGTTGTCGAAGCTGTGGACGTGCGCCCCGCCCATCTCGATGCGGGCAGCCGTGGTCGTGATCGCGCGCTGGCAACCCAGGCAGGCGAGAACTCGGCCCGCGCCATCGGCGTAGGGGGTCCCCGCTTGGCTGGACGTCCGCGTCGCGCCGTCCTTCAGCACCGCGTGTGCCAGTCAGTTGCTTGCTCGTAAGCATGCGCCACCTGCAGGAGCAAGTCCTCCCGCCAGGCTGGGCCCGCGAGTTGGAGGCCTATCGGCAGGCCGTCGGAGGTGACTCCGCACGGGAGCGAGATCGTGGGAATCCCCCAGACATTGAATGGCCGGGTATTGCGCAGCATGAGTAGCTCTTGCGGGCGCAGCTTTTCTGGGCGCTCGCGGAGTTCGGCAATCAGCGGCGGCGGAATCGGGACCGTAGCTGTGAGCAGAATGTCTACGCTGTCGAATACTTTGCGAATCACGTGACGGCTGGCTTGCAGTTCGCGGCGGGCGCGCAACACGGCAGCAGCGGCGATGCTGGCTCCGGATTGGATGCGACCGAGCGTCGCTGGCTGGTAGAGCTCGGGCGAGCGCGCCAGCAGCGGCTCGTGGAAGGCCCACGCCTCGGCGCTGGAGAGCGTTCGGTCGGTCGACACTTCGAGTTCGATGTCGCGAAGCTCCGCGTTGAGCCGTGTAAACACCTGAATCGCTTTCTCGATTGCAGCGGCGACCTCGGGATGCAGGTCGTCGAAGAAGAACGATCTGGGAACGCCGATGCGCAACCTGGGCGGGAGCTTCTCCAGCGCGCCGCTGAAATCAGGGACGGGCGCGTCGCTGCTGGCGGGATCGCCGGCATCGTAGCCCGCGAGCACCTGCAGCATGAGAGCCGCATCGCGAACGGAATTCGTGAGCGGACCGACGTGATCGAAAGACCACGAGAGCGGGACGACGCCGCGGGCGCTGACACGTCCATACGTCGGCTTGAACCCGACTACGCCGCAGTAGGCGGCGGGAAGACGAAGCGAGCCGGCGGTGTCGGTGCCGATGGCCGCGAGACCGAGGCCAGCCGCGACGCTGGTGGCTGAGCCACCGGAGGAGCCTCCGGCGATGCGCGCGGTGTCCCGCGCGTTATGCACCGCGCCGAAGAAACTGATCATCGAGCTGCCGCCGTAGGCGAATTCGTGCAGGTTCTGCTTGCCGAGGACGACGGCTCCGGCGGCGCGCACCCGGCGGACGACCTCGGCGTCTTCGCCGGGGATGCGATCCTTGTATTGGGCGCTGGCGGCGGTGGTGCGGACGCCTGCGGTATCGAGGATGTCTTTGAGCCCGATGGGAATGCCATGCAGAGGACCGCGGTAGCGGCCGCTTCGAATCTCCTGCTCGGCGTTGCGGGCCTGGTCGAGCGCGGAGTCGGCCAGGACCGTAATGAAGGCGTTGAGTGTGGGATTCAGCTTCTCGATGCGTGTCAGGCAGTCGCGCGTCAGTTCGACGGGCGAGAGGGAGCGTTCGCGGATTTCTTGGCTAAGCTGCTGAATCGTGGGACACACGCGATCCTCGCCAGGTCGAGGTGATTCTACAGGTGTTGAACAGGATCGATTGCTTCCGGGAGCCATCCGCGCGGGATTTGCCAGCAGCGGGCTGAAGGCGAGACAGCGCAGGAATTCTCGGCGGCTGTCCGATCGGGGTTTCGCTGGGTTCATCCTGCTCCTTGCCGAGATCAACCTGATTGTGTTGGGTCGACTCGTTGCGCGGCCCGCTGCGCGCCTCCGACGTCGCGGTGAGCGGCGCGCGAACGGGTCTCGTGTATCATGCTTGCCCCGGCGAACGCGAACGGCTCCGGGCTTTGCCAGGCGAGCCGGGAATCTGAAGGAGACTCCATGGGCTCCTTGATGGTTGCTGTCGCGACTTTGCTGTTGGCGGCCGACGCGCCTTTGCCCGCCTCGATGCCCGAGGCCGAGATCGCGGCGTACCACTTCGTTCGCCCGGACCTCGCGATCGCCGGCCGGCCGTCACCCGCGGCCGTTGCCCGGCTGAAGGACCTCGGCTTTCGAACCATCATCGACCTTCGGCCGGAGAGCGAAGGCACGGCCGACGAGAAGAGCGCGGTCGAGTCGCAGGGGCTCCGCTACGTCTCGGTGCCTTTCACGCCGGCGAGTTTCACGCTCGCGGACGCAAAGGCAGTCGCAAGCGCCCTCGAAGACCCCGAAGCCGGGCCGGTCCTGCTGCATTGCGCCTCTGCCAACCGGGCCGGCGGCGTGTGGACGGTCCTCCAGGCCATAGCGGGCAAGCCCCTCGACGAAGCCGAACAGGAAGGCCGTAAGTTCGGCCTGCGCGGCGGGCCGATGCTGGAGGCGGCGCGGCGGGTCGCGGAGCAGGCCGTCGCTGGGAACTCGCAAGCTCCTTGACGATCACGCCCAGAGCTGTAAGCCTGGAGCGCCGTCCCCACAGCCGCTACAACCCCCTGCTGCGCGAGTGGCTGCTCGTGTCCCCGGAGCGCTCCGCGCGGCCTTGGCAAGGCCAGCTGGAGAAGGCCACCGCCGAGGCCAGCCCCGCCTACGCGGAGGACTGCCCGCTCTGCCCCGGCAACACCCGCGCGAGCGGGATTCGCAACCCGAGCTACTCGGGGCCCTTCGTGTTCGACAACGACTTCGCTGCGTGCCTGCCGGACACTGCCGAGGACGGCCTGAACGAACGCGGCCTGATCGTCGCGCGCGCCGAGCGCGGGATCTGTCGCGTGGTCTGCTTCTCGCCCCGCCACGACCTGACGCTCTCGACGCTCGAGGCGACCGAGATCCAGCGGGTCGTCGAGGTGTGGGCCGCCACGACCCGCTCTGGAACGCGGCGCAGCGCGAGCTGGTGGCGACCGGCACGATCCACAACTACCTGCGCATGCTGTGGGGCAAAAAGGTGCTCGAGTGGTCTGCCTCCCCCGCCGAGGCGTATCGCACGCTCGAGCACCT
>CAYTWT010000180.1:0-12867 GCA_964442185.1 uncultured Acidobacteriota bacterium
CCCACGTCGCGCAGCTCGAAGCACGCCTGATTCGCGAGGCGCTCAACCGAGCCGGAGGGAACCGAAGCCAGGCGGCGAAACTGCTGGGTATCTCGCGCAACGGCCTCGGGATCAAGATGGAGCGCCTCGGGATCAAGACCAGCGCCCACGCCGACACTACGAAGTGAGCGCACATCGGCAACCGCCGCGGAGCGGATCCGTTGCACGCGCCGTTCAGTGGACTTTTTCCAAGGCCTGTGGCCAAAATCGAAGTTTGGAGGATCGCCTACTCAAACCATGAACCGCTTGACCTTGTTCGGCCTTGCCATGATCCCGGCGGCGCTTCTGACCGCCCAGCAGCCTGCCCCAACGCCCTCTTCCGCCCCATCGCCCACGCCACTGCCGGCTGAGGCGCCCACGTTCCCGGCTGGCGTCGAGCAGGTCATCGTGGACACCGTCGTCGTGGACAAGAAGGGGATGCCGATCAAGGGCCTGACCCAGGCCGACTTCGCCGTACTCGAGGACGGCAAGCCGCAGGAGATCGTGAGCTTCGAGTCGGTCGAGCTGCCCGAGGCGCCGGCGGCGAAGCCCGCCGCGAAGCCGATCATCTCCACGAACCAGCGCCGCGAGGACCGCACCGGGCGGACCTTCATCGTCGTCTTCGACGATATCCAACTGACCCGGTTTCAGGGTCGCCAGGCGAAGTCCGCCGTGGCCGAGTTCCTGAAGACGGGGGTCCGCGAAGGCGATCGCGTCTCGCTCGTCGCCACGGGCGGCGGCGCCTGGTGGAGCACGCGGATGGAGGCTGGCAGGCAGGAGCTGATCAGCCTGCTGAAGCGCCTCGAGGGCCGACTGCAGCCCGAGTTCGGCCCCGAGCGGATGTCGGACTACGAGGCCATGCGCATCAACGTCTACAACGACACGGAGGTGATGGCCCGCGTGTCGCGCCGCTTCGAGAGCCTCGGCGCCTCGCCGAGCCAGGGGAGGTCCAGCGCCAGCAGCATGGGCGACCCGCTGGTGCGCAGCCGCGCGTCGGAGATGTACTTCAAATCCGTCACCCGCAACCGCATCACGCTCGAGGTGATGCGCCGCGTGCTCGACTCCCTTCAGACGACGAAGGGCCGCAAGTCGATGATCCTCGTGTCCCAGGGCTTCATCTATGACCCCAACCTCTCGGAGTTCAAGGATGTCGTGCAGGCCTCACGTCGCGGCAACACGGCCATCTACTTCGTCGACAGCCGTGGCCTGACGGGCCTCTCAGACCTCTACTCGGCCGAGTTCGGCGGCGGCGGCATCGACACCCGCGATGTCGGCTCGGCGATGCTCGACAACGTCCAGGCGTCCGAGGGCTCCGAGAGCATCGCCTCGGACACCGGCGGCTTCACGGTCAAGAACACGAACGACCTTGCGGCGGCGATCGGCCGCATCGCGCGCGAGACGCAGAGCTATTACCTGATCGGGTACAACCCGACGAACGTCAAGCAGGACGGGCGCTTCCGCAAGATCGAGGTGAAGGTTCCGAGGAAGGGGACGAACGTCCACGCGCGCAAGGGCTACTACGCACCGCTCGACGGCAAGCTCGGCAAACCGAAGAAGCCGGGCGAGCACGATCCCGCGATCCAGCAGGCCCTCGACTCGCCGTTCGAGCTCGATCTCGTCCCGATCCGGATGACCGCCTACGCCTTCGACGAGGCGCTGCTCGGCAAGCTCAACGCCCTGGTCTCCGCCGACGTGGACATTCGAGGCTTCGCCTTCGAAGAGACCGAGGGACGCTTCCTCGATTCGCTCGAGTTCTTGCTGGTCGTCGCCCATCGCGAGACCGGCGAATTCTTCCAGTACAACCAGAAGGTCGAGATGAAGCTGCTCCCGAAGACCAAGGAGAAGCTCGAACAGACCTGGTTCTCGATGTCGCGCGACTTCGAGCTGGCTCCCGGAGGCTACCAGGCCAAGCTGGTCGTGCGCGACAAGAACAGCGGCCGCGTCGGGACCGTGATCCACGAGTTCGACGTGCCGGACCCGGCCGAGTTCCGCGCTTCGACACTGAACCTGAGCGACGTGCTCGACGTAAAGAGCGAAATCGCCTCGGGCCCGCCCCGGCCGTCGTTCCTGGCGCGTCGCGAGTTCCCGTCGGGTGTCACGCTCTACGCGCAGTTCTCGGTCTATGGCGCCGAGAAGGACAAGAGCTCGGGCATGCCACGGGTCAGCGCGAGCTACGACATCATGGATGCCGATGGCTTGCCGCGCGCGCGTGTGATGCCGACCATCATCAATCCGACGTCGCTTGGCAAGCTGTCGCGCCTGGTCGGCACGGTGCTCGAGGGCTACGAACCCGGCTCCTACGAGTTCGTGCTGAGCATCAAGGACGAAGTCACGGGCAAGAGCTTTCAGGTCCGCGAACCGTTCACGGTCGCGGCGCCGCTGCCTGCGACGGCCACGGCTGCCGGCGCCGTACCGAGCCCGCTCTCGCCCTAGATCACCCCCTGGCTTCCTGGCTCAGTTCAGCGCAGGACAGCCGGCCGCGCAGCGGCCCGCCTCGACCGGGGGGTCGCGGCCATCTGGACAGGCGAGGATGATGCCGCTGGCATCGCCGCAGAACGAGCGGACGCCCGTCCGGTTCCGGGTCAACGGCACCGCGCTGTAGGCATACTGCGCGAGACTCGAGGGCGAACAGGCGCCCAGGGCGAGGGCTTCGGTGGCAACCTTATCGCCCCCGTGGAAGGTGAGGTTGTAGCCGTGGCGCGTCGTGCTCGTGAATGCGGGATCGAGGAACGTCGGCGCGCCCTGTGGGTAGCCGGGGATGCACTGTGCGGGCGCTTGCAGGCACTCGGGCCGGTCGTAGAAGCCGCCGTTGGCCGATTGGTAGGCGGCCTCCGCCGAGAGCAGCGTCCGGATGTTGCCGATGCTGGCTGCTTCGTTGGCCGACACCCTCGCGCGCAGCAGGCTCGGGATGGCGATCGCCGCGACGATGCCAATGACGGCGACGAACAGCGGGATGGCGACGACCAGGCCGATCAAGACATACACCAGCGCGTTCGGCCGAAGCGCCGCGGCGACCTCAGCTTGCTCGGCGGGCGAGAGCGCTTCGATCTCCTGGCCGGAAAACAGCAGCTTGATGCCCGGCTTGAAGAGATAGAGCAGCACGACGACGGAGAGAAGCGTGCCGCAGGGGATCCCCAGCAGCCCGATCACGCACAGCCCGATCTCCAGGATTCGGCCCCAGGAGTGGAGACCGAAGAGGCCGAAGCCCGTGGCGACCTTGAGCAGGGCCAGGAAGACATAGACGACACCGAGGGCCGCAATCAGTAGCCGCGACTCCTGCTCGCCTTGCGCGACGAGGAAGAACGAAAAGCCGGCCATCGCCAGGAGCACAAAGCCGCTCAGAAACTCGAGGATCGCGATCGCCGTAATGCCCCCCGGGCGGCGGCGCTCGAGCGGCCGCGAGTAGCTGTAGACCTCGGCGGGCGCGGCGGATTGTCCCAGCGGATCGAAGCTGGGGGCTCCCGCAGCAATGACGACCCGCTTGCGGCAGCGCGTGCAAAAGGCACTGCCCGACGGCACCTCCGCCCCGCAATGCGGACAGATCATGGGGATCCTCGCTTTCCGTTCGAGCGAGGCTAGGGGCGCCGGCTCCGACTGTCAAGCCGCTAGAATGGGGCACTTGAGCAAGACCCTCATCCTCTGCAGCCGAGACCGACTGGCCGCCACGCGCGGGCGTGAACTCGAGGGCGCCTCTCGCCTGATCTGGGACGATCTCGCGCTCAGCTCCGACGAACGCGACCAGGTCGACGAAGCCGCGATGGCCTGGACGAAGGCCTGGGGGCGGCGGCCCCTGATCGACGGCCGGTCGTTTCGCGAGCTCAGCGCCTGGAAGGGCGTCTCGCTCTGGTGGTTCGCCGAGATCTACCTCTACTACACGGCCCAATCGACGCGTTTCGTCAGGCTGATCGAGACCTTCCACCGCCTGCTCGAACGCGAGGCGCCCACAGAGGTCGAGGCCTTTGGCGTGCCGATCCTCGAGGCGGTCCTGCTGGGGCGCACCTGCCTGGCGCGCGGGATCCTGTTCCACGGCCCCCGACAGATTCCGGCGCTCGGTGTCTGCCTGCGAACCTTCAAGGCCTCTCTGGCCAGCCGCGCCAACACCGTGAAGATGCTCGTGACGGTCGTCAAGGCCCATCTCTCGGGCCGGCCTGTCGAGCGCGTGGCGTTGCAGCCACGCATCCTGTTCCTCTCGCATGCGGCCTTCTGGCGCGACGGCAAGGAGCTCTATTTCGACCGCCTGCTCCCGGAGGTCCAGGCGGATCCTTCGCTCGAGGCTTTCGTGCTGGGTGTCGGGCCCAAGGCCCCCTTCCGGGATCGTGGGCTGTGGGACGCCGCGCGCGAGTGGCTTCGCCTCCGGCCGAAGCCGGCTCCCTATGTGCCGCTCAGCCGTTACACGCGCTCGGACGTGTTCCGCGAGGTTTGGCGCGCGACGCGGGAGATCCGCGCGCTGTGGCGGCGGCTGGCGCGAAGTAGCGCCGTGCGCGAGGGTTTCTCGCATCGCGAGGTGTCGTTCGCCGACCTGTCGGGTCCCGACCTGGCCGGCACGCTGCTGCTTCAGCTGCCCTGGGCCGTGCGCAGCCACGAAGAGCTCACGGCCGCGTTGTCGGCGATCCAGCCGGCGGCGCTTTGTCTTTATGCCGAGTCGAGCGGCCTGGGCCGGGTCGCGCTCGCGGCCAGCCGCGCTGCCGGCGTGCCGAGCGTCGCGATCCAGCACGGGATCCTCTATCCCAAGTACTACTCCTATCGGCACGAGGCCGACGAGGCCGGTTGCCCGCTTCCGGACCTTACGGCCCTGTTCGGCGAGGCGGCGAAGCAGTTCCTGATCGAGCGTGGCCGTTATCCGCCAGGAACCCTCGTGCTCACCGGCAGTCCGAAGTTCGACGAGATCGCGCGCACGATACGCGAGTGGGATCGCGTCTCGCTTCGCCGGCGCCTCGGCGTGGAGCCCGAGGAGCGGCTGATCGTCGTCGCGAGCCGCTTTCGGGGCATCGCCTCATACCAGTCCATAGGGAGCGCGTTCGCCGCTCTAGTGCGCGCCGTGGAGGCGCCCGGAAATGTGCGGTGCATCGTCAAGCCCCACCCGGCCGAGAGCCCCGACGCGTATCTGGCCGTGCTCCGAGAGACGGGGTCGAGCCGAACACGTCTCGCTCCAACGGACATGAGCCTGCTCGAAATGCTTTACGCGGGGGACGCGCTCGTAACCGTCGAATCGCTCTCGGCCGTCGAGGCGCTCGCCGTGGGCCGGCCCGTGCTCCTGCTCAACATGCCCAGCAACATGCGAGAGCTGGTGGACGAGGGCGTGGCGCTCGGCGTTTCCGAGGGCGAAGACCCAGGCCCGGCGCTACGCGCGCTGCTCTTCGACGCGCCCACCCAGGCGCGCCTGGCCAGCGCTCGAGAGCGCTATCTGTCCCGCGTGGCCTGCGGCATCGACGGCCGCGCCACCGAACGCCTGCTGAAGCTGCTCCGCGAGACCGCTAATGGCCGAGGACCCGGCCCGCGGGCAGCGCGAACGTGAGCAAGAGGCTCTCTTCGCCGGAGTTGGGCGCTTCGAGGCCCAGGTTCGACAGGTGATACAGCTCGAGGCCGAGGCGCAGCCCCCTCCCGAACCGCCAGCCGGCCTCGAGGCCGGAGCGGAATTGCAGCGGGCCATGCAGGTCCTTTCCGTCGCCCTTCGCGTAGTAACCGGGGGCGAAGCTGCCCCGGAGAGCTACCCGCGTTCCGAGGGGGAAGTCGACACTGAACCCGGCGTAGCCGTTGAAGGCGGAGTCCGTGCTGGCCATCGCCCCCGCGATCGGACCGAGGAGCCAGAAGCGTCGTCCGCCGCGCCACTGCAGGCCGAACTCGGTGGCCGTGTCGAACTGCTGGTTCGCGTCGAAGGCTCCGCCGGAGAACATCAGCGCCGCAGGCTCCGCGGCGAAGGTGGGAGCGGGAAGCAACGCGAGCAGGCCAACGAGGACGGCGAGCCAGCGGCGGATCATCGAGGAGCCCTGAGCATAGCGCAGGTCTTGGAATCAGCTCTGGTCCAGAAACGGCGAGCGCAGACCGTTGTCGCCCCAGTCCAGGTTCACGAGAAACCGCGAGGCGTCCGGGGGGAACTGGAGGCCGCCCTTGAGCGTCCCGATGGCGAGCGGCCGGGCGCCCGCGCGAGAGAAACCGAACGCCTCATAGACGGACTGCATCAGTGTGTGCAGGCTCGTGAGCAGCACCGTCCGCGGTGACGAGTCGTTCTTGCCGACATGGAGGAGCGCCAGCAGCACGCCATGAGCGAGCGTCTCGGGATCGCTGCCGTCGCAGTGGGAGACGATCAACCGCTGGGGCGAGTCCTGGATCACGACATAACCCGCCGCCCTTCGGCGGCGCAGGATCCGGAACAGCCGATAGCGCACGAAGCTCAGGCGCGTGTCGTAGCGCCAGCTCAGGTAGTCGAGGGGCGGGGCGAAACGGAAAGAAAACGGCGAGGGCTCCGGGATCAGGTCCGCCGCGTAGTCCTGCTCCTCGCTCACTGCGACCTCCTCGCGCACGCGTGCGGCCACTCGGCTTGCGAAGCGGCCGAGTCGGCGCCGTCGCACGCGCCGTACCACCGCCTTCGCGGCCACGCGCCACGCCGGATCGTCCGACGTCGCCGCGTAGTCCGGGTTCAACACGTACGTTGGCACGTCCGGAGCGTAGCTCCAGTTTCGCGAGAGCGTGATCTTGTGCGTCTGCGCGCTGCCGCCGAAGACGATGCCCGCGCCGGCCGACTTCATCCAATGCAGGAACAGGTAGCCGCCCGCGCCCGGTTTCAGCGCGTTGAAGTTGTTGCCGAACCCCAGCTTCAACTCGCGGCCGGCCGCCTCGAAGCGCATCTCGTCGATGCCGAGCGTGCCCTCGATCTCGCCGCCCTCGCCCTCCAGCAGGTAGAGTCGGCTCCAGGGCCGCGTCGCGTAGTAGTAGTCGACGAAGGGCCGCTGTGCCAGGGCGGAGTGCTTGCCAAAGTGCTTGGCTGCGGCCGCGAGTGCCTCCCAGTGCTCCGGCCGATACTCGACTAGGCGCACGGGCGACTCAGGGTTCGCCCTCGGGCCCGCGTTCGACGAGCTCTACGAGCAGCCGGTCCTTGCCCATCAGCCAGGCGATCCGGCGCCCCTTGAACGACACAGCCGGGACGGGAGCGTGGACCAGGAACAGGCCGTCGTGCCGAAGCGTCCGGCACGCGGCATCGATGTCGTCGACCGCGTAGCAGACGTGGTTCAGGCCGCCGCCCTTTTCGAGAGCGCCGGCGAGGCGGCTCTTCGGGCCGTCGGGAGCCACGAGTTCCAGGTAGGTCTTGTCGCCCGGCAGGCGCAGGAACTGGACGTGAGCGGTCTGCGTGGGCTCGTGAATGATCTCGGTCTTCACCTCGTAGCCGAAGCGGCGCACGTACAGTGCACAAGACTCGGCCACGTCCTTCACCACGACACCGACGTGATGCAGCTCGAGCTTCATGCGAGCCCTTGGGCGCGGAGGTGATCCAGGATCCTTTCGAAGGACGTCTGGCGTGCGAGGTCCTCGGGCCCAAACTCGACGCCGAACTCCTCCTCCACCAGGCTGAGCAGCGTGATGGTGGCGACGGAATCCCAGCCTTCCAGCTGGCCCAGGCTCGCGCTGACGAGCTCCGTCTCGCTCAGGCCCTGGAACACCGCGGCAAAGCAGCGCAACAGGCGCGTCTGCATGTGGTCCATCAGCTTTCCTTGACCTCTTGATGAAGGGGCGGGCAGCGGGCCGCGAAATCCTCCAGGCGCAGCCGGGCCGGGGATGCGGGCGCTCGCCCCAGCAACCCTGCGAGAAAATCCCGAAGCGGGCCGTTGCGCGGGGTCGGCGTGAAGTCGAACGCGATCTCCCGCGCCGCGAAGCGGGCGAAGAGTCGTTCGAGGCAGCGGTGCTCGATGCGCCGCGAGAAGGCACGGCAGCTCAGAACGAAGGCATCGACGCAGACGCCGCTTTCATCGCGGCGTCCCGCCAGCACGGCGATCTTGCCGAGCGGGCCGTACTTGTCTGCGTAGGCCGCGCTCAGCAGGAAGGCGCCGGGCCTCGCGAGCGCCTCGCGCCAGGCGGCCTCGCTGAAGCGCCTTCCGTTCAGGTTGAACTGGTTCGTCTTGTTGAGAAGCTCCAGGGCGCGCGCGTCGCTCGGATCTGTCGCGAAGCTCAGTTCGAGATGCGCCTCGAGCTGCTGCAAAAAGCGGTCGGACGCCTCGGCCGATTCGGCCGTAGCTTCGTGCACGACGCGTGCCGAGCGCAGGCTGTCGCGGCGCAGGCGATCTTCCTCGAGAAGCCGCGGCTTGCCGAACAGATCGCGGAGCGCATCGAGAAGGGCGACGAGCGAGGCGTCGTCGCGCTCGGGAAAGGCGAGGCAGACGAGGTCGGGATGCGCGGCCGCGACCTCGGCGCGCTCCATCGCGCTGTCGTCGACGAAAGCCACGCTGTCGCCCCCGACGTTCCACGCCGCCAGAATGCGCGCGACCGACGCGGACTTGGGACCCCAGTGGGCTTCGACCGGGTCGATCCGATCGGCGGGCAGCAGCAGGTCGTTGCGCGCGAGCGCTTCAGAGACCAGGCCCGCGTCGTTCTTCGTTGCCGCGGCGATCAGCACGCCGCAGTCCGCAAGGTTGCGCAGAAGCTGCTGGTACAGACCATGCCGCTGCGCGTGATGGTCGAGATCCCACGCCACACCCGCGACACCGTCCTCGCCGAGGATCCCGCTCCAGAGCGTGCCGTCGAGATCCGTGATCAGCCCCTTCAGGGGCGGCGGCGGAACCAGGACCTGCGCCAACAGCGAGCCCAGCTGCGATGCGTGCGAGCGTGTGTAGGGAAAGGCGGCGAGCAGGTCGCTCTGGTAATCGGCCCGCTTGGTCATCGGCGACAACTGCGCGAGGCGCTCGGCGCTCACGACACGGGCGCCCGCCTGCGCGAGGCGTTCGGCAAAGCTGGCGAGCAGAGCGCGCAGCCCGAGCTCGAGCGGGCTCGCCTGCCAGCCCGGAACCGTCGAGAGTGGCAGCAGGGGGAGGCTCGGCAGCGAGATCGCCACGGGTAGCGCACTCGCCATCGCGGCGAGTCGCTTCTCGAGACGACCCAGCGCGCTGCGGGCCTCCTCGAGCAGCGTCGCAGGGTCGCCCCCATGGCCCCCGAGCCGACGCGCGCCCAGGCGCGGGTCGAGCTCAGGCCACTCCATGGCGACAGCCACGCCGGTGAGGCCATCCGTCTTGATGCCTTCGAGGCTGGCGGCCAGATCGCCGAAGAGCCCGGTCTCCAACCGGACGGCCTGCGTGGGCAGGCGCTGCTGCAGCTCCGCGGTGAGAAAGGTCGCAAGGTGCAGAGGAGTGAAGCCGCTGGCCAGGAAGAACTTGCAGGTAGAGGCGTCGCCCTTGGGGGCCGCGCGCAGGATCTCCAGGGCCTCGATCAGCTTCATCGCTACGGGACTAACGGTACACTAGAAGGCGCCTTGACCCGTATCGCCGCAGCTCTTGAAACGCCCGCCGTTCTCGTGGGCATCGACACCGAGGCCGACAACCAGTGGTCGGAGGCGGGACGGCGGCAACTCCAGGTCAAGAATGCCGCCCTGCTGCCGGCGCTCCAGGCGCGGCTCGCACGCTTCGGCATCCGCCCGACGTACCTCGTGAGCTATGAGATGGCGGCCGCAGAGGAAAGCGCCGCGGTGCTGCGCGAGCTGGCCCGCTCGGGGCGCTGCGAGATCGGCGCGCACCTGCATCCGTGGAGCTGCCCGCCGCTCGCTTCCGAGAACGGCGACGATCACCGCTTCCCGAGCCAGCTCGAGACGCCGCTGCTCTCGCGCCAGCTGCGCGAGCTGACGCAGGTCATCGAGGCGCGCCTGGGCGTGCGGCCGACGACCTATCGCGCCGGGCGCTGGGGCCTCGACGCGCGCGCGCTGCCGCTGCTCGAGGAGTTGGGCTATACGGTCGACACCAGCGTCGACCCGCTGCTCAACGAAACGCGCAAGGGTGGGCCGCTCTTCGCCGGCGCGCCCTCTTCGCCCTACCGCCCCGATTACGCCGACGTGACGCGAGCCGGCGGCGCCCGGATTCTCGAGGTGCCCGTGTCTTCGGGCACGCTGCCGCGGCTGGGCAAGTGGCTCGAGGCCTGCTACGTGCGCCTGTCGCCCCTGCGCTATCGCGGCGCGCTCAAGCGGCTCGGCCTCCGGCCGGTCTGGCTTCGGCCGTCGTACACGTCGCTCGACGAGATGAAGACCTTCGCCTCACAGCTTGGCGCGGCGGGCACGTCGTGCTTCAACATCGCCTTCCACTCGAGCGAGCTCCTGCCGGGCGGGAGTCCCTACAGTCCCGATCAGAAGAGCATCGACCGCCTGCTCGACGACCTCGACCGGCTGCTCGAGCACTTGACCGGGCCGCTTTTCGGCGTCGGAAAAACCTTCTCCGAGTTCGCGGCGGGTTTCGGGACGCGCGCGGCGTGAGACACGTCGACGACGCGGCCATCTCGGCCGCGGGTGCGTGTCGCTTTCAGAGCGAGTACCACTACGCTATCTTCGAGTACCTGCGCAGCGCGAAGGTGATCCGCGCTCTCGAACGCGCGGGTGTCAGCGTTCACGGCCGGATTCTCGATGCGGGTTGCGGCGGCGGCGGCACCGTGCTCTCGCTCGCCGAGGAATCGCAGTTCGCCGTGGGCATCGACATCGCCGATCGTTTCGCCGGCACTGGCACGCGCCTCGCCGCCGAGAAGCAGATCGCCAACGCCGCCTTCGCCCAGGCCGACGGCGGCCGGCTGCCGTTCCGCGACGCGGTTTTCGACCTGGTCTTCAGCCACTCGGTGATCGAGCATGTCACCGGGGCCGAGGGCTATCTCGGCGAGTGCCGCCGTGTGCTGCGGCCCGGCGGCAGCCTGTACCTCTCGACCGCGCCCTACCTTTCGCTCGCGGGCTCGCACTTTCCGCGGCTCGTAGTGCCGATCCCGCTGCACATCCTGCTCGGCCGGCCGCTGGCGTTCCGCGCCTACCGGTTGATCGCGCGCGTCGCGCCGTTCCTGCTGCAGGAGGGCAAGCACGGCACGAGCTTCATTTCGATGGCGGCGGAGGGGAAGGTGAAGCAGGACGATCTCCTGCAGCGGGTGACGGTGCGGGAGCTGGGCGGTTGGATCGAGCGCTCCGGCTTCCGGCTCCTGCGCGAAGACCGTCACGTCACCGGCTTCTTCAAGCGCTTCGTGCCCGGCCCGCTGCGCCGCTTCCTCGAGCGCACGCCCTGGACGCAGGACGTGATGATCGGCCACATCGAGTGCGTGTTGGAGAAGCCGTAGGCAAAGAGGGTTTCCCGAACCTACTCGGCAGGTCGGCCCTCACGAAGCATCTCGATCCAGAGCCGCATGGTCAAGTCTTCTCGATCAGGCTGGCCAAGATACGCCTCTCGTCGAGTGAGCTTTCGCGGGCATCAGTCCGTGGGAGGGTCGACTATGCCCGCCCGACCAAGACTCCGCGGACTACTTCGTGGCGGGGGAGGCGGCGGGCTGCGAGGCGACGGGTGCGGCGGGCGAAGTAACGGGATTTGCCGGGGCCGTGGTCGATGGAACCGCCGGCGCCGGGCTCGGGGCCGTGGCCGGGATCTTGTCGAGCACCGAGCTGCTGCCGGGCCGGAGGACCGTCAGCGCCAGGCTCGTGACCATGAACAAGGCCGCGAGGATCGTGGTCGCGCGCGAGAGCACGTTGGCGGAGCCGCGCGGGCCGAAGGCCGTCTGCGTGCCGCCACCACCGAAGGCGCTGGCCAGGTCCTGGCCCTTGCCCTGTTGAAGCAGAACGACGCCAATCAGGAACAGGCACGCGATGATGTGCAGGGCGACGACGAAGTAGTAGGCGATGTTCATGATCTAGGTTCCTGGACTCCACGGGCGGGCCCATCCGGCTCCGTCCCAAACCACAAGTATAGCGCAAGACCGCGCGGCCGCCCGCTACAAAACCGGTATGCTCCTGTGTCGCTTCGTTCAACCTATTGTACTGCTGTGCTTTACGGCCTTTGTCCGGGCGGTTCGCAGGAGCCGCGGAATGCGCGCTCTCTCTCACAAGAAGCTCGTACTTGACACGCGTCACGTGACAGATTACGTTTGAGGCGCGTGATCAAGACGTTCGCGGACAGCCACACCCGGGAGTTGTACGCCTCCGGCAGGTCGAGACGGTTCCCGCCTGACATCGCGAAGCGAGCGAGGCGAAAGCTGGAGTACATCGACCTGGCTAGCTGCCTCGACGATTTGAAGGTCCCTCCCGGCAACCGGTTGCACGCGCTCGAACGCGAACGGAAGGGGCAGTACTCGATCGCCGTCAACGACCAATGGCGTGTTTGCTTCCGGTTCGTCGACGGGGACGCCATTGACGTCGAGATCGCCGACTACCACTGAGACGAGGTGTGAGATGAGCATTCCGAATACTGGCCAGAGGAAGACCCGGCCCGCCCATCCGGGCGAGATGCTTCGGGAGGACTTCCTCCCCGACTACGGTCTTACCATCTCCGGCCTCGCCGAGGCATTGGGCGTGTCGCGCCAGACCATCAACGAGCTTCTGCGAGAGCGGCGGGCCGTGAGTCCGGAGATGGCGCTTCGGCTCTCGCGTTTGTTTGGCAACTCGGCGGAGTTCTGGCTCAACGCGCAGCGCGCAGTGGATCTCTGGGATGCGGCTCAGGCCATCAAGACGAAGGTCCGGCGCATCAAGCCGTTGAGGGTCGCGTAGCCTGGCGTGGCGACCGTTGCCGTCAGTCGCGCCCCGGCGCGCGCCCGGCTCGCGGCTCGCGTGCGGGCGTCACGGCGAGCAAGCCCTGCTCCACGAGCGTCGGCGGCTTCCGCAGGCGCGTGGCCTGCTCCCACGCGTAGGCGATGGCCAGCAGA
>CAYTWT010000181.1:0-21365 GCA_964442185.1 uncultured Acidobacteriota bacterium
ACCTTCCGTGACGACGACGATGTCCGCGGGCTGACCCAGGCCGGACAGCGCGCGGTAGATGGCCTGCGAGGTCCGAATGCGATGCACGCCATCCTGCGCCACCACAAGCACATCGAGATCGCTGTCGGGCCCCATCGTCCCACGCGCCGCTGAACCGAAAAGAACGATGCGCTTGGGCTCGATCACGGAACGAATCCTGCGCACGAGGTCCTCAAGCACGTTCGAAGTTGGGCTCAGCGCAACGACGACGTTGGTCATGTCGACAATGGTACGACGAGACCGGTGGACCCATGCAACGAAAGTGCGCTACCCGGCAAGCCGACCGAGCCGACTCGCCGACTCGCAAAGGGAGCCGGCGGTCACGACCTCATGCTGAAGGCGGAGGCCACTTGCGTTCACTCAGGCGAGATTCGCCGGTGGCGGCGTTCACCCAGGCCGACCGCTACCTCAGCACCGAGCTGCTCTCACTCCCAAACGTAGAACAGGCACAGTCCGGCCGCAGACTATAATCATCGGTCGGCCTGCTGCGGCGACAGGAGAGCCTTGAGCCTTCGCTATGCCGTTACAGCGCGACCCATGACCCGGCCGGCCGTCTCGTGCCTCCTGGCCCTGCTGCTGCCCGCGGCGGTGGGAGCGGCGGTGCTCCCTCCCGGGTTCCAGGAGCGGGTCCTGGTCTCGGGGCTCGTGGAGGCCACGTCGATGGCCTTCGGTCCGAAAGGCGACCTGTGGGTCACCGGCCGGCGCGGGACGGTGTGGCTGGTGCGGGGAGGCCAGGTCTTTCCCGCTCTCACGCTCGCGGTGAGCAACGAGGGGGAGCGGGGCGTGGGCAACGTGGCCGTGGACCCGGACTTCGCCAAGAACGCACACGTCTGGGTCTACTACACGACGGCGCCGCCCAACCCACACAACCGCCTCTCCCGATTCCGGAGCGTGGGGACGCTGCTGGTCGAGGAGAAGGTGATGCTGGACGGCCCGGTCCTGACCAACACCATCCACAACGGCGGCTGCATCCGCTTCGCCCCGGACAAGACCCTGTTCCTCACCATGGGCGACGACATGCAGGGGTCCATCACCGCCCAGGACGTGAGGGACCCGCGCGGGAAGGTACTCCACATGGACCGGGAGGGGCAGCCTCCGAGGGACAACCCCTTCCGCGAGAGCGCGGACGGCCATCCCCTGGTCTGGGCCTGGGGCTTCCGGAATCCCTGGCGCTGCGCCGTCCAGCCGAAGAGTGCCAACCTGTTCGTGGGCGACGTGGGCGGGGACAAGTGGGAGGAGGTCGACATCGCCGTCAAGGGGGGCAACTACGGCTGGCCCGCGGTGGAGGGTCCAGAGCCGCCCGGCCTCGCCCAGTACGTCTATCCGATCTACGCCTATCCCCACGACCCGCCGCCCGCCCCCGGAAACGCCATCATCCTCGGTGAGCACGTGGGGGCTGGCCAGCTCGCGCCCGGATACGAGGGCAACCTCTTCTTCGGGGACTCCTCCAACGGCAGGCTCTTCCGCATGGTCCTGGACCAGGCGAACAAGCCGACGAGCGTCGAGCTCTGGGCGACCGACCTCGGCAACCCGGTGGACGTGCGGATCGGCCCTGACGGCAACCTCTACTACGTGGCTTACGGGTCCGGGCAGATCCGGCAGATCTCCTTCGCCGGTGGCAGCAGCCGGCAGCCCCAGGCCGTGGCCCGGGTGAATCCGACAGACGGGCCCGCGCCGCTCCGCGTCCGCTTCGACGCCACGAAGTCCACGGACCCGGATGGGGACCCGCTCGAGTTCACCTGGAGCTTCGGCGACGGCAGGCCCACGGCCGCCGCGCCCGTTCTCGAGCACGTCTACGCCCCGGGAGCCTATTCCTCGACCCTCACGGTCCGCGACGGCAAGGGCGGCATCTCCAGCACGCCGCCGATCCGCGTCGTGTCGGGCAACACGCGGCCGTCGGTGTCGATTCAGGACAATCGCGAGGGCGCCGCCGGCGTCCGCTACACGCTGGCCTTCAGCGGAAAGGCCAGCGACCCCGAGGAGGGTAGCCTCCCCTGCTCCCACTTCACGTGGACGGTGATCCTCCATCACCTGGACCACTCCCATCCTTTCAAGGGGCCCTTGCAAGGCACCTGCACGGCGTCCTTCGTCCCCGACGACCACGGCGAGGACCCCAAGGACATCTACTTCGAGGTTCGCCTGGAGGTGGAGGACAGCGGGACGCCCCTGGGTCCCGGCGGGAAGACCGTCGGGACCGATTCGGTGATCGTCCACCTGGACGACTCGCAATGACGGGGGCGGGGCCGGCGTGGCGACCATTTCCATGGCGGAAAATCTGCGTTCATGCTACAAGTCGGGGTTCCAAGAAAGTGGAGGTGTTATGCAAGCAATGACAGGCCGCATGTCTCTCGCCATGGTTGGCGGAGCCGCAATCGTGATGCTGCTGGCCGCGGGGAGCAGCGCACAGTCGAGCGACCCGCTGCTCGGCGCCTGGAAGCTCAACCTCGCCAAGTCGACATACGATCCGGGTCCGGCGCCCAAGGCCGTGACCCTGAAGTACGAGCCGGTCGGCCAGGGCATGAAGGTCACCGTCGACGGGGCGACAGCCGCGGGCGCGATGCACTGGGAGTACTCCGGCAACCTCGATGGCAAGGACAACGCGGTCACGGGCAACCCGGACGTGGATGTGATCGCCCTCAAGCGGGTCGGTCCGCTGACGACCGAGGCCACCATGAAGAAGGGCGGCAAGGTGACCACGATAAACACGCGCGTGGTGTCGGCAGACGGAAAGACCCTGACGATCACCGCCAAGGGGACTGACGCGCAGGGGAAACCCGTCCACAACGTTCAGGTGTTCGAGAAGCAGTAGAGCAGCCAGCGCGGCGGACCTGAAGCCAGGTCCGCCGACGCGTTCCTGCACCGAGCGACGTCTTGGCGGCCGAGAGGCCGTGTGTTCTAGTCGTCCTGTGCGCTGTCGCGGGCAAGCCAGAGGAGCTGGTCCTGGCCGTGACGTCGGGACGCGACCTCGGACAGCGGATCGGCCGCATCCTCTTCGAACACGTACGGGTCGTCGTCGAGCATGAACAGGTGGAGCGAGCGTCGTCCACGTCGGCGGCGGGCTCGGACTTCCTGGCGGCGGTGGCGGTGGGATCTCGGCATGAGTACCCCCGATCTCGAGTGATCCCCGGGACGCCCGACCCGACTCCCTCCAAGCCGCGCCGGACGCCCCCGGTTGGCGCCAGAGAGGCCAAACGGCCGAAGCCGTCTTGTCCCCTCGAGCGCCGTGTGTCTCCGCTCAGCAGCACGAGCGATGCCAGCCGGCGCAGGTGCTCGCAAGTCGTGGATTCGACAGCATGCTGCGCCAGGCAGCCAGCTCGTCACGCTTGGCAAACGCAGCGAAAACGCAACGCCGTGTTATGAAATCCTCAACACTCGGGCCTTCTGCCGCCCTGACAAAAGGCCGCGACCCGAAGCTCAGTAGGGTTTCGTCTTGAGCGCCTCGTCGGCGCTGGCCGGGCGCACGCTGATCGCCGCACCGCCGCCGCTGGCCAGCGCGACCTTGAGCTCGGTCCGGCTGTTCACCAGGTAGCTCTTGATTTCGTAAGCCATCGGGTTGTCTTTCCAGTGCGCGCTCGGGGCGTCGGCGTAGATCTTGGCCAGGTACGGGCCGGTCGGCGGCAGATAGTCGAGGGGAATCGTCGCCGTGCGGGCGTTTTCGTCGGTGATCGCCCCGATGTACCACTCGTCCTCGTGCTTGGCCTTCCGGGCGATGGTCAGGTAGTCACCGGGCTCGGCCTCGAGAATCCTGGTGTCGTCCCAGTCCACCGCCACGTCCCGGATGAACTGAAAGGCATCCATCCGCTTTTCGTAGTTCTCGGGCAGATCCGCCGCCATCTGAAGCGGGCTGTACATCGTCACGTAGAGCGCGAGCTGTTTGGCCAGGGTGGTGTGCACCTGCTCTCGCTTGTCGGCTTGGTAGTGGCTCATCTTGATCTCGAAGATGCCCGGAGCGTAGTCCATCGGCCCGCCCATCAGTAGGGTCTCGTAGTAGGCTCAGGGCATGCTCGAGGCGCTGCGGCAACTGTTCCAGGCCATGGTCGCACAGCCCGCCGACGGCTCCGCGGATCCGGACGCGCGCGAGCACGCCCTGCGTCGCGCCGCCGCCGCGCTGATGTTCGAGGTCGTGCGGGCCGACGCAAGCATTCTGGACGAGGAGCGAACCGTGATGCGCGCCTCGCTGCGCAGCGTCTTCGAACTTTCCAGCGAGGAGACCGACGAGCTCGTGCGCCTGGGCGAACAGCAATCGAGGAGCGCAAGCTCGCTCTACGAGTTCACCTCGCTCGTCGACGCAGAGCTCGACGCCGTTCAGAAGAAGCGCATCGTCGAGCTGCTGTGGCTGGTCGCATTTGCCGACGGCCGCAAGGACGCGCACGAGGAGCAGATGGTGCGGCGGATCGCCGGGCTCCTGCACGTTCCGCACCCGGACTTCATCGACGCAAAGCTGCGGGCGCGTGAGCGGAGCACGTACGATCAGGGCTCCGGGTGAGGACACGGATGCGCTACTCCTGCCGCAGTGCTCGCGCGGGATCGATTCGCGCCGCATCGGCTCAGCTCTCGCGCGGACCGGTCTGCAGCTGCTGCGGCCGCGTCGATCAGGAGGGCGTGTGGTGAAGCTTCGGCTGCCCCGGCGTGTGCCGCTGGCGCTCGCTGTGTGTGGAGCCGTGGCGCTGCCGGCTTGCTCGACCCCGCCTCCGCCCGCTCCCGCCTACGACCTCGTCATCGCGCACGGTCGAGTGATGGATCCCGAGTCGAAGCTCGACGCCGTGCGGCACGTGGGCATTCGCGCGGGCCGCATCGAGATCATTTCCGAGACACCGCTCCGTGGCACGCGCATCGTCGATGCGGCGAACTGCGTAGTGGCCCCTGGCTTCATCGACCTCCACGAACACGGCCAACAGGAAGAGTCCTACGCGATGATGGTGCGCGACGGCGTCACGTCCGCGTTCGAACTCGAAGTGGGCGTCGCCGACGTGAACGCTTGGTACGCCGCCCGGCAAGCGGGCCAGATCGTGAACCACGGCGTGGCGGTGGGGCATATTCCCGCGCGGATGAAGGTGCTAGGGGACCCCGGCAAGGGGCTGCTCCCCGCCGGTATCGGCGGCAGCGGGCGCGCCAACGAGGAGCAGATGGCGGCCATGGAGGTCATCCTTCGCGAGGGCCTCGCGCAGGGTGCGGTTGCCGTCGGCCTCGGCAGCGCCTACACCCCCGGGGCGCCCATCGCCGAGATCGAGCGCATGTTTCGCGTCGCGGCGGCCGGCGGGGCCTCCGCGCACATCCACATGCGCGGTGACGTGAACGGCTTGCAGGAGACCATTGCCGCCGCGAAGACGGCCGGTGCGGCCCTCCACGTCGTGCACGTGAACTCCTCGGCCGGCGACGAGATCGATCAGTTCCTCGCCGCGATTCAGGCGGCCCGGGACGCGGGGCAGGATGTGACGACCGAGGCCTACCCGTACGGCGCCGGCATGACCGAAATCCAATCCGCGCTCTTCGACGATTGGCAGAAGTGGCCGGAAGAGCGCTTCGGCCTGCACCAACTGGTTTCCACCGGCGAGCGCTTGACGCGCGCCAGCTTCGGCAAGGCCCGCGCCGCCGGGGGTACCGTCATCATTCACGGCCGCTCCGAGGCCCAGACGCGCGCAGCCATCGCGAGCCCCTTGTCGATGATCGCCAGCGACGGGTTCATCGAGAATGGCCGCGGGCATCCGCGCACGTCGGGCAGCTACGCGAAAGTGCTTGGCAAATACGTGCGCGAGGAACGCGTGCTCGGCTTGATGGACGCACTCGAGCGAATGACGCTGATGCCCGCCCGCCGGCTCGAACGACGTACCCCCGCGATGGCGTCCAAGGGACGCATCAAGGTAGGCGCCGACGCCGACCTCGCGATCTTCGATCCGGCGACGGTCATCGACAGGTCCACTTACGAAGATGCGTCCATTCCATCTACTGGAATCCCCTACGTCGTGGTGGGCGGACAGCTCGTGGTCGACGGCGGGCGCGTGACGAAAGCGCGGCCGGGCCGTGGGGTACGCGCGCACCCCTTATAATCCGCCCCGAGAGCGACGATGGCCAGCGGCTTGAAGGTCCGGCTCGACGACGGCAGCGAGGTCGGTCCGCTCGATCTCCGGATGCTACAGACCTGGTTCGAGCAAGGCCTGATCGGCCGCGCCACGATGGTCCAGCGGCCGGGTGGTCCCCGCTGGGTCCCGCTGGCCGAAGCCGCCGATCTCTCGCAGTGGGGCGGCGGAGGGCCACGCGGGCGGGGCGCCGCCCACGGGCCGGCGTCTAGCGTTCCTGCTCTTCGAGCCGCCCCCGGAGCGCGTCCTGCTCCTGGAGCACTACCTGGACCATGTCCTCGCGGAGCGACGGGCGAACGCTCTCTCCTTTGATGAGGAGCGGCGGCGCGATGGACGCCTCGGCTCGGTCGATGCCCGCCGCGCGAGCAGTCGCCGCAGCTCGCCCGAAGGGCGGTTCATCGAGCGGACCGTGGTCGCTCAGGACGGCGATCGCTACTTCGCGCTCGTCGCGTGGGTGCCCGAGGCGGGAGGCGGCCGATCTCTCCAGGAGCTCGACGCCCTCGAGTCCGCGGTGTCGCTGTCGGGTGCGCGGGCCGCCGGCCGGCGGGGCGCCGTGCAAAGGGCGAACCTGGAGCTGCCGCATCTCGGGGTGCGGGCCATCCAGGACATCGTCGAGTCCGGCGGGCCGGCGGAGCCCGCCGAGCTGTTCCGTCGCTCCTTGGTGGCTTCGGCGCGCGGCCTCGCGTTCCTCGGGCCATCCGCGGCAGAGGAGCTTCGAGCGCTCACCACGGCGGCGCTCGGGACGCTCCCGAAGAAGGAGGGCGCACAGCTCGCCGATTACCTCGGCCGCGTGGCCGCGGGCCAGCCGACGCTTCCCCAGGAAGACGAGCCAATGCGGATCCTCATGAAGGCGGCGACCACGCAACTCGACGCCGCGCAACGCGCCCGCCTCGAGGAGCTCCATGACAGCGCCATCCACGCCGCCACCAGCGGGCCCTGAAGCGCGACGCCGAGACGAATCTACACGCCCGGATCCCGCCTCGACCGAGCGGATCCGAGGGGCGGGGCGAACTCGGCGAGGATACGGGCGAAGCGCGGCGCGAGCACGAGATCGAACACGCCCTCCCTGCCTGGGAAGAGTTCGAGCGCGCGCGTTCTCGTGACAGCGACCACCGCCTCAGCCTCTTCACGCGTGAGGCGCGCCTGCCGCAGCAGGGCGCAGGCGACGTCGACGGTGCGTCGCAGCGCGTCGGCGCGTCTGGTCTCGTCGGCAACCGCCCCTGGATCGACTGCGTCGGCCATGTCTCGCGCGGCCCCTTCGCCGTGAACGATTGAGGGCAAGAGCCTTCCTCACTTACCCTCGACGAGGCTTGCCAAACCCCCCGACCGCGGCGCCCCCGTCAGATCTGCGGGAGCAAATGCCTATAGATCTACTGGATGTTGGCCTGCCCCAGCGCCGTGACGGTGTGGCCGTTGTCGTCGGTGAACTGGGCCGCGCCGGTCACCGTCACGGCCTGCCCTCCCGAAATCAGGAAGTAGTCCACGGCCATGTCGAAGCTCAAGCTCCCGGAGGCTGGGATGCGGTTGGTCCCCGCGCGCGCGACCAGGTCGGCCGAAGCCAGGGCCAGGCTGGTCGTCAGCCTGGCGGTGCAGCCGCTCGCCGCGTCACGCATCTTCAGGTTGAGGAAACTGACGGCCCCGCCCACGCCGGCCGATTCGGTGAGAACCACGCGGAAGTGGGCCGAGTGCGCCGCCGTAGTACCGGGCACGGCGACCGCGGGATTGGGCTCGAGGCTGAGAGCCACCTGGGCCTTGGGCGTCGTGTTGGGGGTCGGCGACGGGCCGGAGCCCGCGGCGGACCACGCGTTGAGATAGGGTCCCGCAACGGAGTAGATGACGCCGCCGGATACGACCACGCCGGAGAAGGTCCTGGCCGGGGTTTCGGGGCGCAATACCCGGAGGAGCGTTCCGGAGTCCGCGGCCACGATGGGCACCGCTCCGACGCCACCGCCCGTGTAGACGAGGCCGTTCGCCACCGCGACGTTGCCGTTGCCGAAGCCCACCGCAATCGGGGGCCACCGATCGGCCCCCGTGGCCGGATCGACGCCGAACAAGACCGCGTTGTCCCCCATGATGAAGAGCGTGCCCCCCGATCCGGCGTCCTCATCGTAGGCGGGCATCGCGCCGACCGACACCCCGGTGGCCCGCTGCCAGACCGGCCCGTTCCCAAGGGCGGCGAGATCGTAGGCATAGAAGCGGCCGTTCTTGTTGTTGGCACCCACCAGTTTGCGCCCCGAGGCGTCCTGGAAGACCACCGGCGTCGTGCCGAAGTCGAGGTCCTGGTCCTTCACGGCTTGCTGGTGCGAATCCAGGATGGCGAGGCTCGTCGGATCGAACGCGATCATGGCGCGCGTATAGGGGCCGTTGAAGTCGAAGTCGTTGCCGCTCGCGGCGAAGAGCCTGAAGCCATCGGGGCTCAGGGCCTGCGAGTTCCAGAGGTCTCCTCCGATGTGGCCCTCGGGTACAAGGAACTGGCGGGCCCTCACGGCGCCCGTGGCCGCATCGAGAGCGCGCAGCTCGCTGCGCAACGCCTTGTACTGAGCCGACATCCCCACGTAGACGACGCCGTTCGAGACGAGGGGCGAGGACCAGGCGAAGGCGTCGGGCGCGTCGTTCATCGGATGGCGCCAGCGGACGGCGCCCGTCTGCGCGTCGAGAGCGTAGTAGGCGGCATCGCCGCCACCGACGTAGACCGCCCCGTCCACGACGGCGGCGGTGGAGCCGATGCCGACGTTGCCCGGAAACGATGCGTGTCCAATGTCGGTGCTCCACAAAACCGCGCCGGTTCCGGCGTCGAGGCAGAAGTAGTTCTTGCCACTGTTCACGCTGCTTCCCACGTAGACGCGACCGCCGGCCACGACCGGGCCGCTCGACGAGGGCAAATCCCCGACGCCGATGAGCGTCCGAAATCGCGGCGCGAGCTGGCTCACGCTGCCGGGGCCGATCATCGTGTCGCCCTTGTTGTAGTTGGTGCGGGCGGGGTCGTGGCCGTACATCGGCCAGTCGGCCGACGTCGGGACAGGCGCGGGCGATTCCGTCGCGGCCGGGGCCGACTCTCCACCGCACGCTCCGGCGCCGACAGCGAGTAATAGAAGCAACGCAAGGCGAAGCCTGGAATCCACGGTCCCATTATCGACGACTGGAGCCGGTTTCGGAGTACGGACACGCCGGGGGTGACCTCGCGATGCAGGGGAAGCGCGTGGCCCATCGCCTCGACGAGCCGCCGTTGCGTTTGGGCTGGAGTGGATCTAGTGTTTCACGAGAGGTCCGCGGCCCCATCGCATCTCGATCAAGACCTGGCCGGCCTGACCCGACAAGATGAGTGCCGCTGACTCGAAGGAGGGTCTATGGCTTTTGGGACTCCGCGTTTCCTCTCACTGGGAGCTTTCCTGCTCCTGGCACCCTCGACCATGGCGGCCGAGGAGTTCGCCAAGGGGATGGCCGTGGCCAGGGAGCTCGTGGCCCACGAGGGCCACAGCGTTTTGTTCACCGTGACCCCGCCGGCCGACCGGGGCGTGGATCCGCGCGTGTTCGACCTGTTCGAACTCGAGGATCGAGCCGAGAAGGGGGTGGGCATCGCCGGTATGCTCCCGAAGCAGAAGGATTCTGGGCCGGACGACGCCGAGGCGCTGGACCTCTCCGGCTACTCGGTTCGGATCGAGGAAGTGGGGGCTTCTGCCGCCACCAACTGCACGCTCAGCGTTCCCTTCGTCAAGTTCAAGAAGGTGAAGCTGAGGGGCGGGTTTTACTTCAGGGTCGCGGCGACCGGCACGGCGGCGATGTTCGTCTCTTCCTATGGCACCAAGGGCGATGTAGACGCGGCGATCTTCCGCGGATCCGAAATCGACGGGACGTTGTGCAGCAAATCCACGAAGGGCGCCGGCCAGTTCGACCTGGCGAAGTGCTCCCAAGGGGCGTGCCCCCCGGCCGGTGAGGTGCTCGTAGGCGTTATCATCAATCTGTTGTCGGCTGATGCGGAGTTCGTGGGAGCGATAACCGTCACCTTCGCCCAGTAGCTGCGCTCGGGACGTCCCACGAGTTGCAGAACCGGGCGCTGACAAGAGAGAGATCCGCTGACATGTCGTGCCCGGAGACACCTGGCCGAAGTGTTGACGTAGTCACGAATCGAGTGATATCGTGACTACATGAAGGCTGCGCCGATAGTCGGGGTGCGTGATCTTCGAGCTCGGTTGAGTGCCTATCTCCGGAGCGTCTCCCGGGGGGCGAGCATCACCATCGGGAACCGGCGACGGCAGCCGGTCGCTCGCCTCGTCCCGGTCACCCGCTCTTCCGAAAGCGAGCTGCTGGATCGCCTCGCCGAGGGCGGGTCGCTGCGGCGGGGCGTCGGCAAGCCCGGGCGGAGTCCACGGGTGAAACCCCGCAAGACGCGCCGGCTCCTGTCCGACATCGTCATGGAAGACCGGCGATGATCCTCTACCTCGACGCGAGCGCCATCGTGAAGCTCTACGTCGAAGAGGCGGGAACGGGGGTGGTCGTGGGGCGCATTCAGCAGGCCGAAGCGGTGGCCACCGCCCTGGTCACCTACGCCGAGGCCCGCGCGGCCCTGGCACGGCACCGGCGCGAGGGCGCGCTGAGCGCAGCGGAGCTGCGCCGAGCGGTCAGGGAGCTCGACCGGGAGTGGGGAACCTACAACGTCATCGGCCTCACCGACCCGCTGGTCCGATCGGCCGGAGCGCTCGCCGAGCGCCACGCCCTCAGGGGTTACGACGCCGTCCAGCTCGCAGCCGCCCTGGACCTCCGAGCGTCCGGAGGCAGCGTCGAGTTCTGCGCTTTCGACAAGCACCTCAACCACGCGGCGCGCCGAGAGCGCCTCGCGGTGCCTCACCTCTGATCCGGCGCTGCCGGGGTGAGAGACCGCGGCGGCGGCCCGCGCCTTGCGCAGGAAGCGGTCGCGGCGGGAGAACCACGACGAGGACCACGTTGGTTCGGATAGAACCCCAGGATATCTACCTACACCATTCGGCCTCTCTCGAGACCGTGGATCGGTAGCACGTCTGGCCTCAGTCTCGAGCAAGGGGTTGACGGCGCAGCTTGGTAATCGCTATCATTCATTTGAAAGAATTGACAGATTCTGGAGCATTGAGCCCATGCAGACGACCCTGCGCATCGACGACTCGACCTACCGGGAAGCGAAAGCGGAAGCGGCCCGGCTCGGGCTGACCCTGACGCGCTTCATCGAGGAAGCCCTCCGCCAGCGCATTGCCAGCAGCCGCCCGGGCGCCGCCGCCCGACAGCGGGAGATCGAGGAGCGCAACCGGCTCATGGAGTCGCTCTTGCGGCGCACCGCCCGCTTCCGCGTGGGTCGCAAACCCACGCGGGCGGAGATGAATGAGCGGTAGCATCTTCCTCGACACCAACGTCTTCGTTTACGCCATCGAAACCGGCGGTCCCCGGCCGGAGAAGTCGGCAGCCGCTCTGGCGCTGGCCCGCAGCGAGAATGTCTGCCTGTCCACGCAGGTGCTGGGGGAGTTCTACCGCGCCGTCACCAGCCGGCGCCGGGCCAAGCCGCTGACTCACGACGAGGCTGTCGCCTGGGTCCAACTCTGGAAACGCCACGACGTGCGTCCGATTACCGTGCCCCATGTCGACCTGGCCCTCGAGCTCAGCGGGCGGTATCAGGTCAGCTACTACGACGCCCTCGTCGTGGCGGCCGCGCATCTCGCCGGATGTGCGGTGGTGTTCTCCGAAGACCTGAACGCCGGGCAGGAATACGACGGGGTCCGCGTAGAGAATCCCTTCTCGTCAAGGGCGCGGTAGCGCTAGCGAGGCCCCAAGCTCAACGCTTCGAGACGGTGTTGCTGCCGGAGTTCGCCACCCAGATGTTCGCCCCGTCGAAGGCAACCCCGAATGGGCGCGAGCCGACCGGGAACGTACCCAGGATCGCCCCATCGCTGGCCCGGAGCTTGGTCACGGTGCCGCTGGCGATGTTGTTCGTCACCCAGATGTTCGCCCCGTCGAAGGCAACCGCCCATGGGAACGAGCCGACCGGGAACGTCCCCAGGCTCACCCCATCGCTGGCCCGGAGCTTGGTCACGTTGTTGCTGAGTCGGTTCGTCACCCAGATGTTCGCCCCGTCGAAGGCAACCCCGAGTGGGCCCGAGCCGACCGGGAACGTACCCTGGTTCGCTCCATCGCTGGCCCGGAGCTTGGTCACGTTGCCGCTGCTGTTGTTCGCCACCCAGATGTTCGCCCCGTCGAAGGCAACCCCCTGTGGGAACAGGCCGACCGGGCACGTCCCCAGGTTCACCCCATCGCTGGCCCGGAGCTTGGTCACATTGCCGCTGAGTTGGTTCGCCACCCAGATGTTCGCCCCGTCGAAGGCAACCCCGATTGGGAACGCACCGACCGCGAAGTCCCCGCCTTGGATCGATTCCCCCCACTGCAGGAGTGCCACCTTCAGGGGGTTCAACCCGGCTCCCGCCGGCCCCGCGGGCCCAGTCGCTCCCGTTGCCCCGGGGTCGCCGTTGAGTCCGTTGGCTCCCGCGGGCCCGGTTGGCCCCGTGAGCCCCTGGGGGCCTTGGTCTCCAGTCGCTCCATCCGCCCCCCTGGCCGCCAGCAGTTCCCAATCCGGAGTCGTTGGCGTCGGCGGGCCCACCGTGCAGTCGGCACTCGAGCAGCGCCATGTCTGACCGGCGTCGGTGACCACGTCATCCAGAACATAGGCGGCCGCAGCGCTCCACGCGCCGCGCGCGTTCAGTCCCTTCGCCCCCGCTGGTCCGCTCGCTCCCGTTGCACCGGTGGCCCCCGTGACTCCCATGAATCCCTGCGGCCCAGTAGGCCCAATCGGTCCTTGTGGACCCGTCGGTCCCGCCGGTCCCTGCGAACCCGTTGGGCTTTCGTACTGAAAACGCAATCCGAACAACAGCGCGTGTGGCGTATCCGTGTCCTTGGAGTGGTCCTCGTTCCGCTCCTCCTCGTCCTCGCGCTCACCGCGATGTTTCGTGCGGGGGGTATCGATGTCGAGGGAGAGGCTCACGTAGTCCGTCCCCGGCTGGAGCGCAGGCGCGCCGCCAAAGATCGCGGAGACATCCAGCTCCAGCAACTCGCCCTTGAGCACGCTCGCCGGAATGTCTCTCATCTCCGTGACGAATGCCCTGGCGCTACCCAGGTTCTGCGAGATCGACAGCGTGAGGTCGTAGCGGATCTCCTGGTCCTTGCTGCCGATCAGAAGCACCGTCGCCTTCGTGAAGCCAGTGAAGTTGTCGGGCACGCCGAAGCCGAAGTGCGTCTGCTTCTGGGCCACGGCGAAATCCGCGATCAACTTGTCTGCGAGATTCTTTGCGGGCGCGACCCACAGCTCGTTGGCCTTCGCGGTTACTGCAAAGACCGCGAGGGCGAAGACGAGTAGAACCCTCTTCTGGAGCGTTGCGGCTGGACTCATGGAAGCCTCCTTCTGGGGCACGGGGTTTCAGCCCCGCTTGTTCCTTGGTCTCAGGGTGATCTTCAGTTGGCTCTGAGGCTACCGCCGAAGGCCCCGGGAGCGCAAGCAGGATCGCGGCGAGCTCTCGGAAACAGGGCTTCGACGTCGGGGCCGACCCGTGCGGCGGACGGCCCCTTTTCTTCCTTACCCTTGGTACCCTCTCGCAGCCTGGGAGGCCCCATGAACTTCGCCCGCCGGTTGGCGCCCGCTCTCCTGCTCGCCAGCCTGCCCGCCCGCGCTGCGGCTGCCGAGCCTCCGCGCGTCCATTCGCTACGCATCGTCATCCTCTCGACCATGCTTTCCGACGCGGGCGTCGGCGAGTGGGGCTTCGGCGCTCTCGTCGAAGTCGACGGCGAAAGGATCCTGTTCGACACGGGCGCGCGGCCCAACACCGTCCTCGAGAACGCGAGAGAGCTGAAGCTGGACCTTGCGGGCGTGCGCGAGGTGGTCCTGAGCCACAACCACTCGGACCATACGGGCGGCCTCATGACCCTGCGCCGCGAGTTCGGCCCCGCCCACCCCGACAGCCTCAGCCGGGCTCACGTGGGTCGCGGAATCTTCTGGAGCCGGCCCGAGGCCGACGGCCGCGCCGAGGGCAACTACGTCCTCGGCATCCGCGCCGACTACGAGAAGGGCGGCGGCACTTTCGTCGAGCATGACGGGCCGGCGCAGATCCTGCCGGGCGTCTGGCTCACCGGCCCGGTGCCGCGAATCCACGCCGAGCGCAATTGGAGCGGCAAGGGTCGGGTGAAGGCCCCCGAGGGCCTCATCGAAGACACCATCCCGGAGGATCAGTCGCTGGTCTTCGACACCGATCGCGGCCTCGTGATCCTCGCGGGCTGCGGCCACGCCGGCATCGTCAACACCGTGGAGATGGCTCGACGCGTCGTGCGCGAGGCTCCCGTGTACGCCATCGTGGGAGGCCTGCACCTCTTCCCCCTCGATGACGAGCGCCTCGACTGGACGGCGGACCAGCTCCGCCGGTTCGGCCTCGTAAACCTGCTGGGCGCCCACTGCACGGGGATCGAGGCGGTCTACCGCATCCGGGCGCGCGCAGGGTTGTCGAGGCAGGCGGCCGTGGTGGGAGCGGTGGGCGCAAGCTTCGAGCTGGGCCAGGGCATCGACCCGCGCGCGCTGGCGCGGTAGGGTCGGGCGGGTACACCGCGGCGCTCGTCCACACCTTCCTGTGGCAGAAGCTCGGGCTACTGCAGCGCCAGCCGGAGCGCAGCCTCCAATGAGGCCCAGAACTCGTCTAGGATGCGGGCGAAGCGCGGCGGGAGCACGAGATCGAACAGGATCGAAGGCTGGAGAGCTTACCCAACCGGTCTCCTCGCTCATAGAATCGGCGGCGTGGTTCTCATCTGGGCCGCCGCCGCGGCTCTTCTCGCGGCGCCGCCCCCCTCCACCGAGCGAGAGCTCTCCTTCCGCGCGCTTCAGGTGAACGAGACGCCGCGGATCGACGGTCGCCTCGACGAGCCGGTGTGGGCGCTAGCCGAGGCCGCCTCGGGGTTCCGGCAGCGTGAGCCGAAGGAGGGATCCTCCGCCACCGAGCCTACGGAAGTGCGGGTGCTCTACGACCGGGAGCAGCTCTACGTGGGCGTGTGGGCGCGGGACCGCGAGCCCGGGAGGATCATCGCGCGACTCCTGCAGCGCGACAGCCTGTTTCGCGCCAGCGACGAGGGCGGAACGCGGCTGGCCGCCGACGACATGGTGGTGCTGCTCTTCGATCCCTTTCACGACAAGAAGAGCGGGTTCGTCTTCGCCACCAACCCCAACGGCGCCATGTCCGACGCGCTCGTCACCGACGAGAACGCGACCTTGAACACCGACTGGCAGGGGGTCTGGCGGGTGGCCGCGGAGAAGACCATGGACGGCTGGACGGCCGAGTTCGCCATTCCGTTTCGAACCCTGCGCTACCCCTCGCGCCCCGCGGACGAGGCCTGGGGCTTCAACGCCCTGCGCGTGGTGCGCCGGAAGAACGAGGAGACCCTTTGGAGCGCCTGGTCCCGCGGGGAAGGGGGCCTGCACCGGGTCAGCCAGGCGGGACATCTGCTGGGCCTCGACGGCCTGCCACGCCGCTCCTTGAACCTGGAGGTCAAGCCTTACGGCCTTTCCGGGATCATGCGGGAACGAGACGAAGCTGGGGCGACGCCCACCGAGTCGCACTGGGACCTTGGGCTGGACGCCAAGTGGGAGGTCAAGCCGGGGATCGTCCTCGACGCGACCGTCAAGCCCGACTTCGCTCAAGTGGAAGCCGACGACCAACAGGTCAACCTCACGCGCTTCGACCTCTTCTTCCCCGAGAAGCGCGAGTTCTTCCTCGAAAACGCCGGCGTCTTCGACTTCGGGACGCGGGGCTTCTTCGAAACGCCGCCGTTCCTGCTCTTCTTCTCGCGGCGGATCGGGATCGCCGACGACGGAGTGGTCCCGGTGCTGGGCGGGGTGCGCCTGTCGGGCCGGGCCGGGAAGCAGACGATCGGCTTCCTCAGCATCCTCACCGACCAGGCCTTCGGCGAGCCCCGCACCAACTTCGGCGTCCTGCGCGTGAAGCGCGACTTGCCGGGTAACGGCTACGTCGGGCTCATGGCCACCGACCGGCGCACGACGTCCGACGCGCACTCCGATCTCGGCGCCGATGCGTCCTATTGGCTGTCGCCGCGGCTCAATCTCTCCGGGTTCTTCGCGCGCACCACGACCACGGGCCCGGGCGGTGATGACAGCGCCTGGCGCGTCGCCGCCGACTATGCCTCCGACCACCTGGCCTGGCAGGCCGAGCACCTGGTGATCGGCCCCGAGGCCGAGCCGGAGTCGGGCTTCGCCACCCGCACAGACATCCGCCGCACCACCGCCTTCCTCGACTACAGCTTCCGGCCGCGGGCGCTGGGTCTGCGCCGCTTCAGCCTGTTCGGGGGCGGGGCCTATGTCACGCGCACGACGGGCGAACCCCAGGACACGAACGGCTTCCTGGGCTACAGCTTCGAGTGGGGAAGCGGCGATCGCATCGCGGCCTTCTACACCCACGGCTTTACGCAGATCGACGAGGCCTTCGACCTCGCCGATCGCCTGGAGGTCCCGCCCGGCCGCTACGACCTGCGCGACCTTTCCTTCTTCGGCCACACCAGCCCCAACCGGGCGGTCTCGTTCGGCGCCTCCGGGAGCTTCTCCCGAAACTACGGCGGCAGCCTCGCCACGATCGGCGGCGAAGTCCAGGTCTCGAGCGGACGGCACCTGTCGTTGACCGGGGCCTACCGGCGCAGCCAGGCCGAGATTCCGTCGGGGTCGTTCACGGCCCACCTGCCGTCCCTGCGCCTGGGCTGGGCCTTCTCGACCCGGCTGGTCGCGGCCAGCTTCGTCCAGTACAACAGCCTGGAGAAGCAGCTCCTCGTCAACTTCCGACTCAGCTTCGCCTACCGCCCGGGCAGCGACCTCTACCTCGTCTTCAACGAGGAGCGAGGAGAAGAGCAGGCTCCACGGGCCCTGCTGAGCCGGGGTCTCGTGGTGAAGCTGACATATCTCGCGCGCTTCTGAAAAACGCGCGCCGGTCAGGTTTACAATGCCGTCGCTTGAGCCGAACTGCCAAGAGTCGCCTATTCGTGCGCCGGGCGCCTCTCATTGCGGCGCTGTTGAGCGCCTGCTCCAGCTGGCTGGCGTTCGCCGAGGAGTGGAGACCGCGGCATGCGCTGATCCCGCCGAGCGGCGTGCTGAACCTGGGCCAGCCTCCGCCACCGCTGGAAGTCCTGCTGAGCGGTCCGGACGATCCCGCCGGACAGGCCGCCTGGCTGGCGGGCATCAAGGCGTGGCGCACCGCGCACCTGCCCCGGCTGCGTTACGACGCCTCGGAATACAGCCGCCCGGAGCTCGCCTGGACGCAGCGTGTGTTCTCACAGAACCAGCTGCTCGTCTGGGACCGTGCTTTCTACGATCCGGAAAAGCGGGAGTACACGGTGGACCGTTACCTGGCCGATGTCGAAGGGCGTCTTGGCCCGATCGACGCGGTGCTGATCTGGCACGTGTATCCGAACCTCGGTGTGGACGATCGCAACTCGTTCGATCTGCTGCGTGATCTGCCTGGCGGCATCGCGGCGCTCAGGGAAGTCGTCGATCGATTTCACCAGCGCGAAGTGAAAGTGTTCTTTCCGACGCTCGCGTGGGACACGGGTACGCGTCCGGTGGGCGCACCTGTCGCGACCGCGCTCGCGGAACTGCTCAAGGAGATCGGCGCGGACGGGATCAACTTCGACACCGTGGACGCGGCACCCGTCGAGTTCCACGCAGCGGCCGCGGCCGCCGGACATCCGCTCGCGCTCGAACCGCAGTTCGCGGTGCGCGACGAGTCGCTGGCTTGGAGCACCCTCGGCTGGAACGACTGGGTGACCTGGGAGGACCTGAGCTATCCGTTCGTTCCGATGCTGAGCAAGGCCAAATGGCTCGAGTCGCGCCACATGGTCAACGTCACCGACCGTTTCACCCGCGACAAGACGAACAGCCTGCAGCACGCCTGGTTCAACGGTGTCGGATACGCGACGATGGAAAACCTCTGGGGCTTCTGGTTCATGATGACGCCCCGCGACGCGGAAGCGGTCCTGCGCCTGACACGCATCGAGCGAGGCCTGGCCGAACTGCTGGTGAGCCCCGACTGGGAGCCGCACACACCCACCCTGCAGAGCGGCGTGTTTGCCAGCAGCTTTCCGAGGCGCCGTCAAACCCTCTGGACGCTCGTCAATCGCAATGAATACGACGTCGACGGCGAGCAGCTTCGCGTGCCGCATCGGCCGGGCCTCCGTTACTACGACTTGTGGCGCGGCCGAGAGCTGATGCCGGCCGTAGGCGGCAGCCGGGCCACGCTCAGCTTCGCCGTCGAAGGCCTCGGCTTCGGCGCCGTGCTGGCCGTCGAAGACACACCGCCCGCGGCTGCGCTGAACGAACTGCTGGCGTTCATGGCCGGGCGTTCGGCGCGACGGCTCGCTGACTACTCACGTCTCTGGCAGCCCTTGCCGCAGACGATGCTCGAGATTCGGCCGACGCAGGCTGCCCAGACGCCACCGCCGGGCATGCTCCGGATCCCGGCTGGCGACTACGATTTCGTGGTCCGCGGCATCGAAGTGGAAGGCGGCAACGATCCGGGCGTGGACGTCCAGTACCCGTGGGAGGATGCGCCGCGGCGTTTTCACCGGCAGCGCCTGCAGCTCTCGAGCTTCTTCATCGACCGCACGAGCGTGACGAACGGCGAGTACAAGCGGTTCCTCGACGCGACGCGCTACCATCCGGCAGACGACCACAATTTCCTGCGCGACTGGAGAAATGGAACCTACCCAGAGGGCTGGGCCCTGAAGCCCGTGACGTGGGTGTCGATCGAAGATGCGCGCGCTTATGCGGCCTGGGCCGGCAAGCGTCTGCCCCACGACTGGGAGTGGCAGTACGCCGCGCAGTCGAATGATGGCCGTCTCTACCCCTGGGGCCCCGACTGGAACCCGCGCGCGGTCCCATCGCGCGATCACGGGCGCACGCGGCGACCACCGGCTGCCGGCGACGCGTTGCTTCAAGGCGCCAGTCCCTTCGGCGTGCTCGATCTCGTGGGCAACGTCTCGCAGTGGACCGACGAGTTCCTCGATGAGCACACGCGCGCGGCCATCGTGCGCGGCGCCGCCTCCTACCAGCCGCGCGGATCGCTATGGTATTTCCCGCAGACCTATCGGCTCGACGAGCACCAGAAATACCTGCTCATGTCGCCGGGCCGCGATCGTGCGGGCACGATCGGGTTTCGCTGCGTCGTGGATGCGCGCTAGAGCCGGCCAGGGTGCCCCGGCCGAGGCCTCGGCCGGTCCTTTGGGGGTTTTCATGACTCGACGCTCGCTACTCGTTCTGCTCTTGGTGGCACTCGGCGCGCCGGGGGTTCTCTCGCAGCCGGCCGCGAAGCGCCCGCTGAACCTCGACGACCTCGCACGCCTGCGCACGCTCGACGACCCGCAGCTCTCGCCCGACGGCAAGTGGGTCGCGTACAGCGTCGCCACGGTGGACGCCGAGAAAGACAAGCGCGAAACCGATCTGTGGATGACGAGCTGGGATGGCACGCGCCATGTGCGCCTGACGTCGAGCCCCGAGAGCAGCGAGAGCGAGCCACGCTGGAGTCCCGATGGGCGCTGGCTGGCCTTCCTGGCCGCACGTGGCGACGAGGCCAAGAAGAAGAAGGACTCGCAGGTCTTCGTGCTGAACACGGCCGGCGGCGAGGCCGAGAAGCTGACCGACTTGAAGGGCGGCGTCGGGGACTACGCCTGGTCCCCCGACTCGAAGCGCCTGGCGCTGGTAGTGAATGATCCCGATCCGGCCGACGACGACAAGGACGACAAGACGGGCAAGCCCAAGACCCCGCCGCCGGTGGTGAGCGAGCGCTATCACTTCAAGCAGGACCGCGACGGCTACCTGCGCGACCTGCGCGCGCACCTGTGGCTGTTCGACGTCGAGGCGAAGAAGGGCGAGGCCCTGACCAGCGGCCCGTACGACGACTCGGCCCCGGCCTGGTCGCCCGACGGCACGCGCCTGGCATTCGTCAGCCGGCGTCGCGGGCCCGACCCCGACCGCGACCAGAACTCCGACGTGTACGCGATCGACGCCAAGGCCGGCGCGCAGCCGCGCGCTCTCACCACGTTCGAAGGCACCGACGGCGGGCGTCCCACCTGGAGCCCCGACGGCCGCTTCGTCGCCTACCTGCAGGGCGACGAGACGCGCTGGTCGGCCTATCAGCTCGAGAAGCTGGCTGTCGTGCCCGCCGAGGGCGGCCCGGCCCGCGTGCTGACGGCGTCGCTCGACCGCCCCGTCTCCGGCCCCCCGGCCTGGAGCCGAGACGGCCGCACGCTGAGCTTCCTGGTGACCGACGACCGCACGGCCTACGTCGCGCGCGTGCCGGCCGCGGGCGGCCCGCTGGAGAAGCTGACGCGTGGTCCGCGCGTGATCTCGGCGTTGTCGGCGGGAGCGGGCGGGGCGCTCGCCGTGCTGGCCGCGAGCGACGAGGAGCCGTTCGAGATCCACGCGCTGGAGAACGGCGCGCTGCGCCGGCTCTCGCACCAGAACGACGCCTGGCTGTCGGAGGTGAAGCTCGGCACGACCGAGGACTTCAGCTCGAAGAGCGCCGACGGCACCGAGGTCCACGGCCTGATGTACAAGCCGCCCGCCTTCGAGGCCGGGCGCAAGTACCCCACGCTGCTGCTCATCCACGGCGGCCCGAACGGCCAGGACGAGCACGCGTTCGACTTCCAGCCCCAGTTCCTGGCCGCGCAGGGCTACGTGGTGCTGGCGGTGAACTACCGCGGCAGCAGCGGGCGTGGGGCCGCCTACCAGCGCGCGATCTACGCCGACTGGGGGCACTACGAGGTCGTGGACCTGCTGGGCGCGGTGGACGAAGCGGTGCGCCTGGGCGTGGCCGACCCCGACCGCCTGGGCCTGGGCGGCTGGAGCTACGGCGGCATCCTGACCGACTATACGATCGCGACCGATGGGCGCTTCAAGGCCGCCGTCAGCGGGGCTGGCAGCGCGCTGCAGCTGTCGATGTACGGGAGCGACCAGTACATCGTGCAGTACGAGCAGGAGCTGGGGCCGCCCTGGAAGGCCGCCGAGCTGTGGCTGAAGCTCTCGTACCCCTTCTTCCACGCCGACCGCATCCACACGCCCACGCTGTTCATGGGCGGCGAGAAGGACTTCAACGTGCCCATCATCGGCAGCGAGCAGATGTACCAGGCGCTGCGCAGCCTGGGCGTGCCCACGCGGCTGGTGGTCTACCCCGGGCAGTTCCACGGCCTGACCACGCCCAGCTA
>CAYTWT010000182.1:0-8167 GCA_964442185.1 uncultured Acidobacteriota bacterium
TCTCGCGGGCTTCGGGGCCGGACCGAGTACGCCTACGAGAAGCCGCCAGGCGCCTTCCGTATCGTCGTGCTCGGCGACTCGTTCACGTTTGGCGAGGAGGTGGGGGACGAGGAGGCATACAGCCACGTCCTGCAGGAACTCCTGCGGCAGGTCGAGGTCTTGAATCTTGGCGTTCACGGCTACGGTCACGATCAGATGCTGCTGTACCTCAAGGAAGAGGGGCTGCGGTACAAGCCGGATCTGGTGTTGCTCGGCTTCCTGACCGTCGACATGGAGCGCAACATCCTTGCCTTTCGCGACTACGCGAAACCGCGTTTCGTGTTGCGCGAGGGGAAGCTGGTTCTGACGCATTCGCCCGTGCCTTCGGTCGCCGAAACGCTGGCGGCTGAGAGTTACCGGTCTCGCTTCCTCGACCTCGTCAGCATGCTGCGAGCCGGCTATCGCTTCCGCTCGGGGGCAGCGACGCGCGAATCGAAGCAGTTGACGCTCGCGATTCTCGACGAGATGCGCGCGACAGCGGAGGCGGCAGGAGCGCGGGTGGCGTTCGCCTACTTGCCGGCCTTTGGCGAGCTCACCAAACCCGATCTGCCCAAGACGCTGCCCGAGCGCTTCTTCTTTGGCTATTGCGAGGAGCGCAAGATACCGGCGATCTACCTGCGGCCGTACTTTCTGCCGAAGCTGAAGCAGGGGGCCGAGTTCCAGGTCTACGGCCACTGGGGCCCACTCGAGCATCGGATCGTGGCCGAAGGCATCGCGGCTGAGTTGATGGCCCAAGGGCTCGTGCCGAAGGGCGCTGCGAACTGAGTCCGAGCACGAGGACGAGCACGCAGCGACGTGGGTGAGCTCCGTTACCGGCCGCCCACGGTCCATCCGAGACTCACACGAGTGAGGCGTCTGTGCTCGGTCGCCCCCTCAGTCGCTCGCGTATTCGTAGGGCGCCTTGATCGGCTGGCCCTCGAGGAACCGCGAGGGCCGGAAGCTGGTGATGTCGATACTGGTCGGCGCGCCCGTCAGCAGCTCGGCCATCACCACGCCGACGGCCGGCGAGATCTTGAAGCCCATGCCCGAGAAGCCCGCGACCAGTTGCAGGCCCTCGACTCCCGGCACCGGGCCCATCAGCGGCCGGGCGTCGGGACTCATGTCGTAGCAGCCGGTCACGCCGCGGAACAGACCGGCCTCCGCCAGCGCGGGGATCCGGCGCGCGGTCCGCTCGACGAGCTTCAGCATGCCTTCCTGGGAGGCTCCGATCGGGATCCCGTCGGGGTCGACACCCCGCTTACCGTAGAAATCGCCGATCAGGGTCAGGCCGCCCGCCTCGCTGCGGTAGTAGGTCTCCGTCAGCGAGTCGATCCCCGCCGGGCCGATGCTGGCGAGACCGGGCGGGTTCTTGAGCAGGGCAACCTCGTGGAACTCGCTCTCGATCGGGGCGTCAAAGCCCGCCGCGGCGACGAGTGGCCGGCACCAGGGGCCCGTGGCGACCACCACCTGCGGCGCCTCGATGACGCCGTCGGGAACCACCACCCCGCGCACGCGTCCGGCCTCGACCAAGAGCGACGAGACCCGCGTCCCGGAGCGGTACTCGACCCCGGCCTCGCGCGAGCGCAGCAGGAAATCGCTGGCGACCGCAGCTCCGTCTCCGTAGCCTGAGTCGGGTTCGTAGGCCGCGGCGCTGACGTCGGAGAAGTCCCAGGCCGGCGCGACCTCCGAGAGCTCCTCGCGCGACAGCACCCGCGCATCGATGCCGTACGAGCGGTGCACCTCGACGTTCTTGCGCAGGCGCTCGATCTCGCTCTCGGGCACGAGGCGGATGAAGCCGGTCTTCTTGAAATGCGTCGGCAGGCCGAGGATCTCGTGCCAGGCGACGAAGATCTCGTAGCTCGCCTTGGCGAGGGCCACCTCGGGGGCGTGGCTGTAGTGCATGCGCACGAGCGCCGAGGAGCGGCCGCTGCCGCCGCTCGCCACGTCGCCCTTGTCGATCACCACGACGCGGCCCGCACGGCGGCGGGAGAGCTGGAAAGCGATCGAGGCGCCGATCACACCAGCCCCGATCACGACGATGTCGGCGGTTCGGGAGCTCACGGGTTTCGGCGCCAGTCCTTGAGCACCTGCTGCGCCGCGTTGCGGCCGGGAGCGGCGGTGACGCCGCCGCCGGGATGCGCGCCGGCGCCGCACAGGTAGAGCCCGGCGATCGGCGTGCGGTACTGGGCCCAGCCCGGCACGGGGCGCATGAAGAAGAGCTGGTCGAGGGACAAATCGCCGTGGAAGATGTTCCCCTCGGTGAGGCCGTACGTGCGCTCGAGGTCGAGGGGCGTCAGCACCTGGCGCGCCAGGATCGAAGCGGGCACGTTGGGCGCGTATTCGCCGATCTTGCGGACGACGCGGTCGCCCAAGAGCTCACGCTTCTCGTCCCAACTGCCGTGCTTCAGCTTGTAGGGGACGTACTGCACGAAGCAGGTCATCACGTGCTTGCCGGCCGGCGCCAGGCTGTCGTCGGCGTTCGAAGCCACGACGCAGTCGACCCACAACTCCTCGGGCATCTCGCCCATCTTCGCGATGTCGTAGCAGCGCTCCGCGAACTCCAAGGAGGGCACCAGCGTGAAGAGCGCGCGCTGGCTCTTCGACCAGTCCTGGGGCATCCCGTTCAGCTTCGGCTCCTCCGAGAGCACGAGGTTGACTTTCGCGCACGGGCCGTTCATGCGGATCGCCGATACCGCCTCGCGGAACTCGGCCGGCAGCTCGCCCTTCGACAGCATGCCGAGGAAGGTGCGTTTCGGGTCGGCATTCGACACCACGAGCCGGGCGCGGATCTCCGTTCCGTCCTCGAGCGTCACGCCACGGACCTTGCCGTTCGCCACGTCGATGCGCGCGACCGGCGCGCTGGTGCGGATCTCTGCACCGCGCTTGCGGGCCGCGGCGCAGAGCGCCTGCGTGATCGAGCCCATGCCGCCCAGCACGTGGCCGTAGAAGCCCTGCAGGCCGTGGTCGCCGCTGCTCAGCAGGTGGAAGAGCAGGCCGATCGCCGTTCCGGGCTGGTAGGGACCGCCGTGCTTGCCGTAGACGTTGTTCGCGAGGATCAGCGTCTTGACCTTTTCGGACTCGTAGTGGCGGTCGAGGAACTCGCCCAGGCTGCCGGTCAGGAAGGTGATCATCGCGGCGATCTCGTCGCCGCTGATGCCTTTGATGCGGCGCCCCACGCGCAGCGCCTCGAACAGACCCGCGAAGCCCCGGGCATGCACGTCGGGGGGCGGCTCCATGAAGAACGGCTGGAGATAGCGCGCGAGCTTCTTGAGGCGCGCATCGATCTCTGCAAACACGCGGGCGTCGTGCTCCGAATGCGCGCGCATCTCGGCGAGCGTGCGGGCCGGGTCGGACCACCAGGCGAGATAGGTCTGGTCGGGGAACGGCACGTACAGCGCGGGATCGCACGGCAGCATGCGCAGCCCGTGGGAGCCCAGCTCCAGCTCGTGGATTACTTCGGGCCGCAACATGCTGGCGATGTAGGAAGTCGTGGAGGCGCGGCAGCCGGGGTGGATCTCCTCGGTGACGCAGCACCCGCCCACGATCTCGCGGCGCTCGACCACCAGCGTGCGCAGGCCGGCGCGGGCCAGGTAGGCGGCGGCGGTGAGGCCGTTGTGACCGGCGCCAACGACCACGGCGTCCCAGGTTGTTTGACCAGAAGTCATACGCAGCGCCGCCCTCCGGCGCCAAAGATACTACGGAACGAGCAGTGCCTCCGATCTGCGGCGCGCGGCGTCAGGCCGCAGGCGGGCGAGACTTCGGGCGACTCCGGGAGGTCAGCGCCAGGCGTACCAGGGCCGGCTCGGCCGGGAGGGGCGTGCGGGGTGCGTCTGCCTTGGTGCGCCGGGCCAGTGTCGCCAGCGAGACCGAGGCGAAGGTGCAGCGCAGCAACTCGTCGGCCTCGTCGAAGAGCTGCCTCAGGCCGCATCCGGCCAGCCGCCGGCAGGGACCGTCCACGTGCGCGGCCACCAGGCAACGGCCCGGGTTCTGGCGGGGCTCGAAGACCGAGAGCACGTCCAGCACGCAGATATCGGCGGGGCGTCGGGCCAGCCGGTAGCCCCCGCCCACGCCGCGAGTGCCCAGCGCCAGGCCGGCGCGCACCAGTTGCTGGAAGACCTTGGCGAGAGCCGTCTGCGGGATGCCGAAGCGCTCGGCGACGCTGGCCACGGTGACGGCCGCGTCGGGCGTTAGCGCCATCTCCAGTGCCGCGTGCAGAGCGTAGCGGGCCGACTTGCCGGGCATCACGTGCGGGTCTTCTCCAGGTCCAGATCCAGGCACAGGCGGGGGGCCGGGAGGAAGCCCTGGTGGCGGAAGAACGCCACCAGCTCCCCGTTGTCCCAGGCGACCACCGTCTGCAGCGTGCGCACGCCGACGCCCAGCAGGTTGGTGCGCAACTGGTCGAGCAGCGCGGCGCCAACGCGCCGGCCGCGGAAATCCGGGTGCACGCCGAACACGTCCAGCACCGCCACCCGCTCCGTCACGCCGAACTCGCCGTAGTAGAGCCGCGCCAGCGCGAAGCCGGCGACGCGATCCTCCAGCTCCGCGGCCAGCGACAAGGCGATGCCCGTGTCGGCGAAGGCCTGGCGCAACTTCAGCTTGAAGAACTCCTCCCGGCGACGCCCGAGGATGCTGGCGTCGATGTTGATGACGGCCTGCTGGTCTTCCGGCCGCAGGCTGCGGATCACGATCGCGTCCCGAGCCGGCGTGTCATCTTCCATGCGCTCTCCTCAACCGATCAACTGCCCGCCGTCCACGCGCAGCACCTGCCCCGTGACGTGCCGCGCCAGGTCCGAGCAGAGGAACAGCACCGCGCCGGCCACGTCCTCGGGACGCCCCAGCCGGCCCAGGGCCGTCTCCGCCAGGGCCTGCTGGCGCAGCTCCTCGGGCAGCGCCGCCGTCATCGGCGTCTCGACCCAGCCCGGTGCGATGGCGTTGACGCGGATCCCGAAGCGGCCCAGCTCGCGCGCCGCCGTGCGGGCCAGCGCGTTCAGCCCGGCCTTGCTGGCCGCGTAGTTGGCCTGGCCGGCCTTGCCGCGCTCGGCGTTGATGGAGGAGACCAGCACCACGGCGCCGCCCCCGGCCGCGCGCAGCGCAGGCACCGCCCCGTGGAGCAAGTAGAAGGCCGAGTCGAGGTTGGCGGCCATGACGGCGCGCCAGTCGTCGCTGCTCAGCTTCCACAGCACGCCGTCGCGGGTGAGGCCCGCGCAGTGCACCACGAGGTCGAGGCGACCGTGCTCGCGCAGCAGCTGCCCGAGCGCGGCCTCGAGCTGCTCCTGGCGCGTCACGTCGCAGGCGATCGAGCCGACGCCGGCCGGCCCCGGCCGCTCGGCGTGGTCGAGCGACACCACGCGCGCGCCGGCAGCCAGCAGCAGCGTTCCGACCGCACTGCCGATGCCGCCGCCCCCGCCGGTCACGAGTGCCACGCGACCCTGCAGTGAGAGCGGACCGGAGCTCTCCGCCGTCATGCCACGCGCGCCGGTAACGGCGTGCCCCGCGCCGCCAGGCGCCGGACGCGGAAGGCGCCCCACAGGGCCGCTCCCACCGCTCCGGCCAACACCGATTGGGGATGGCTGCGCACCTCGACCGGCGCCTTCTGCTCCGTGGCCGACTCGCGCAGGGCGGCCAGCAGGCCGCCATCGGCGGACAGGCCGCCGGTGACCAGCAGCACCTCGCGCACACCCGCGGCCAGCACCAGGCGCAGGTAGCGGCCCGCCATCGACTGGTGGATGCCCTTGAGGATGTTCGGGATGCCGACGCCGCGCGAGACCATGTTGATCACGTCGGTCTCGGCCAGCACGGCGCAGATCGAGGAGCAGGCCTCCGGAGACTCGGCCTGCTGTGAGAGCGTGCCGATCTCTTCGAGCGTCACGCCCAGGTAGCGCGCGATGTTCTCGAGGAACTGGCCGGAGCCGGAGGCGCACTGGCTGGTCATGCGATAGCTCAACACCCGGGCGTGGTCGTCCATACGCACGGCGCGGGCGTGGAGCGCGCCCACGTCCAGCACGGCGCGCGCCGCGGGCTCCAGGAACAGGCCGCCGCGCGCGTGGGTGGTCATGCCGTAGAAGTGCCCGGTGCGGAACGGGATGGTCTCGCCCTCGCCGGTGGTGGCCATGTAGGCCAGGTCGCCGCGCGCGAGGCCCGCCTCGCTCAGTTGCTGGTCGAACACGCCCTCGGCCACGACCAGCGCGTCGCGCCGGCGGACCCGCTCGCTGATACCCGCCAGCAGCCGCTCTCTGCCAGCGCCGTCGGTCTCGAGCACGGCTATCTTGATGGCGGCCGAGCCCACGTCGATCCCGGCCGTGACCATGGCGCGGCCCACGTCGCTCATGCCCGCCCTCCTGCCTTGTGCCTCACGACGCCAGCCGCTGCACGTCACGCAGGGCGAACAGCGCCGCTCCGAGCGCCCCCGTGTAGATCGAGTCCTCCGAGATGTTGACCGTGCGCTCGCCGTAGTTCTCCGACAGGAGCCCGCGCAGCGCCTTGACCGCCGCCGGGTTCCTCGCCACTCCCCCGGTGAAGGTGAACTCGTCGCTCACGCCGCCCGAGCGGGCCAGCAGCGACATCGCCCGCAGGATGATGGCGCGGTGCAGGCCGGCCAGGATGTCCTCGCGCTTCTCACCCAGCGACAAGCGTTCGCGCAGCTCGGCGCCGGCGAACACCGTGCAGGTCGAGTTGATACGCACCGGGCTCTTCGACTCGATCGCCAGCGGCCCCAGCTCGTGCAGGCCCAGGCTCATCTCGTCCGCGATGTAGCCCAGGTAGCGCCCGCAGCCAGCGGCGCAACGATCGTTCATCTGGAACGAGGTCACCAGGCCCTGCTCGTCCACCTGGATGGCCTTGGTGTCCTGGCCGCCGATGTCGAGCACGGTGCGTGTGCCCGGGAACAGAGCGTGGGCGCCCAGCCCGTGGCAGAGGATCTCTGAGCGGATCTGGGCCTCGGGGAACGGCAGGCGCTGGCGACCGTAGCCCGTGCCGACGCTGCCCACTTGCTCGATCTCGACCAGCGCCGCCCGCTCGACGGCCGCGGCCAGGCACGGCTCGGCCTGCTCCAGCCCGGCGACCGCCGCGCGTGCATGGTCCTCGAAGCGTCCGGCGGCGGCGGTCGAGTTCTCGACCTGGAGGATCGCCTTGTCGAACAGACCGGCCAGCACATCGAAGCCGACGCCCGTGGCCCGCGCTTCTTGCTCGGCCAGCGCCAGATAGCGGCTGCCCGCGAGGTCGCGGAAGAAGTCGCTCTTGCGCCGCGCGCCGGCCGCATACAGCTGCGGCACCTCGGCTTCCATCTGCGCCAGGATGCGCTCGACGCAGGCCCCGAGGCCTGCGGGCCGGGTGAGCAGCCGGCGCACCAGGCGTTCGAGCGTCGCGCCCAGCTCGCGCAGCTGCGAGTAGTACTGCTGTGCGCGGAAGCCGCGCTCCAGCTCGGAGAGTTGCAGCTCGCGCTCGCTCGCCGGGAGACCGGCGGCGGCCAGCTCCCGCGACACCAGCACGAAGCGCGTGTCGATCAGCGCCTCGGAGAGCGCCACCTGGCAGGCCACGTCGTAGTTGCTGCGCGAGTTGGTGATGCCGCGTCCCAGCGCACGGCCATCCTCCCCCAGCACCACGGCCTTGGTAGTGGTCGAACCGAGGTCGATGCCGACGGCGCACCTCATCGGCCGGCTCCGGCGCGCTTCTGGTCCAGCATCTGGAAATACGACTCGAGCCGGTTCTTGATGTTCGCGGCCGAGAAGTAGCGCGGGTCCACCAGGTCGCTCTCGATGAAGCCGCCCGGCCGGCCCGAGCGGCTCTGCACCTCGCGCAGGATGTGGAGCTGACCGGCGCTGAAGGAGTTGCAGCTCTTGACCGAGTTGATGAGGAAACCGTCGGCCTGGTACTCGCGCAGGTAGCGGGTCAGCAGGTCGATGCGCGAGGGCAGGCTCAGGTTCGTGTAGCAGCCCAGGCAGTACTCGGCCAGGCTCTCGAGCGGGCGCTCCGGGTCGTGGCGGAAGCCCAGGTCATAGACGCCGCCCACCTTGGCGTAGGTCGAAGCCACGGCCACCGCGCCCTCGTCGCTGAACATCTTCCAGAACTCGCGGAAGCTGGTCCAGTTCGGCGGGCCCTCGACCACGACACGGAAGCGCTCCTGGCCCATCTCGCCTTCCGGCGTCACCGG
>CAYTWT010000183.1:0-19674 GCA_964442185.1 uncultured Acidobacteriota bacterium
TCGGGGGGACACGATTGCAGTGTCCCCCCGCTCGATGTCCGGAGTCCGTCGTTCACCTAGTTCCGTACGATGAACGGCTTGAATTTTTCTTCGTCGCGGAGCTTGACCTGGACGCGCTCGGCGTCGGGCCGCGCGGCGAAGGAGCCGACCCGGACGTTGAAGAGCTGCGCATTGCCACCGGGCGGCGTCATCACGTAGGCCTCGAAACCCTTGGCCTTCAGCTTCGCCACCATGGAATCGGCCGTGGCCTTGTCCTTGAATGCCCCAACCTGGATCGTGAAGGCGCCACCCGTCGGGTTGGCAGCCGATGCTTTCGGGGCCACGCTGGGCGGCGCGCCGGCCCCGGGGGTTGTCGCGGCCGGTGGCTTCGGAGCCAGCGTGGTTGCGGGCGCGCGTTTGATCGCGGCCAGCGTGCTGGGCGGCGCCGACTTCGCCGCAGGCGTCGTCACGGCGGGCTTGCTCGGGGCGGAAGCGGCCGGAGCCGGGTCGCTCGTGAGCGTATCGTCCAGCTTGTCGCTGTCTAGCCGCTGCGCGTAGGTGAGGTCCTCGGCGGCGGGCGGCGCTGGCTTCGTGGTGGCCGGCGGTTCTTCGGTGACGATGCGGTCCTCCGGCAGCGCATGCGCGACCTGGGCCGCCTCGGCAGCGGAGGCCGTCTGGTCGACGCCTCGGCCGACCATCACACCCGCCAGGAAGCTCAACACGAGGCCGGTGGCGCCGGCCAGGAAATAGAAGACCAACTGCTTGTTGGTGAGCTGGATCTCGTAATAGTAGTCGTCTTGCGCCACTCGCCCCCCCGCTTAGCCGGCGCCCACGCGCCGCAGCCCGTCCTTGATGATTCCGGAGATCACGGCCTCCTCCTGCGCCGCGTGCCGCTCGCGCGCGGCGAGCTGGATGGCTAAGACCAGCTCGTTGAGCGCCGCGACGATCAGCGAGCGTCGTTGCTCGGGCGGGAGGTCGGCCACGTTCGCGAGCATCTGCTCGAAGTCGGCTCGGCCGTACTGGCTCAGATCGACGCCGCCGAACAGCGCCCCGTAGGTGCGTGAGACGTCGTCGAGCGCCGCCTGCATGAAGCGGTCGGCCTCCTCGCCGTGACGCCCGCGCAGGAAGGTGTAGATGCGCCCGAACATCTGGTTGAACTTCTCCACCACGTCCTCGAGATCCATCTCGCGTTCGCGAGCGGCGATGCCCGAGGTGTCGCCCTCTCGTCCGATGCGGATCAGGCCGAGCACCTTGAACGCCCACAGCAGCCTGCAGGTGTCGAAGTTCGAGAGGTAGGACACCTGGCAGATCTGTTCCACGGTGGAGTTGCCGTTCACGTGCCCGAGCAGCTCCTGTTCCTCTTCCGTCAGCTCGAGCTTGTAGAGCACATCGGTGTTTCCGGTGGGAAGCGGGACCACATCGATGCCGCCCAGGCCCCGGGTGATCTGGCTCCAGCTGCGCGAGCGGCGCAGCCCCTCGATCACGATGTTCTCCAGGCTGATGTTGACAGTGACGAGAGTCTCCGGGTCGACCTGCTTCATGACCAACTCGTAGTCACCGCTGGTCCAGGTCATGAGATCGACCAGCAGCTCTTTCACCTGCTGCTCGACGGCGGGCGACAGCTCCTCGGACTCGATCGCCTCCAACTCGACCAGGATCGTGCCCAGCCGCCGCCCCGGGCGGATCATCTGGCTCGCCTCCAGGTACTGGCGCGCGCTGATCCGGCCGCGCACCAGCAGGCTCTCGCCGAGGCGCTCGTCCGGGTCGGTGCTGGCCGCGAAGACGAGCTTGCCTTGGTGGAGGTAGAGGGTCTTGCTCACCTCGCCGCTACGGAAGGTCAGGGTGCCCGTCTCGCCGCTCGCGAGGAACGAGCGCAGCAGCTCCGGCACGCTCGAGGTCTCGATCTCCCCCTTGATCGAGAGATCGTCGCCGTCGCCGCCGCCGTCGGCGCCGACGTCGATGAAACTCATGGCTTGTTGTCCACACCGATGAGCGCCTTCATCCAGTCGATGGGGATAGGGAAGAGGATCGTGGAGTTTTTCTCCGCGGCGATCTCGGTGAGCGTCTGCAGGTAGCGAAGATGCAGCGCTGCCGGCTGCTTCTGCAAGGCCTCCGCCGCATCGGCGAGCTGTTTGCTGGCCTCGAACTCGCCCGAGGCGTGGATGATCTTGGCCCGCTTCTCACGCTCCGACTCCGCCTGCTTGGCCATGGCGCGGACCATCTCCGGCGGCAGGTCCACGGCCTTGACCGCGACCTGGCTCACCTTCACGCCCCACGGGTCGGTGTGCTCGTCGATCACCTGCTGCAGCCGCGCCGCGAGCCGCTCGCGCTCGGAGAGCAGCTCGTCGAGATGGGCCTGGCCCAGGATACTGCGTAGCGTCGTTTGAGCCATCTGGCTCGTCGCGTAGAGGTAGTTCTCGACCTGGACGACGGCCAGTACCGGGTTCATGACGCGGAAGTAGACGACCGCGTTCACCTTCACGCTCACGTTGTCGCGCGTGATGATGTCTTGCGGCGGCACGTCGAGGACCACGGTGCGCAGGCTGACCCGGACCATGCGATCGACCGGAAAGGCCACGATCACCAGGCCCGGGCCCTTGGCCGCCGGCAGCAGCTTGCCGAGGCGGAAGATGACGCCGCGCTCGTATTCGTTCAGGACCTTGATCGAGAGCATCAGCCAGAAGACGACCGCGACGACGACCACGACGATTCCGCCGCCCATCTCAGGTGCCCTTTCTCACGCGCAGCGTCATGCCTTCGACGCGCACGATCCTCACATGCTCGCCGCGCGCGATCGGCGCTTCGGCTAGCGCTTTCCAACGCTCACCCATCACACGCACGAACCCTTCCGGCTCGAGGTTCGTGTCGGCCACGGCCGCGAGCCCCAGCATCCCCGCCTCGCCCGTCACCGCTTTCCGCGCCTGCGCCTGCACGACCAGCCGGACGATGGCGATCGTACCCCCGGCCATCGCCAGTGCCGTCGGTACGAGTGTTTGCAGGCCGATGCGCATCTCCGGAATCGGCGCATCGACCAGCATCATCGCCCCGAGGATCATGGCGGTGATGCCGCCCACGGTCAAGAGCCCGTAGGACGTGACTTTGACCTCAGCCACGAACAGGCCGATCGCCAGGAGGATCAACAGCACACCGGCCCAGTTCACCGGAATGATCTGGGTGGCGAACAGGAACAGGATCAAGCACGCGACCCCCACGATGCCCGGAAAGATCATGCCCGGATGGCTGATCTCGGTGCCGAGGCCGGCGAGGGTTCCGAGCAGCAACAGGAACAGGACCTCGGGCCGCGCGATCAGCGAGAGCACGCCCTGGCGCCAGTTCATGGCGATCGTCGTGGTCTTGTGTCCTGCGAGGTGAAGGGTCGTCTTGGTTCCGTCGAAGCGCGTGATCTCACGCCCATCCAGCGCCTTCACGAGCTCCGGCACGTCGCCCACGACCAGCTCGATCAGCTTGCCTTCGAGCGCCTCTTTCTCGGTGAAGGACTTGCTCTCGACCACCGCCTGCTCGGCAAGCGCCACGTTGCGTCCGCGGCGTTCGGCCTTGCTGCGAATGTAGGCCGCGGCGTCGGAGGTCAGCTTCTTCGACATCACCTCGTCCATCTCACCCATGCCGCTCACCGGGTGCGCGGCGCCGATGTTGGTACCGGGGGCCATGGCAGCGACGTCGGCGGCCATCGCGATGATGAACCCGGCGGAGGCCGCGCGGGCTCCCGAAGGGCCGACGAACGCGGCCACGGGTGTCTTGCCGTTGAGAATGCGGTCCACGATCTGCCGCATCGAGGTGTCCAGGCCGCCGGGCGTGTCGAGGCGCAGGATCACGAGCGGCGCGCCTTCGGCATCGGCGTGATCGAGGGCCGAGACCACCAGGTTGGCGCTCACAGCGTGGACGACACCTTCGAGCTCGACGACGGGAATCTCGGCTGGAGCGGAAGCCACGAGAGGGCCGGGGGCGATCCACATGAGGACGGCGAGGAGCCAGGGAGCGCGCCCCATGGGCCATACGGCGAACACGAACAAGTGTAACTGGCTCAGGGAGTTCCTGTCAATGAGGGCTTGATGGTAAGATTCCAGTCATGTTCGGAACGTTAGGCGGCCCCGAGCTTTTCCTGATCCTGATCGTCGCCCTCATCGTCTTCGGTCCGCGTAAGCTGCCCGAGATGGGCAAGAGCCTCGGCAAGATGATGGCCGAGTTCCGCAAAGCGTCGAACGACTTCCAGCGCACGATCGAAGACGAGGTCGAGGCCGACCGCGTGAAGAGCGCCACAGCGGCGCCGCTGCCGGCCCCCGAGGCCGCGCTCGCGCCGGCCGCTCAGGCCGCTCCCGAGAAAACGGTCGAGCACGCCACGACGCCGCCCTCTCCAATCGAGCCGAAGTAGCCACCCGTCGGCCGAAACGAAATGCCCCGCCCCGATCCCGACAAGATGTCGTTCCTCGAGCACCTGGACGAGCTCCGGGTGCGCCTGGTTCGTTCGGTGACAGCGCTCGCCGTTGGCTTCGCCGTCTGCTGGGGCTTCCACGAGCAGATCTTCCACGTCCTGACGCAGCCGCTCCGGGTCCACGACCCGAGCGTGAAGTTCATCTACACGGGGCCCTCCGAAGCGCTCATGCTCTACATGAAGATGTCGTTCTTCGCCGGGATCTTCGTCGCGGCTCCCTACCTGCTCTACCAGCTGTGGGCCTTCATCGCTCCCGGTCTCTACAAGCACGAGAAGAGCTACGCCGTGCCGTTCATCCTGATGGGCACGTTCTTCTTCATCGGCGGCGCGGCCTTCGGCCACGTGTACCTGTTCCCGATCACCTTCAGGTTCCTCGGGCAGTTCGGTGGAAACGACATGCAGTTCCTGCCCAAGATCGACGAATACTGGTCCTTCTACTCGTGGTTCCTGCTGGGGCTGGGTGTCGTGTTCCAGCTCCCGGTGCTGATCTTCATCCTGTCCCGCATCGGCCTCGTCAGCGCGGGCTTCCTGATGCGACAGATCAAGTGGGCCCTGCTCGGCTCGTTCATCGTGGCCGCGATCCTGACACCCACTCCCGACATGGTGACGCAGACGCTGCTCGCGCTGCCGATGATCGGGCTCTACCTGCTCGGGGTGCTGGTGGCGTGGCTGTTTGGCCGGCCGCGGCGGAAGGCGGCGCCCGAGGCGCTCAACGCGGAAGCTGGAACTCCAGAGTCGAGCCGATGACGGCCTTCTCGCGCCGCGCCTGGCCCGCGTTCAGCTCCAGCACGAACGACGCGCGACGCATCGGGCTGTAGACCGGACACGGATCCTGCTTGCACGGCGGCACGCTCTCCGCAACATGCACGACGCGATGCGCCTCGTCGAGCCAGACCATGTCGATCGCGAACTTGCAGTTCTTCATCCAGAAGCCGTGGAAGTCGGACGCCTCCAGGACGAACAGCAGACCGTGGTCTTCGGGCAGCGAGGGGCGGTACATCACGCCCATCGCCCGGTCCTCGTCCTTGACCATCACTTCGATCTGTAGCACCTTCCCCGAGGGCAGCCTCAGCGGGATGATGGCGGGGCGGGCGAAGGCGGCCGCGGAAACCGCGAACGTCAAGGCTGCGGCCCAAGCGTAAGAGGCGAGGCGAGACATCGATGCCGATCGTACCATCACGTTCTCGGGAGATCGAGGCACGCCTCACGGAGCTTGCCTCGACAGCGCCAGCAGCGCGCGACTCCGCGATCGCGCGCCTGACGCTTTTGGGCGAACGCGCGGTCGGGCCGCTCGTGGAAGTACTGCGCCTCGGCTCACCCGTGGCGCGCCTCGGGGCCATCAAGGTTCTCGAGCAGCTGCGCTCGCCGCGCGCGCTGCCGGGGCTGATCGCGCAACTCGCCGATGGCGACGGCAAGCTGGTCTCGGCAGCTGCTGTGGCGATCGCTACTCTCCGCGACGCAAAGGCCGTCGCTCCGCTGGTGAGGGCGCTCACGCACCAGGACCCAGCCGCGAGAGCGGGCGCTGCCAGCGCCCTCGCGAGCCTCCTTTCGAGCAACGTGGACGAGGCCCTCGAGCCGCTCTTGGAGACACTGCTGGATCCGAATGCGGACGAGCGCTTGCGGGGGGTAGCGGGCCAGGCGCTGTCTCACCTGCCGGCTCGCGAGCTCCGAGCCCTGCGCGCGCGGGTCGCTGAGGCTGCCGACGAACGACGTCGCCCGGCCGAGGCCGCTGGCGTGCCGCCGAAGCGCCGCCGCCAGCCCGCGCCCGATGTCAGCGGCCTGCTCGCCTCGCTGCCCAGGGGCGCCGCGGCGCTCACGGCTCTGCATCGCGCGCTTCAGGCCACGAGCGACGCCGGGGCCGCCGCGCGCTTGCACCAGGCACTCGCGGAACGCGGCAGCCGCATCGCCCTCTACGACCTGCGCGAGCGTCTCGACGCCCGGCCTGCAAGGGCTGCGGAGGCCCTGCTGGAGGCCGCTGCCCGCATTGGCGACGCGAGCCTGGTGCCCTCGATCGTCGCGCTCGCCGCCGATCGCACCGCGCTGACCGGCCCTTGCGCCGACGCGCTGGCCGCGATCGTGAGCCGGGAGAAGTTGCGCAAGAGCCACCACTTCGTAAAGGCCGTGCCCCAGGCGCATCGCAAGCTGCTCGACGGCCTTTGGTCGCGGGCTATGAGACGCGCAGGGCGCGCCAGGTGATCGACCCCAGCGCTGCAACCACGGCCACAAGGCCGATCCAGAGCAGGCGCGGATGGCGCTCGGTCCAGGGCCGAGTGTCCTGCCCCGGGGCGATCGGGCGCGCGGCGCCGAGCCCCACGACGCTCGCCGAAGCGCCCCAGCTCGCGGGGTCGCCGGCGGTGCGGGCGAGGTCGAAGCTGGGAGCCGTGGCATTCGGTGCGCCGTACTGAAGCCGATAGCTGCGTCCGCTGTGCGCCTCGAACAGCACCCGCTCGATCGGAACGAGCACCGAAACACTGGTGATGGCGAGGGGTTGATCATCGCGATTGTGCAGGCGCAAACGCACAGCGCGCTCGCGCCCCTGCAACACGATGCCGAGCTGCTCCCGAACTCGGCCATGCTCCGTGTAGCGGTAGACCGCGGCCTCACCCAGGGCCGCCCAGCGAAGCGGCTCCGGCAGCTGGCCCGCCGCGGCGGGCGCGGGATCGCGACGGCCCTCGACGCTGACGGCGCGAAAGAAGGACGCCGCGTCGATCTCGAGCCGGAACTCCTCGAAGGGTTGCGCGCGCACAGCGAGGTCGAGCACGACCTGAGTCTCGTGTCGTTCGGGGTCTTCGATGCGCGTCAGTCGCGGCCTCAGCAACGACGTGCTCGCCACCCGTTGCGGGCCCGCGAGGCCGAGCACCGACAGGATCTCGATTCGACGGGTGCCCGGCTCGTCGTACTCGACCCGCACGCGCAGGTAGCGTCGGTCGTTCTCCGGAAAGCGCACTGTCTCGAAGCGCGCGGCCGGCACGCCGGGCACCGCGAAGACGTAGGCATCCTGGGTGAGCGTCGACCACGACCGGCCGTCGTCGCTGCCTTCGACGCTGACGTGCCGCCGAAAGTTGTCCCCGGAAAGCCTGAGCTGGAGCGCGTGCTTCTTCACCACCCCCCCGAAGTCGAGCGTGACGCTCTCCGAGCGGCCCTTTTCGAACTCACGGTTCAGGAGCGCCGGCTGCAGCGGCGAAATGGCGACCGTGCTCGTGCGCTCGAGCAAGTAGGCAACCAGCCTCCCCGACTCGTCCACGACCCGAAGGTCCGCAAGGTCCGGGCGCGCTTTGGCATAGACGTGGCGGTCGATCACGACCGCGAGGCGCCCGGGCTGCGACACCTCGATCGGCTGCTCCCAGGTCGCTGAGGCGAAGAGCACCAGCAGCAGCGCGCTCACGAAGCCTCGCTGCGCGGTCCCAGCCGCGCGCTGAAGCGGATGTTCAGGTACGCGCCCAGCATCAGCAGCACCCCCAGGGCCAGGAAAGACAGGATCCGGTAGAGCGTGTGCAGCTCAGCCAGGTCGACGAACACCACCTTGAGGCCGGCCAGCGCGAACAGCGCGTACGAGGTCCAGAACAGCGGACGGCTGCGCGCGATCAGGCCGCCACCGAGCAGCGCCATCGCGAACAGGCTCCACAGCACTGAGATCGCGAGGCCGCCGGCGAGCCTCGCATGTTGAGCCGCCGCCGCGAACCCCTGGCTTGCGGCCGCCCTCGCCTGCTGTTCGAACATCGCGTGGGTTTCGCCGCTCACCACGCCAAACAGGAGCGCGAGCGCTGTCGCCGTGAGGATGGGACGCATCGCGCCCTCGAGTGCTTCTCGCTCCCGGGCGGAAGCACGCGCGATTCGGGTCGCGACGGCGAGCGAGGCGATCACGAACAGCCAGGTGCCGAAGGACGCGTTGACGAACGGCGCGAAGGCCTCCCCGTGCAGCGGCAGGTGGCGGGCCAAGAGCCGGAGGACCGCGAGGCCGAGCACGGCGTAGGCCGCGCCACGAGTCAGCCGCGAAGCGAAGCGCACGCCCAGGCCCAGAAGCACGAGGCCTTCCACCGCCCAGGCGAGCGTGATGCCGTGCAGACCGAGCTGAACCGGGATCGCCAGCGTGACGAAACCTGCGGCCAGGCCCAGAGCCACCCGCAGATGCCCCGCGTCCTTGGCCTCGTCGCGCCGCCTCAGGGCAAGGCCGAGGCCCAGGTAGACGACGCCCAGCGCCACCGAGAGCAAGCCGAGCATCGAGGGGTTGGTCGTGTAGAACGTCCGATACAGGACCGACCACAGCAGGGCCGCGCCGACCAGATGCGTGACCAGGCCGGGCGCGCCGATCGCTTCGCCGACCAGCAGCCCCCGCACCGCCAGGTTCAGGAAGTAGACGCCGGCCACGGTCACGGCCAGCATCAGCGCCTCGCCCACGCGCTCGGGCTCGAAGAACTGCCCGTGCCAGAATGCCACTGCCGCCCAGCTGAGCGTCACGCTGAGCGCCTCGGACAGCTCGAAGCGGGGCCGGCGGGCCATCGCGATCGCCGCCAACGCGAGCAGCAGCCCTGTCAGCGCCACCGGGCGGTCGACGTCGATGGTCAGGCCCACGGCGGCCAGGCCGCCGACCAGCAGCGTCGTCGCCGGGAGCACCTCCGTGAAGACCCCCATGAGGGCCGCGAGGCCGAAGGCCGCGACACCAAAGCGCTCGGCCCGGAAGAAGCTGTCCGCCCAGGCGGCGTAGAGCACCAGGCTGCCCAGGAAGGCGAGCGGCGCCGTCTCCTTCCAGGCCTTGCGCCGCCGGATCGCGACCGCGCCCACCCCCAGCATCAGCAGGTACGCGAACAGCGAAAGCGCCTGATCCTTGCCTGTCGTGAGCAGCAGCGGCGTCAGGTACGCGCCCAACCAGGCCAGCGCCGCAAGCAGGCGCACGTCCAGGCGCAGCGCCAGCAGGATCGCGCAGGCGGTCACGCCGACGAGAAACGCTCCCGCGAGCTCGCGCGGGATCAGGTTGTAGAAGCCGTGGGCGCCGTAGGTCGAAACGTAAAGGCCGGCAAAACCGGCGCCGGCCAGCCCCTGTCCGAGCGGCCGATACTGCTTGCCGAGCTGGCGCAGGCCGGCGGCGACCAGGCCGAGGCTGACCACGAGACCGAACAGGACTCGGCCCGTGGGCCCGACCCAGTCGTTGTCCCAGGCATACTTCACGAAGAAGGCCAGGGCCGCGAACACCGCGAGCGCCCCAAAGCCGACCAGGATCTTCGGCCCCAGGTTCGTCGCCAGGTCCGGCGGCTGGGTGCTCGGACGCGATGCTGGCGGCGTCCGCGGTGGGATCGGGCGCGCGGAAGTGGCTGGAGCAACGGACGCCAGCAACCGCTCGGGGCCGGGCGGCGTCGGCGCTGTCACAGGGCTGGGCGGCGTGGGGGCGGCTTCCGCGGGCCGGGCGGGCACCGCCTCGGCAACCGGTGCGACGGGCCGTGGCCGGGCCTCGAGCGCCCTAAGCCGCCCTTTGAGGCCCTCGAGCTCCTTCCGCAGTGCGGTCGTGCGCGCGAAGGCGATAATCGTGAAGACCGGCCCGACGAGCAACACGCCCACGAGCCCGACGGCCGTGAGCGCGATCAGCGCTTCCAAGGGACCCTCCCCGTGGCCTGGTGCGCGGGCCGCGTCATCCCGACTCTACTGGCTTCGCCGGGCACGTGTCCTCCCGCCCTGTGACGGTTCCCGATCCGTCTATTCCCGGACGCGACCGGTCATGGGCACAAAGCGCACGGGCAGGAGGCGCGACTCCACGAAGCGCTTGCCGAGGCGCTTCAGCAGGACCAGCTCCTGGAACTCGTCGCCCACGGGGATCACCAGCCGGCCCCCATCCTTGAGCTGGGCCTTCAGGGGTTCTGGAATGTGCGGCGCCGCGGCGGTCACCAGGATGGCGTCGAAGGGCGCGCCTTCGGGCACTCCCAGATAGCCGTCTCCCGCACTCGCGGTCACGTTCGTGTAACCGAGGCGGCGCAATCTCTCCTCGGCTTCGCGCGCGAGCGGCTCGACGATCTCGACGCTGTAAACGTGGCCGGCGATCTCGGCGAGCACGGCCGCCTGGTAGCCGGAGCCGGTGCCCACTTCCAGTACCGTCTCGCCGCCCGTGAGCCCCAGGGCCTCGGTCATGAAGGCCACGATGTAGGGCTGCGAGATAGTCTGCTCGTGGCCGATCGGCAGCGGGTGATCGGCGTAGGCCAGCGCTCGCTGCGCCTCGGGCACGAACAAATGGCGCGGCACCTTGCGCAGGGCTGCGAGCGTGCGAGCGTCGTGGATGCCGCGCGCCGCGATCTGCTCCGCGACCATTCTTTCGCGCGCGGCGGCGAAGCGATCCTCGCCGGCTCCTCCGGTGGCGGGTGCGCACGACACGGCGGTCGCAGCGAGCAGGCGAGAGACGAAGCGCATGGGATGTGGCACGTCTAGTTCAGCACAGCTTCAACGGAAACGGAAGCCAGAGACACGGAGGCACGAAGGGAGCCTACCATTGCCGGTCATGCCATTCGGAGCGGGTGTTGCTGTGGGAGCTAGGGGCTCGCGATCCCGCAGGCACCGATTCGCCAGCTGTCACCGTGACCCCCGACGGGAAGGCGTACATTTGCTCGTTCGACCGCAACGTCGGTTACCTCTATCTCCTCGACGGACTGAAGTAGTCGCGCCGCGGCCGCCTGTCGTTCACTCGACGAGTTCGTATCGGACCTTCATGCGGTCGTAGACGGAACGGGCGCGCTGGTCCCGCGTGAGGAGCGTCGCTCCTGCATGTCGCACCGTAGCCGCGATGAGGGCATCATAGATGGCACCCCCCGCGAGCCCGGTCCGAGCCGCTGTCTCGACGAGCGCCAGGTGAGCGCGGGCGGGAAGGACGAGCGGAGCATCCGGGAAGCGCTCGCGGAGGAAGGTCGCTGCGAGATCGGCGGGCGCGCGGTGCGGCGGGGGAAGGCGCGTCAGCACGGAATAGGCCTCGACGAGCACGTGCGCCGGGACGCGAGGTCTGCGGGCGAGCGCCGCGGCGGCCGACGGATGGCCCTCGTGCCAACTCGCGAAGGCCGCCACGACCACGCTCGTGTCGACCGCGATCACCGGCGGGTTCGCTCGATGGTCGCCCTCACGAGATCGTCGGTCAGGGGCGGCAGTGCTTCCGCCGGCACTGCGACCCGGCCTCCGGCGCGCCGCGCTAGAGACATGGGCACAGACGCCGGCTCGATCTCGATCCGCCCGTCCCGCTCGCGGATCTCGACGACCCGCCCCTGCTCGAGGCCGAGGCGAACCCGCAGCGGCTTCGGGATGACGACACGGCCGCCGGAGTCGATGGCAGATCTCATGTCAGAATCATACCATCGAGCCTGACATTCCGAGGCGCCGACGAGCATAGGGACGGCGCCGGCCGCTGACCATCGGCGGTACCATTACCGATCATGCCATTGGGTCCAGGCGATCGACTCGGGGCCTACGAGATCGTCGAGTCTATCGGCGCCGGGGGCATGGGCGAGGTTTACCGTGCTCGCGACGCCCGTCTCAAGCGCGACGTCGCCATCAAGGTTCTCCCAGCGCGACTCGCGGACGATCCTGCCGCACTCGCCCGCTTCCAGCGCGTCACGACACAGGTGTTTCGCGTCGAGCTGTCCGGCGGCCGTCGGGTGTTGCTTCGGGAGCTAGGGGCTCGCGATCCTGCAGGTGCCGATTCGCCATCTGTCGCTGTGACCCCCGACGGGAAGGCGTGAGTTTGCTCGTTCGACCGCAACCTCGGCGACCTGTACCTAGTCGACGGGCTGAAGTGAAGCCGCGACGGCCTCACGGCTACGGCGTCGGATCCAGGATCTGGAGGCGCCTGAAGTAACGCCGAAAGAAGCCGCGGTCTCGCGCGAGCAGGCGGGCCCCGCGCGTTTTTGCGTGCGCACCCACCAGGAAGTCGGGGATCAGGTGCTCGCGCCGCCCTCCCCGATGCCGGTACTCTCGCCACAAGTCCCCGGCAAGTTCGGCGCAGACCTCGTCGAACGGATCGAAGCTGATTCCGGCGGCCGAGAGAAGCGCCCCGATCTGGCCCGGCTTGAGTAGCGCGGCGCGCACTTCCGCCCAGACGACGGGACACGCGATCAGGGCGCCGGCCGCGCGGCATTCCTTCAGCGCCTCGAGTGAAGCCGTCTTGAAGTCGGGATCGTCGAGGATCACGTCGAGCAGCACCGAGCTGTCGACCGCCGTGATCACCTCCCGCCGCCGTCCTTTCGGCGGTCATAGGGCGCGCCGCGCAGCTCGCGCAGCAGCGCGTCGGTTCGCCTGCCGGTGCCAGTCCCCACCAGTGCGTCGATACGTTCGCCCCCGCTGACGCGGCTTGCGACGAGCCGCCCCGCGCTCTCCTCGAAGGCGAGCACGGTCCCGGGTGCGAGGCCCAGGCTCCGGCGCAACGGCTTGGGAATCGTGACCTGACCCTTCTCGCTGACGATCGCGTTTTTCATACTTCTAATGTAGGAATTCCTACAGAGTCTGTCAACTACCGGGCGGCTTCAGTACGCCTGCGCGAAATAGACCTCCGCGGGCGACGGCTTGCCGCAGCGGACACAGGCTCCCGGGACCGGCTCGGCTTCGATCGGGAACGCGCGGATCGTGGCCCGCGTCTCTTCCTTGACCTTGGTCTCGCAGTCCGAAGCGCCGCACCAGCCGGCGGCGATGAAGCCGCGGCTCTGGGTCATGATCTGCTTGAACTCGTCATAGCTCGCGGCGCGCCGAGTGTTGTCGGCCAGGAACTTCCGACCGCGCTCCAGCAGCCCCCGCTGCATCGCGTCGAGCCGCTCCGTGACCGCTGCGCAGGCTCCGGCGAGGGGTACGAAGGCCTTCTCGCGCGTGTCGCGGCGGACCAGCACACATTGCTCCTTCGCCAGGTCCTTCGGCCCGATCTCCATCCGGACCGGCACGCCGCGCATCTCCCAGTCGGCGTACTTGAAGCCGGGCAGCTGGTTGTCGCGATCGTCCAGGTGGACGCGGATTCCGGCGCCGCGTAGAGCCGCCTGCACTTCACGGCACTTGGGCAGCACAGCCTCGTTCACGTCGCCCTGACGCGGCGGGATGGGAACGATCACCACCTGGTAGGGCGCCACCTTCGGTGGCAGGATCAGGCCGGAGTCGTCGCCGTGGGTCATGATCAGCCCGCCCAGCATCCGCGTCGAGCTTCCCCAGGACGTGGACCAGGGCAGCAGGCGCTCCTGGTTGCGGCTCAGGAACTCGATGCCGTAGGCCTTCGCGAAGTGCTGGCCGAGATTGTGGCTGGTGCCAGCCTGCAGCGCCTTGCCGTCGCCCATCAGCGCCTCGATCGCATAGGTGCGCAAGGCGCCGGCGAACTTCTCGCTGTCGGTCTTGCGGCCGACCAGCACGGGCATCGCGAGCGTCTCCTCCGAGAAGCGGCGATAGACGTCCAGCATCTTGAGGGTTTCCTCCTCGGCCTCGGCTTCGGTCTCGTGGAGCGTGTGGCCTTCCTGCCAGAGGAACTCCGTGGTGCGCAGGAATGGCCGCGTCACCTTCTCCCAGCGCACCACGTTGGCCCACTGGTTGATCAGGATCGGTAGGTCGCGCCAGGAGTTCACCCACTTCGCGTACATCGAGCAGATCAGCGCCTCCGAGGTGGGCCTTATCGCGAGTGGCTCCGGCAGCTCCTCGCCACCGCCGACCGTGACCCAGGCGCACTCGGGCGAGAAGCCTTCGACGTGCTGCTTCTCCTTCTCCAGGAAGCTCTTCGGAATCAGCAGCGGGAAGTACGCGTTGACGTGGCCGGTGAGCTTGATGCGGCGGTCCATGTCGCTCTGCATGTGCTCCCAGATCGCATAGCCGTAAGGCCGGATCACCATGCAGCCCTTGACGGGCCCGTAGTCGGCTAGCTCCGCCTTCAGGACCACGTCCAGGTACCACTGCGAGTAGTCCTGGCCCTTGGGGGTGATCTCCTTCATGACGCGGTTCTTGTCGTTGCTCAATGCGGCTCCTGCTTGCTCGGGAAGATGAGGGACAGCACGACCGACACCGCGATGGTCCCGATGATGATGCCGAGGGAGATGCCGATCGGAAAGTGGCCGTCGTAGAGCCGGTTCAGCCACACCATCTTGAGGCCCACGAAGATCAGCACGACACCCAGGCCGTACTTCAGCATGTGGAACTTGTCCACGGCCCCGGCCAGCAGGAAGTACAGGTTCCGCAGGCCGAGGATCGCAAAGATATTCGAGGTGAACACGACCAGCGGCTCGCTGGTGAGGCCGAAGATCGCCGGCACCGAGTCCACGGCGAACACGATGTCGGTCATCTCGAGGAACAGCAACGCGATGAACAGCGGCGTCGCGTGCAGCCGGCCGTCAGCCTCGCGCACGAAGAAGTTCGGGCCCCGGAACTCCCCGGTCACGGGCACGTGCCTTCGGAAGGCGCGGATCACCCAGCGCTCGTGGGGCTCGACCGGGAGGTCGTCGCCGCCGAACATCATGCGCCCGCCGGTCAAGATCAGGAAGCCGCCGAAGACCCAGATCACCCACTCGAACTGGAGCAGGAGCGCGCCCAGGGCGATGAAGATGGCGCGGAAGACCAGGGCCCCGAGGATGCCGAAGAACAGCACGCGGTGCTGGAGTTGCTGCGGGACCCGGAAGTAGGTCATCACCACCACGAACACGAAGATGTTGTCGACGCTGAGCGAGTACTCCACCACGTAGCCGGCCAGAAACTCCAGCGCAGTCTGCTTCGCCACCGCGGTCACGTCGAAGCCCGGGGTCGCCATGAGGCGCGGGTCCAGCGGGAAGCGGTCGAGCATGTAGAGGTAGAAGGCCGCGTTGAAGGCCAGGGCGAGGCTGACCCAGACCACGGTCCAGGCGCTGGCCTCGTGCATCGAGACCTTGTGGGCCTCGCGGTGGAAGACGCCCAGGTCGAGCAGCAGCAGGACCAGCACCAGGCCGGTGAACGCGAGGTAGAACCACCAGTAGTCGGCGAACGGGAAGAGGGCGACCTGCTGCATCAAGCTCGGGTCCTCTCGGGAAGGGGCACGTTCGCGTCCGCGAGGCGCAAACGGCCCGCCTCGATCAGCGTGTGGCGCTTGAAACGGGTGTCGTCGGTCTTCGGGAAATCGCGTCTGAAGTGGCCGCCCCGGCTCTCCTCGCGGAAGAGAGCGCACTCGGCCATGGCGCGCGTCACGGCCACGAGATTGCGGTCCTCGGCCGAAGCGCGGTCGTGCGGGCGGCGCTCCGCGAGGGGCCGCAGGGTCTCGAGGTAGGCCAACAGCTGCTCGATCCCCTGGGCGTCTCGTTCGACGCCCAGACCCGCCCAGGCCCGCTGCCGCAGCTGTGCGCGCGGGGAGTCGGTCTCGGACGCAGCGGCGAAGCGGCAAGGGTCCGGCACGGCGACAGGAACTCCGTGCTGGTCGGCGATCATGGCCTCGGCGGCACGGGCCCCGAAGACGAGCCCTTCGAGCAGCGAGTTGCTGGCGAGCCGGTTGGCGCCGTGAACCCCGGTGCCCGCGACTTCGCCGGCGGCATACAGCGCGGGGAGCGTCGTCCGTCCCTGCAGATCCGTGGCGACGCCGCCCATCAGGTAGTGCGCGGCCGGAGTCACGGGGACGAGGTCCCGGGTGATGTCGACTCCGAAACGCAGGCAGGTCGAGTGGATGCGGGGAAAGCGGGTTCGGACTCGGCTCCCGTCCAGATGCCGTAGGTCGAGGCTCACGGGACCGCGACCGGCCCGCGCCTCGCGGAAAATGGCACGCGCCACCTGGTCGCGTGCCGCCAGCTCCTCGGTGAAGCGCTCCCCTGCCGCGTTGCGCAAGTAGGCTCCCTCGCCGCGCACGGCCTCCGAGACGAGAAAGCGTGGCGCGCCCGCGATCGCGAGGGCCGTCGGGTGGAACTGGACGAACTCCATGTCGAGCAGCGTCGCGCCAGCGCGCAGGCCCATCGCTACGCCGTCGCCGGTGGCGACCGGCGGGTTCGTGGTCTCGGCAAAGGCCTGGCCGGCGCCACCGGTGGCGAGCAGCGTGGCTCGGGCAAGGACGACGCTCTCGATCCCGGCGGCATCGAAGAAGCGACAGCCGAGGACGCGTCCCTCGGCGAGGATCAAGTCGGTCGAGCAGGCGAAGGCGCAGACCTCGATGGCCTCGGTCCGCCGGGCCCTCTCCAAGAGCGTGCGGGTCATCTCCCAGCCCGTGGCGTCGCCCAGCGCGTGCAGCACCCGGTTTCGCGAGTGGGCGCCCTCGCGCGTGAAGTGATAGCGGCCCGCCTCCCGGTCGAAGCGCGCGCCCCAGGCGAAGAGCTCGCGGATCCGGGCCGGGCCCTCCTCGACCAGGGCCCGGGCCGCCGGTCTCGAGACGATGCCCGCCCCGGCCGTGAGCGTGTCTTCGAGGTGCAGGTCCGTGTCGTCGTCAGTGGCCATCGCCACGGCCACGCCGCCCTGGGCATAGCCGGTGTTGCTTTCGCTCGGCTGGTCCTTGGTCACGACCAGCACGCGCCCGGCACGGGCGAGACTGAGGCCCGCGCGCAGGCCGGCCACCCCCGACCCCAGCACCAGATAGTCCGTCCGCAGCACGCTTTCGCTCATGTCCAGAGTCCGCGATTCTACCAAGAAAAGCCTTGACGCCCCCGGCGCCGCTGGTCTACTCTCCCGCTGCTCCGTGGCACTCTCTCCCGCCGCGGCCTCTCTTCGCTTCAAGGAAAGGTGTCGTGATGAAGAGAGAGTGGATGTGTGTCGTGCTGCTGGCCGCCGCGTCTTGGGCCCGCGCTGAAGACAGCCGGGCAGCCACCTATACCAACGACGACCTCGTCCGTGTGGCGCCGCTGCGCGGCCAGACGGGCGTCACTTCGGTGCCGGCCTTCCGGCCTTCCGAGCGCCAGGCGGAGAAAACCGCCGAAACCCGCGGCGAGGCCTACTGGCGCGCCGAGGCGGACAAGCTTCAGGGCGACCTGAGGCGCTTCAGGCGCGAGGGAGATTCGATTCGCGGGCGCCTCGAGACCTTGAAGCGGGAGGCGCGGGAGGCCGCGTTCCGAGCCTCGCGTTCGCCTCGCGCACCGAATCGGGGCGACAACTACGAGACGCGGATCGGAGCCCTCCAGGACCAATTGCGCCGCCTCGATCAGGAGCTCCGCGAGCGCGAGGCTCGGCTCGAAGAGCGGGCGCGACGCGAGGGGGCTTTGCCAGGCTGGATCCGATAGCCCGCGGATTGCTGCTATTCTCCGGCGCATGATCGAGATCACTGTCGATCTCGGCGAGCGCCGGTACAAGGTCGAGGTCGGCCACGGCCTGGCTGGGGCATTGCCGGAACGGCTGGCGCCCTTCCGGGGCCGGCGCTTCGCCGTGGTGTCGAACCGCCGCGTCTGGTCGCTCCACGGGCGAGCGGTCGAGCGGGGCTTGCGCCGCCTCGGCTCGCTGACGCGCGTCCTGATCCCCGACGGCGAGCGACACAAGTCGCGGTCGACGCTCGCCGCGGTTCAGAATGCCTTTGTCGCAGCGGGGCTGGGACGCGACGCCGTCGTGGTCGCCTTCGGGGGCGGCGTGGTGGGGGACCTGGCCGGCTTCGCGGCCGCCACCTACATGCGCGGCATCGACTTCGTCCAGATTCCGACGACGCTGCTCGCGATGGTGGACTCCGCGGTGGGCGGCAAGGTCGCGATCAACCACCCCAAGGCCAAGAACCTGATCGGCGCCTTTCACCAGCCGCGCGCCGTCGTCATCGATCCTGCGCTACTCGCGACGCTGCCGCCACGTGAGCTGCGCGCGGGCGCCTACGAGGTATTGAAGTGCGGCATCCTCGGCGATCGGGCCCTGTTTCGCTCGCTCGCAGAAGCTCGTGCCGGGCTTCTGGGCTGGGGCCGGGTCGAGATCGAGAACGCGATCGCTGCGGCCTGCCGCATCAAGGCCGAGATCGTCGAGAAGGACGAGCGCGAAGCCGGCCTGCGGCGAGTGCTGAACCTGGGCCACACCCTCGGCCACGGGCTCGAGAGCGTAACCCGCTACCGGCGCTTCACGCACGGCGAGGCCGTCGGCTGGGGGCTGATCGGCGCCGCCGCCATCGCGCGCCGCAAGGGCCTGCTGCACGATTCGACCGCTGACGCGATCGCGGATGCGGTCGACCGCATCGGCTCGCGGCCGCGCGTCTCCGACCTTCCCGCCGCCGAGATCCTCGCCGGCATTGCCCACGACAAAAAGGCCCGTCGCGGCCGCGTGCCGTTCATCCTGCCGACCGCGATCGGCCGCGTGGTGATCCGCGACGACGTGACGCCGGCCGACGTCCGCCACGCCCTGCGCGCGATGGCCGCTCGCGAATAGCGCCCGAAGAGCGGGTGGTCCGAAGCTGCCGGTCTATTGGCAGCTCGCGCCGGATCTACTCCGGCGCGAGCAACTGGGGGGAAGCGCGAAGCGGGCGGGGGGGTGCATGGCTGCGTACCCCCCCGATCTCTCTACGCCGCCCCGAGTAGCAGCAGCAGCAGGGCCTTCTGGACGTGCAGGCGGTTCTCGGCCTCGTCGAAGACGACCGACTGCGGCCCGTCGATCACCTCGGCCGCCACTTCCTCGCCGCGGTGCGCCGGCAGGCAGTGCATGAACAGGCACTCGGGCCTGGCCGCCGCCATCATCTCGGACGAGACCATGAAGCCCTGGAAGGCCGAAACGCGCTTCGCACTCTCGGCCTCCTGCCCCATCGAGGTCCACACGTCCGTGTAGATGACGTCGGCGTCGACCACGGCCTGCATCGGATCGGCCGTCACGATCGGCACGGGCGAGCTCGCCTTCTGCGCGTCGCGGATCGCGCTCTTCAGGATCAGCGGGTTCGGCTCGTAGCCCGCAGGCGCCGCCACACTGATCGCCATGCCCAGCTTGGTGGCGCCGAGAATCAGCTCGTGGCAGACGTTGTTGCCATCGCCCACATACGCGAGCTTGAGGCCCTCGAGCTTGCCGCGCCGCTCGCGCAGTGTGTAGAAGTCGGCCAGCGCCTGCACCGGGTGCAGCAGGTCGGAGAGCCCGTTGATGACCGGGACGCTGCCGTGCTTGGCAAGATCCATGATGTCCTGGTGCGCGAAGACACGGGCCATGATCGCGTCCACGTAGCGTGAAAGAACCCTTGCCGTGTCGGCGATGGTCTCGCCGCGATGCAGCTGGAGGTCGCTCGCGCCCAGGTAAAGGGCCGTGCCCCCGAGCTGGAACATCCCCACCTCGAACGAGACGCGCGTCCGCGTCGAGGCCTTCTGGAAGATCATGGCGAGCGATTTGCCGCGCAGCGCCTCGCGGTAGGCGAGCGGATCCTGCTTGAGCTTGTCGGT
>CAYTWT010000184.1:0-3450 GCA_964442185.1 uncultured Acidobacteriota bacterium
GTGTTCCGCGGACGGGCCACTCGCGGGCTCGCATGTCGTCGTGCGCACGCTCGAGGATGGGGCGCAACTCGGTAGAGTGTGGATGCCTCGGGGACGGGTCGTCAAGGTGCGACCCTCCGAAACGACCGCCGAAGAACCCAGGAAGGGGCCCAAGCATCCCGAGATTCCGGAGCCAATCAAGAGGAGCCTCGCGCCAGCGGCGCCGGCTGCCTATTCGCAGTTGGTCGAGACTGGTCGACTCGAAGCAAATACCGAGGATACGGGAGGCGACGCGGCGACGCTGCCAACGACTATCGCCCCCTGAGCCAGGCTCTCGCCGCTTTCGCCCAGGACCTTGGAGGACGCTTCGACGACGTGGTCGTGATGGTGACGACCGAGTTCGGGCGGGTGGCCGCGGTCAACGGCTCGCAGGGCACCGACCACGGCTCGGGCTACTGCATGATGGTGCTCGGGGGCGGCGTGCGGGGCGGCCGCGTCCTGGGCCGCTGGCCCGGGCTCTCGAGGAGCGCGCTCTACCAGGAGCGCGATCTCGCGGTCACCACCGACTTCCGGGACGTGTTCCAGGAAGTGGCACGGGCCCAGCTCGGCATCGCCTCGTCTTTGTTTCCGGGCTACACGCCGGGCCCGGGCGTCTCCGTGGTGGGCTAAAGGCAGGAGAGATCGATGAAACACCTCGGCCCCGCCGCTGCGCTGCTCCTCGCCTTGTCGGTGCCCCTTCGTGCGGAGGGGCAAGGCACGGAGCTCTTCGGCGGCTACTCCTACGCGAGCATCGACGACGCGAGCCGCCACGGAGGCCACGCCGCGGTCGCCTTCGACCTGCGCTCGCCCCTCGGGCTGAAGGTCGATCTGAGCGCTCACTTCGGCTCGGCAGAGGGCACGGACCTGAGCGACCTCACCCTCATGGCCGGGCCCGTGTTCCGCCTCGGCCGGGGCGGGACCGTTTTCTTTCTCCACGCCCTCGCCGGCCTGTACCGTGAGCGCGCGAGCATCTCGGTGTTCGAGGTCACGATCAGCGAAAGCGAGAGCCGCTTCGGCACGCTCTTTGGAGGCGGGCTCGACCTGCGGATCGCCCGTCGCTGGGCGGTGCGCCTCGAGGGCGACTACCTCTGGAGCCGGAAGGACGGCGCCAGCGCGTCGGGCGTGCGCGTCTCGGCGGGCATCGTCTTCCGTCCGGGCGGAGCCCCGAAGAAGACGCCGTGACCACGCGCCGCCATTTCGTCGCCGCCACCGGAGGCACCCTGGCCAGCGCCTTCGGCTTCAGCTCATGCGGCGGGAGCGGCTCGCCCACCGCTCCGGGCCCCGCCAATCCCGGCACTCCTCCACCGACTGCCGCCGAGGCCCGCATCCCCCTCATGGCCGTGGGCGAGACCGTGGCCACGAGTGTGACTCTCGTGGGCGCCCTCGTCACTCCGCTCGCGGTGACCCGGATGAGCGGCACCCAGGTGGTAGCGGTGTCGCGCATCTGTACGCACCAGGGCTGCACCGTGGCCCTGCCCGAGGGTGGCGCGGCGACCCTCGACTGCCCCTGCCACGGCTCGCGCTTCGAGGTGAACGGCCAGATCGTCAACGGCCCCGCCGCCCGCCCGCTCGGAAGCTTTCCCGCCGTCATCCAGGGCGGCGAGGTCGTCATCAGCCTGACCTGAGGCGGAAACCTCCCTTCGATCGACCGCGCTTCGAAGTGCGCTCGCCGTGCGGGCCGTCCGCAACGCCGGTCTCTGGACCCGTCCTGACCCGCCCGCGGTGGAAGCTTCCGCTGACCCGCTCCGGCGGGTAGGAAGGCAGCTCTGGCCGGACGCTCTCCCACCGGCATGTCGGCTGGTGTGGAGATCACGTGTCGGGTGTCCAAGCCCCCGCCCCCGGTGTCTACCGGCGCCATCGGCCGGAGACGACGGCGCTGTACGAGGTGGTGCGCGATAACCTCGAGACGCTATACGGGGCGATCGGCGATGCTGCGATCGCGGTGCGCATCCCCAAGCACGCCCGTAAGGAACTGGAGGCCTACCTCGATTGTGGGCTGCTCTGCCGGGGCTTTGCGCGCCTGAAATGCCAGGACTGCGGGGAGAGGCGGCTGGTGGCGTTCAGTTGCAAAGGCCGGGGCTTTTGCCCGTCGTGTACGGGACGGCGGATGAACGCGACGGCCGCGAACCTGATGGAGTGGGTGCTGCCGCCAGAGAGCGGGCTTCGGCAGTGGGTGCTGACCTTCCCGTTCTCGTGGCGGCGGCGGCTGGCCCAGGACGGTGCCTTGCTCGGCCGGCTCACGCACATAGCGGTGGAGACGGTGCTGACGTTCTACGCCGGCCGCGCGGCTGAGCAAGGTCGGCGCGGGGCCAAGAGCGGTGCGGTCACCGCCGTGCAGAGAACGTCGTCCGACTTGCGGCTCAATCCGCACCTCCACCTGATCGCCCTGGATGGCGTCTGGATCGAGAAGGACGGTGAACTCGGCTGGGAGGGGCTCGGCCATCTCAGGACCAGCGAAGTGGGCGAGGTGCTGGAGCGCCTGGTGCAGCGCATGGAGAGACACCTTCGCCGGAGCGGACAACTCCGGACCTTTGAGGACGAGGCCGAAGCGGACGGGGAGGGCGACCCTGAAGGGAACCTCGCGGCTTCGGCGGTCTTTGGCCAGGCGCCGCCGGCGGGGCCTCAGTGGGTGAGCCGCCTCGCCCCCCTCGAGCCGCAGGCTCTGGCCTACGACAAGCCGCTGTGCGCGTCGCTCGATGGGTTCACGCTGCATGCGGCGACGCGGGCGGGCGCTCTCGACTCGGCGGGGCGGGAGGCGCTGCTGCGCTACGTGCTGCGACCTCCGGTCGCGCAGGAGCGCGTGGAGCAGCGTCCTGACGGCCTGGTGCGCATCACGTTGAAGAAGGCCTACACCGACGGGACGATCGCAGTCGATATGGACCCGCTGTCGCTGCTGTGCCGACTGGCCACCAGCGTGCCTCCACCGCGGTTGCACACCGTGAAGTACGCGGGAGTGCTGGCCCCGGCGAGCCCGTGGAGGTCGCGCGTCGCGCCACAGCCTCCTCAAAGTCCCGCCGCGAGCGACGAACCGTGTAGGCGGGGTCACGCCGGGGGCTACCGCCCGTGGGCGGAACTTCTGGCGCGGACGTTCGCGGTTGACGTTCTCGCCTGCCCCAAATGCCAGGGGCGGATGAAGCTGCTCGGGCTGGTCAAGAATCCCGCGATCATCTCCCGCACCCTCGCCACGGTGGGGGAGGCGACCGAGGTGCCGCGTCGGTCGCCCGGTCGCGGTCCGCCGTACTGGAAGAGCCGCGTGTTGCGCCGGCAAGTGCTCGGTAACGAGGACGAGGGCGAGCGTCGGAGTAGCGGGGCAGACGAGGTAGCGTAGCAACGGGAGCGACAGCGTGGGGCGGAGCACGGGGCGGTGGCGTCTGCGCGCCGCGCGGAATCGGGGCGACGGAGCACTCTCCGGGCGCGGGCGAGCGGACGCGC
>CAYTWT010000185.1:0-7494 GCA_964442185.1 uncultured Acidobacteriota bacterium
GTGGCGATCGCACGGGCGATCCTCGCCGACCCGCGCATCCTGATCCTGGACGAGGCCACCTCGAGCCTCGACTCGGAATCGGAGGCCTTCATCCAGGAGGGGCTCGCCCACCTGATGAAGGGGCGCACGACCTTCGTCATCGCCCACCGGCTCTCGACGATTCGTCGTGCCGATCAGATCCTGGTCCTCGAGAACGGCGCGATCCTGGAACGCGGCACGCATCTCTCGCTGTACGCGGCGAAGAAGCGCTACTACGAGATGTACACGCGGCAGCAGGGCGTCGCGGCGAACTTGTTCCTGGCGCCAGGCGAGGGGGGCGAGGAGGAGCCGAGCGAGGCGACGGCCGAGGCGCCCAAGGCCGCAGAGCCCCCGGGGGCGCTTCAGCTCCGGGGTCTGGTTTGAGTTCCGCGGACGCGTCCTGTCCCGAGTGCCACTCGGTCGCGGTCCGCCCCTCGCGCCGTTCCTCCGTTGCCGATGCGGAGAAGACCGAGGGCGGCACGCGGGCGTTCTGGCGCTGCACCCATTGCGGGGTACGGTTCCTTGGGCCAGCCGTGCTGGATTCCTACGTGCCGCCCAAGGAGGGAACGCGCGCGGGTCGCGGCAAGCGTCATCGGCGTTCGAGGACCCGTCGTCTCGAGCTGCGTCGCAGCCTCCAGCAGTGGCTCGTGCCGGTCGTCGTCCTTCTCGTCACGCTCGCGGTCATGTACCTTCTCGACACGCGCGAGAGGACTCCGCAGCCGATCCCTGCACCAGCGAAGCGGCCTCGATCTCGATGAAGAAGTTCGAGGAGGCTCATTCCAGGCGTCGAAACGGCAGCTTCAGCATGAAGGACACGCCCAGGCTCCGGTCGTTCTGAAAGCCCTCGAGCCCGGGCCTCAGGCCCAGGAGCCCGCCGGCGGGCATGGCGACGTAGCTTCCCAAGACGCGATCCCACCAGGGAAAGAGGTCGCCGAAGTTGCTTCGCTGTTCCCGCTTCTGATCGGAGTGGTGGATACGGTGCATCTCGGGCGTGACCCAGACGAAGCGTAGCGCCTTCTCGAGGCGCGCCGGGAGCGAAGCATTCGCGTGCGAGAAGAAGCTTTGGAAGCAGAAGAGCAGCTCCGTGAGGAGCACGGCGCCCACTGGGGGAGCGCAGATCGCGACGGCGGCCAGGTAGGCGCCCTGCGTGAGAATCAACTCGATCGGGTGGAACCTCAGGCCGGTGGACGCGTCGAGATCGGGGTCCGAGTGATGCACCTGGTGAACCCGCCACAAGAGAGGCACGGCGTGGTGAGCGACGTGGACGCCGTAGCGGACCAGATCGAGGGCGGCGACCGCCAGAACCCAGCGCGCCGCGACGGGCAGCCAGGCCTGGTTCAGCAGACCGCCCGTGCTCCCGGCGACAGCCGCTGCCATGAAGACGGGGGAGACCCGATACAGCCCCGCGGTCAGGACGAAACCGACGGCCGCGATCACGGCATGACGACTCCAGCGGCGTTCCTCGCGCGCCGACAGAATGCGCGCGGGGCGGTACGACTCCCAGACGGCGACGACCAGGAAGCCGCCCACGAACACGAGCCAATAGGCGCGCCCTGCCCACGGGATCCAAGGCATGAACTCCCTCTCGGGGGACCAAGCTACGCGTTCGCGCGCGAGGCTGTCAAGGCTCGCACTACCGGGTTTTACAGGGCGACGCGAAAGGCGGATAATCCTCGCACGCCGAGAGCTTGGAGGTGCAGGTGAAGAGATTCACGAGTGCGGTTCTGATTCTGTTGGGCACGGCAGCCTCCGTGTTCGCTGGCATTCCAGTGCCGGAGATCGATCCGGCGGGGGCGCCTGGCGCACTCGCACTGCTGGCCGGCGCGCTCATGGTCATCCGAGGTCGTCGCAAGCGCTAGGCCGGCCCCTCTCCCAGAACGTCGAGAGCTTGGAGGTGCAGGTGAAGAGAATCACCAGTACGGTTCTGATTCTGTTGGGGATGGCGGTGTCCGTGTTCGCCGGCGGTCTTCCTGTGCCGGAGATCGATCCGGCGGGGGCGCCTGGCGCACTCGCCCTGCTGGCCGGCGCGCTGCTCGTGCTTCGAGGTCGCCGCAGACGCTAGGTCGGTCCCTCCCTCAGCGCGTCCTCCTGCTCGGCTCGCTCCTCAGCCTGGAGTGGGCCCTCATCTCCGGGCCGTTCAAGCCGAGCCTCGGCGGACACCGAGTGGCGTGGTTTGCGGTGCCGTTTTGCTCGGTCTTCCTGGCCCTGGGGTATTCGAGGGTCCGCACGCTCATCCCAGGGATCTCCGAGGACCTGGCTTCGACGCCTCTCGGCTGGGGCTTCCTGGCGGCCCATCTGGCCGTGTTCTCGACTTTCCTGGTGCTGTGTCCGCTGGTCCTCCCGGGTAGCCCCCGAAGCCCGGTCCTCGTGACTCTCCTGTATGCGTCGGCGGTTCTCTCGATCCTGCTCGCCGCCCTGGCGTTCGTCCCGGGTCGATGCCTCGCGGCGCTGGTGCGCGGGATGGGCGACGTGTGGATCCCGGCACTGATCGGCGGCCTCGTGACCTGCGGAGTCGTCCTGGGCCTGGTGTGGTACTGGGACGGCGCGAGCTCGAACCCCCTCGAAGTCCTGACGTTTCGCTGTGCCAAGGCGTGCCTCGGGCTCTTCGTCCAGGACGTCAGCTTCGACTCCGACGCCATGCGAATCGCAACCCCGAGTTTCAGGGTCCGTGTGCGCGGCGGGTGTTCCGGCGTCGAGGGGCTGGCATTGATGCTGGTCTTCAGCACGACGTGGCTCTGGTTCTTCCGCCGGGAGAACCGCTTCCCCCGAGCGCTGCTCCTCGTTCCCGTGGCGCTGCTGGCCGTCTTCGTGGCCAACATCGGAAGAATCACCGCGCTGATCCTGATCGGCCATGCCGGGGCGAAGAGCGTGGCGCTCGGAGGCTTTCACTCGCAGGCCGGGTGGATACTCTTCAACGGCATTGCCCTCGCATTCGCCGCCGTCGCCGGGCGCCTTCCCTGGCTGGCTCGAGAGCCTCGGTCGTCCTCTCGCGAGCCGGCCGTGGCGAATCCCACGGCGGCCTACCTGGCTCCGTTTCTCGTCATCCTGGTCGCGTCGTTTCTCTCCAGGGCGGCCTCCGCCGGCTTCGAATGGCTCTATCCCTTGCGCTTCGTCGCGGCCGCGGCGGCGCTCTGGTTCTTCCGCTCCGCCTACGCCCGTCTCGACTGGAGGTTCGGGTGGCCTTCCGTGGCGGCAGGCGGTGTCGTGTTCGCCGCCTGGATCGCCATGGACTCCTGGAGCGGACCCCAGACGCCGGCCGACTTCGAAGCCGAGCTTGTGGCCGTGCCCGCCCTGGCGCGTCTTGGATGGCTGGCCGTTCGCGCGGCGGCGGCGATCCTCACCGTGCCGATTGCGGAAGAGCTGGCGTTCCGAGGCTGTCTGGCGCGCCGTCTGGCGGCCTCCGACTTCGAATCCGTGCGCTTTCAGGAGCTGACACTCCTTCCCATCCTGGTGTCTTCGGTGCTCTTCGGCGCCCTGCACGGTGGCCAGTGGATCGCGGGAACGCTGGCCGGTGCGGTGTATGCACTTGTCCTGCGGCGCAGCGGCAGAATCGGTGACCCGGTCGCGGCACACGCCACCACGAACGCGCTGCTCGCCGCCTGGGTGATGACTCGCGGCGCCTGGCACCTGTGGTGAGTTCGCGCTTTCTTCTCATCAATCAGTTCTATCCCCCGGACATGGCGCCGACGGGACAGTACCTTCACGATCTGGCGCGCTGCCTGGTGGCGCGCGGACACGAGGTGACGGCGCTTTGCTCGCGACGCTCGTACGATGGCGGCGGTGAATATCCCGCCGACGAAATGCGAGACGGAGTGAGGATTCGGCGGCTTCGAGCTTTCGGCTTTGGCCGCCGCGGAGCCGCGCGTGCGGCCGACTACCTGTCGTTCCACCTGGCGCTCTTGCTGCGGGCGAGGCGTCTCGGATCGTTCGACGTGACGCTCAGCCTGTCAACGCCGCCCTATCTTGGCTGGACGGCTTCCCGCGCCCTCGGGCGTCGTGCGGGCGCGTCGGCACACTGGGTGATGGACCTGTATCCCGACGTGCTGGCAGCCCACGCGAGCTTGAACTCCGGAGGCGTCGCGTATCGCGCGCTGCAGGCGTTGACGCGGCGGCAGTTGGCGGGTGCGGAGCTGGTGCTCGCGCTGGGGCCGCACATGTGCGCGCGGGTGTTACCGTACGTCTCGGGGAAGACGCAGCTCGAGTGGGTGCCGCTGTGGGGCATGGCGGGGGCCGCCTCCGTAGAGACATCGCAGCCGCAGGCGCTACGCGAACGACGCGGGTGGCCACGCGACTCGTGCGTACTGCTCTACTCGGGGAACATGGGGCTGGGGCACCGGCTGGAGGAATTCCTCGCGGCTGCGGGTCGGCTTGGCGCCGAGGGTCCCCTCTGGGCTTTCGCGGGTGGCGGACGGCGTCTGGGCGAGGTCACGACGTTCGCGTCCGCGAACCCAGCGGCGCAAGTGCAAGTGCTCCCGTACGTGCCGCAGCCTGAGTTGGTCGCGAGCCTCGCGGCTGCGGACGTGCATCTGGTGAGCCTGCGCAGCGGTTGGGAGGGACTGATCGTTCCGAGCAAGCTGCAAGCGGCGTTCGCACTGGGGCGGCCGGTGATCTTCGTCGGGCCGCGGGAGAGCGAGCCCTTCGACTGGATCGCGGCCTCGGGAGGGGGTTGGGCCGTCGCCGAGGGCGACGTGGAAGGTCTGCTGCGGGCCGTGGCACAAGCGTCCGACCCGAAGCAGCGACTGCAGCGAGGTGAGGCGGCGCTTCGCTTCGCTCGGGGGCACTTCGACGCCGTCCAGAACACCGGCCGCATCGCGGAGCTGCTCGAGGACTGCGCCCAGGGCGCGCCGCCACGGCAGGCTCGCGGGATCTGAGATGGGACTGCGACAGCTGTTGACCTTTGTCTGGAACCACCCCTTGAACGCCGACCATCGACTGGTCGCGCTCGGCCGGGTGGTCCGCTGGCAGCTGGCTTCGCGGCTGATGCCCGGGCCGGTCGCACTGCCGTTCGTCGAGGGCACTTCGCTTTTTGCAACGCGGGGTATGACCGGGGCCACCGGCAACTGGTACTGCGGCCTGCACGAAGTGCGGGACATGGCCTTCGTGCTGCACCTCCTGCGAGCGGATGAGCATTTTCTGGATGTTGGCGCAAATGTGGGAAGCTACACGGTGCTGGCTGCCGGCGCTGTGCGGGCGCGGGTGACGTCTGTAGAGCCCGTTCCTGAGACATTCCTGAATCTCCAGCGCAACGTTGCCCTCAATGGACTTGCCAGCCGTGTCCAGGCTTGCCAATGTGGCCTTTCGGACGCTTCGGGCGCGTTACGGTTCACAAAGGGTTTGGATACTGCGAACCATGTCCTTGCGGCGGGAGAAGACCTCCCGGCCACCTCCGTCCCAGTCCGCACTCTGGACGAACTGGTGGGCTCGGATGTCCCCATACTGATCAAGATCGACGTCGAAGGGCACGAGCGCGCAGTTCTATTAGGCGGCGGCCGCACCTTGGCCGACCCCCGCTTGCTTGCAGTCGTCATGGAGACGAACGGAAGCGGCGCCCGCTACGGGGTTAGCGACGCTGATCTGGTTTCCCTGATGCAGCAACATGGCTTCTCAGCCTCCGCCTATGACCCGTTTGGTCGTCGGTTGGAGGAGGCTTCTGAAGCGGATGGCAATACCATCTTTGTTCGCGATCGGGTGAGAGTCGAGACCCGGGTCCGCGATTCGAGGCGCTACCGGCTGATCAATGGAACGATTTGAGCGTCAGGGCTTGCCAAGCGTTGTATCATGTAACCCTTGAAGCCAAGGTTCCTCGGTTAACCGATGCCCTTCCATACCGACCTGCTTCTCGCGGCGTTCCTGGCAGCGGCCGTGGCGGCCGTCGTCACCAGTTCGCTCGTGTCGATCGTCACGCGCCTGGCGCTCGCGATCCAGGCGATGGACCAACCCGGGGGCCGCAGGGAGCAGGAGACGGCCGTCCCGCGCCTGGGGGGCCTCGCCGTCGTGGTCGGCTTGGGCATCTCGCTGTTGTTTGCGGCGGCACTGCTCCGCAACACGGGCCAACTCCCCTTCCAGCGCACCGAGCTTCTGGCCCTGGCCCTGGCTACGTTCATGGTCTTTCTCGTCGGCCTCGTGGACGACATCTCGGGCGTCTCGGTCCTCGACAAGTTCCTGGTCGAGCTGCTGGCCGCGTTTCTGGTGGTCCGTATCGGCTGGTCTTTCGACGTGCTCGGTTTGCCGGGCGGCCAGACCCTGGACCTCGGCGCGTTCGGCCAGGCCGCCTCGGTGCTGTGGATCGTCGGCGTCACCAACGCCATCAATCTCATCGACGGCCTCGACGGCCTCGCCGGGGGCGTCGTGGCGATCATCGCGGGCAGTTTCCTGGTGTACGCGCTGCTCCAGGGCGACGCGCTCACGATCGTGGCGATGGCCGCGGTGATGGGTGGCTGCCTCGGCTTCCTTCGCTACAACTGGGCGCCCGCGCGGATCTACCTCGGGGACTCGGGTTCTCTGACACTTGGTTTCGTGCTCGCCACCACCAGTGTGCAGTCGAGCTTGAAGGCGCCCGCCGCCGTGGCGATCCTGGTTCCGATCCTGGCGCTGGGCCTGCCGGTCATCGACACGCTGCTGGTGATGTCCGTACGCTTCGTGCAACGGCCGAAGGGGCCGATCAGCTCGCGCTTCGCCGGTATGTTCGAGGCGGACCGCAATCACCTGCATCACATGCTGCTGCGGCTCGCGAAGAGCCGCGGCCGTGTCGTGGTCTGGATCTACGGGACCGTGCTCGCCTTCTGCGCGCTGGCGCTGACCGTCGCGGTGACACGCAGCCTGGCCGTGGGGGCGCTGCTGCTCGCCACCGAGTTCGCGGCGGTGATCGCGATGCGCCAGCTCGGGCTTCGGGCCGAGGCCCGGGTGCTCGCCGACCAGCAACGCCAGGATGTCCGCGAGGACCTCACGGGCTCCCGAGTCCAAGGCTAGCGCAACTCAACCAAGAGCCACCTAGACTCCTCTCAAGTCGCCCTAACCCAGAGCCTGGTGGCGGGTACAAGACACGTACAGTGAAATCCGGGCTCAGGCGCCGCCGCCCTTCAGCGCCTGCTCGATCTGCGGAACAAGCGCCGGCAGATCGGTGGCCACGATCTCCCACAGGATATCGAGGTCGAGGAAGTCGTAGCCGTGGATCAGCCGATTGCGAGCGCTCACGATCTCGCCCACGGGATCGCCGGGTGCCGATCCTGAAGCTCCTTCGGTACCCTGCTTGCTGCCTCTCCGACGATCTCAACGAGCCGCGTCAGCGCGAGCTGGAGCAGGCGATCTCGATCGAGATCCGGTCGCGACTTGCCGCGGAGCAGGCCGACCGCTTCGCTCGCGTGATCGAGCATGTGGCGCAGGGCAACGTGCGGATCATGCTGCGACATACACGTCGCGAGCGGCGAACAGCACCTGATCGCGGAAGTGGCGGCTGAGCGACGCGCTCGTGTTCAG
>CAYTWT010000186.1:0-3037 GCA_964442185.1 uncultured Acidobacteriota bacterium
CGAAGACGGGGTGCTGTCCAGCCCTTTATGCGGCGTGGATGGCCTCGCTCGGAAGTCGTGCTGCGGCCGCGACATTGCCGGTTCTGCGGCCGGCTGTTCTTCATCTGCCGGTCGTGCGATCGAGGCCAGGGTTACTGCCGCCCGGCCTGCCGGCGTCGCGGATACGCGCGGAGCCGCCGCCAGGTTCGCTTGCGCTTCGAGGCGAACGAAGGGGCGCGGCTCGACCACGCCGAGCGCCAGCGCCGCTACCGACAGCAGCAACGAGAAAACGTGACGGACGGTGGTTCCCCCCGACCACCTCGAATCTGTAACGTGCCTTCGTCAGGGGATCAGGCCGAGCCGCGCATGACCACGCCGGTGTGCGTGGTGTGCGGGCGCACGGGCCCGGTGGATCCCACGGGAGGCAACGGTGATCGATCCGGTGGTCGTGGCTCGGATCCGCAGGCTGTACTTCGGCGAGCACTGGAAGGTGGGGACGATCGCACGGGAGCTGGGCCTGCACGCGCTGACGGTGCAGGGCGCGCTCAGCGACCGAGTGGGCTGGCCACGCCTGCCGCGGCCGACGCCGATGGCGCCGTATCTGGGCTTCATCCAGCAGACCCTGCAGGAGCATCCACGGCTGCGCGCCACCCGCATCCACGAGATGCTGCGCGTGCGCGGATACACGGGGGGTGTCCGTCCCGTGCGCCGCCAGGTGGCCGAGCTGCGTCCGCGGCGGATCGAGGCTTTTCTCGAGCTGCGCACCTTTCCGGGCGAGCAGGCCCAGGTGGACTGGGCTCACTTCGGCAAGGTGGCCGTGCCGGGCGGCCAGCGCGCGTTGTCGTGCTTCGTGATGACGCTGTCCTTCTCGCGCGCGCTGTACCTGGAGTTCTTCTTCGACCAGACCCAGGAGAACTTCCTGCGCGGGCACGTGCGGGCCTTCGCCCACTTCGCGGGCGTGCCCAGGATCGTGCTCTACGACAACCTCAAGGCCGCGGTGCTGGAGCGGCTGGGGTCTGCGATTCGTTACCATCCGCGCCTGCTCGAGCTGTGCGCTCAATACCACTGCGAGCCACGTGCCTGCGGAGTGCGCCGCGGGAACGAGAAAGGACGGGTAGAGCGCGCCATCCGTTACATCCGCGAGTCGTTCTTCGCCGCCCGCAGCTTCGCGACCCTCGCGGACTTCAATGCTCAGGCTTGGCGCTGGCGCGACGAGATCAGTCAGGAGCGGCGCTGGGTGCAGGACCCACAGCGCCGCGTGGCCGAGGTCCTGGCCGAGGAACAGGCCCAGCTGCTGCCCCTGCCCACCCACCCATTCGACACCGACCGGCTCGTCAGCTTGCAGGCGGGCAAGACCATCTACGTCCCTTTCGACGGGAACCGCTACTCGATCCCGCCGGATCACGTCGGGCGCACCCTGACCCTCGCCGTTTCCGACACCGAAGTGCGAATCCTCGCCGGCGCCCGAGAACTCGTCCGCCACCGGCGCAGCTACCAGCGCGGTGAGTCGGTCACCGCGCCGGGTCACAGGGAGGCCCTCCTCGCCGAGAAACGCCGGGCGGCCGGGTCCGTGCCCTCGGCGCGGCTCCTGGCGGCCGCGCCCGAAGTGGAGGCTTTCCTCGAAGCGGCCTTCGCCCGCGGTGAGTCGTCGCAGGCGCAGATCGCGCAACTGCTGAAAATCCTGGACCGCTACGGCGATCCCGAGTTTCGCGCCGCAGTGGTGGAGGCCTTGCGACGCCAGACCACCCGCGCATCCTCCGTCGCGTTCATCGCGATGCGCCGACAGCGGGCGTCCAAGGTATCCCTGCCTCTGGCCGTCGACCTCACTCGCCGCCCCGATCTCGCCGACTTGCACGTCAACCCACATCTCGCGGAGGTCTACGATGAGCTCTCGTCCCACGACCACGAACACGAGGAGTGACCTCGCCGAGGCTCTGGCCCAGGTCGGCCTCCTCTCCATCGCCGCCAACCTCGAGGACTTCCTCGCGCGCATGAGCAAGGCGCGCCTTTCCCCGCGGCAGATGATCGAGGAGATCGCCCGCATCGAGCTCGAGGCCAAGACCCGGCGCAGCTTGGAGCAGCGTCTTGATCGTGCCCGGCTCGGTCGCTTCAAACCCTTCGCCGACTTCGACTGGAACTGGCCCAAGAAGATCGAGAGGAGCGTCATCGAACGAGCCTTCACCCTCGACTTCGTGCGCGAGAACCGCAACCTCGTGCTGCTCGGCACCAACGGCCTCGGCAAAACCATGATCACGAAAAACATCGCCTTGGCCGCGGTCCAGGCTGGACACTCCGTCCTCTTCACCACCGCAGCCGAGCTGATCGAAAACCTCCAGGGCGACCTCTCCCCGGAGACCTTCCGGCGCAAGGTCGCCCGCTACGCATCCTTCCGGCTCCTCTGCATCGACGAGGTCGGCTACCTGGCCTACGACGCGCATGCCGCCGATCTCCTCTACAAGGTCATCGACCGGCGTTACGAGAAGGGGTCCGTACTCCTCACCACCAACCTCGCCTTTCGCAACTGGAACACCGTCTTCCCAAACGCCACCTCCATCGCCACCCTCCTCGACAAGCTCACGCACCACGCCGAGGTCACCCTCATCGATGGCGAGAGCTATCGCGTCCACGAAAGTCAGAAGGAGGCCGCGGAACGGAGGAAGCGGCCGTGACCAGCGATGCCGCCGGCCGCGACCGATACGTCCAAGCCGTGCTCGACCTCTACCGAACCGTGCCGGGCGTGCTCGGTCATGTGCGGCGCGCCGATCGCGACCTCGCCGATCGTCTCTTCCACAACGGCGTGCCCACCTACGCGGTCAGAAACGCTTTCATCCTGGCCGCCGCCCGCAGGATCAGGAACAACGCCTTCGCTACACCCCTGCCCCCGATCCGCTCACTCCACTACTTCCTGCCCGTGCTCCGCGAGGTCATCGAGCGCCCGCCCGGCTATCGGGAAATCGCAAACATGCTCCACGTGCTCTCCCGCGAGTCCACTCCCCGCTGACTGATCTCGCTGACGAGATCCGGTCAGAAACCTTCACTTCCTCGTGGTCGGCTACAA
>CAYTWT010000187.1:0-23100 GCA_964442185.1 uncultured Acidobacteriota bacterium
CTCCTTCCGGAAGACGAGCCGCACGGACTCGATCGCGAAGCTTGCGCCGGGGGAGTCGGTCGGCCGCACGAGCACGTGCCGGATCTCGGAGGCCGTCACGGGAAGCGAACTGCGCAGTGTGTAGGTCCGCAGCTCGGGGCCGGGCACGAGCGGGCTCGTGATCGACCAGCCCCACACGCGCCTCTGCTCCAGGGTCTTCTTGACGTCCAGCTTCTCGCCTTCTTCGAAGCTCACGGCAACGTTCGCTCCCGCGGAGACGCGGAGGCGGATCTGCACCTCGTGGAGCTGGTCGTGGTCCTCGAGGCCCTGGGTGCGCTCCACGTGCAGGAGGGGAACCTCTCCCGTCGCCTTTCCCTCGAGCCGCCCGTCCCGCACCGCGAGGCCCGCGATGGCGCTTGCGGCGTCCCAGCCGCGCGTGGCCGGCGCGGCGGCCACTACCGGGGCGTCGAACCGCCACTCGGTCCGGGGCAGCGGGCGGTCAGGAGCTTTGGCGCCGCCCTCAGCGAGCTCCGGCCGGTACAAGTCCACCAGCCGAGTCACCTTCGCAGGCGAGCGCGGCGCCGCGCAGGCGGTCAGCCACACGAGAGCGATCGCGCTCGCGTTACGCAACTTGGGCATGCTGGAGCCTCCGGTTGTGGATTCTAGCTCAAGCGTGTTGAACGATACCCCGCGTGAGCTCGACATAAGATGGAGCGAGATTCGGGGCGAACGCAAGCGATGAACTACTGCCTCACCGACAGCCCGGTCGGCCCGCTGCTGCTAGCGGGCGAGGACGGCGCTCTCGCGATCCTCGAGTTCCAGCGTGGACGCAGGCCGCCTGGCACGCCGCCCGACTGGCAGGAGGTTCGCAAGGTCTTTCGCGAAGCCCGGAACCAGCTCGAGGCGTACTTCGCGGGTCGCCTGCGCCGTTTCGAGCTGCGCCTCGCGCCGACGGGCACTCCGTTCCAACACCGGGTCTGGGACGTCCTGCTCGAGATCCCCTACGGTGAGACGCGCTCGTACGGGGAGCTGGCGCGGCGCATCGGCGACCCGAACGCCGCACGAGCCGTGGGCCTCGCTAACGGCAAGAACCCGATCGCGATCGTGATCCCGTGTCATCGCGTGATCGGCGCCACGGGCAAGCTCACAGGCTACGGCGGCGGCCTCGACATCAAGCGGCGCTTGCTCGCCCTCGAACGCGGACCCGGCCTGTTCGATTAGGAAACTTGGGGGGTAGGGCGGGGCTTGCGGCGCCAAGCCACCATAACGCCAAGGTGCCATACTGGTCGCCGCGCAAAGGAGGGAGCGTGGCTCGAGGTGACACGGCGTCAGCCAAGCGCACCCGCGTGAGTGTGGACCTGCCGCCGGAGACGCGCCGTGGCTTGCGATTGGCGGCGGCGCGGCGCGACGTCAGCGTCGGCCGCTACGTGTTGGAAGCGATCCAGGACCGCTTGCGCGAAGACCTGGCCTCCGAAGGACTGCTGACACTCAACGCGCAGACCGACCCCGTCCTCGCGGAGCTGTGGGACAACGCGAGCGATTCCGCCTATGACCGCGCTTAGGCGCGGGGACATCGTTTTGGTCGGCTTCGTGTTCTCGGACGAGTCAGGAACCAAGTTGCGGCCGGCTATCGTGGTCAGTTCGCCCCCCTACAATCGGGGACGACAAGAGTTCATCGTCGCTGCCGTCACGAGCAACGTCAGGCGGCGGCTGTTCGGTGATTACTTGATCGTGGACTGGAAGCGGGCGGGCCTGCTCTTCCCCTCTCTCGCGACGGGAATCGTGCGTACGATCAAGGGCGGGATGATCGAACGGAGGCTGGGATCCTTGACGACATCGGATCTCGTCGCCGTCAGCCCCTATGCACGGCCCACACGCTGACCCGCACCCGAAGACGAAGCCTCTTCGACTAGGATTCGCTCGCAGTGTTCAGCCGAAAGCGCGAAGGCTCGGTGCTCTGCCCGTCCTGCGGGCAGCTCGTAGGCGTCAACGACGATCGCTGCCTGAGCTGCGGCCGGATGCGACCCGGGCTGTGGGGCTTCTCGGCTGTGCTCAGGAACACGGGCGACGACATGGGCTTCGTGCAACTGGTGCTCTTCTGCTGCGGCGCCCTGTATCTCGCGACGCTCGTGGCGAGCCCGGACACGATCGGTGGCGGCGGGCTGCTGGGACTCTTGTCGCCAGGCTTGCGCAGCCTGTTTCGATTCGGCGCGAGCGGGTCGGTGCCGGTGTTCCGCTATGGCCGCTGGTGGACGCTGCTGTCGGCGACGTGGCTCCACGGCGGCCTGCTGCACATCGTCTTCAACATGATGTCGGTGAGGAACCTGGTTCCGCTGACGGCTCATCTCTTCGGTCCGGCGCGGACGGTGATCCTCTACCTCGTCGCGGGCGTGACCGGCTTCCTGGCGAGCAGCCTGGCCGGGGCCTTCTTGCCGCGGATTCCCTTCCTGACGGGAGCCGGCTTCACGATCGGAGCCTCGGCCGCCATCTTCGGGCTGATCGGGGCGATTCTCTACTACGGCCGCCGTGGCGGCAGCCGGATGATCGCCGAAGCGGCGCGGGGCTGGGCGCTGGGCGGGCTGGTGATGGGCTTCATGATCCCCGGCATCGACAACTGGGCGCACCTGGGCGGCCTCGCGGGCGGCTACCTCACCGCCCGCATCCTCGACCCGCTCCAGCCCGAGCGCGGCGACCACGTGCTGATGGCCGTGGCCGGGCTCGTCTTGTCGTTCGCCGCGGTGCTGGCCTCGGTGATCACCGACCTGCCTAGCTAGCTGATGCGCCCGGCCGGTGTGGGCGGTGCCCCGAATCCTTGTCATCAACGTAAAAGGTGGGTGGTGGGCATCCCAAAAACACTGAAGCCGGCCTTTTTAGGGGCCGCCTTCCATCTTGGCCACCCGCGATTGGCTGGCCTGGATCTAGACTTCGGATCGCCACGTTGCTGCGCGTGATTCCGTTCATTGCATCTCAGACCACAACGGTGAACACGAGAAGCTCGGACCCCACCTGGCCTCTCGAGGTGGGACTCTGAGCATCAGAGCGTCATGAGACTCTCTGCTTCGGAGGCCGTGATTGCGCCGGAGAAGCTCCGGGACTACGTCCTGTCCCCGACCCATCCGGACGGGCGCGCCAAGGCGACGTACCTGGCCGGGCTTGGCTACACCCGGGCTGACTGGTTGCGCCTGGATTCGGACATTCGTGAGCAGATCCTGAGCCTAAACGCCGAGCAAGCGACGCTATCCCCGTACGGGCAGAAGTATGAGATCCTTGGACGTCTCACGGGACCGAACGGCGCGGCTGGCTGGGTACGCACGATCTGGATCGTCCTTGGGGGCGAGACGGCGCCGCGGCTGGTCACCCTGATCCCGGGGGAGAAGTCATGATGCCTGTAACCTTCCGACGCGTCGTGTTGACGACAGACCTTCCCGGGGAAGGACTCCGGGCGGGTGACATCGGCGTAGTGGTGGAGCACTACCCAGGGCGGGGCGATGTCCCAGAGGGCTATGAGCTGGAGTTCTTTGCGGGGACGGGTGAGACCGTCGCGTTGGTGTCCGTGCCGGTGACGGCTGTTCGGGAGACGACGGACCACGAAGTGCTGAGCGTGCGCGAGCTCGCGCGCGCCTGACCCCAGCGACAGCCCGGCGAAGCCGTTGTTTAGCGGCCCTCGAGTGCGGCCTATGCCGTAGGGCACGGACGCAAGCCCGTGGCCGCCGTTGTCCCGGTAAGCGACGGCATGGACGCCGAAACCTTTCCCGCTCTGCCACAACCCCGCGTTCATCGAGCTGATCAATCGCTCGTGGAGCGACTACACGAAGACCGCCGGCAAGTGTCAGACCAGCGCAGCTCTCAACCGCTCCCGCGTGATCGGCAACCGCGTCACCCGCTTACCCGTCGCGTCGAAGACCGCGTTCGCGATGGCGCCGCCCATCGGCACGATCGCCGGCTCGCCGCCGCCCTGCGGGTCGAGGCCGTCGTTCTTGACGAGCACGATCTGGATCCGCGGCGCCCACGAGAAGCGCGGCAGCTCGTAGCTGTCGAAGTTCTGGTCGTGGATCCGCCCGCCGCTGAAGCGCAGCTCCTCCGTGAGCACGTAGCCGAGGCCCATCATGATCGAGCCCTCCGCTTGTTGCGTCGCGCCCTCGGGGTTGACGACGATCCCCATGTCTTCCGCGCACACCACGCGCTCGACCTTGACGCCGCCGGTCTTGCGGTCGACCTGGACCTCGGCGATCAGGGCGACGTACGTCCCTGCGTCCACGCCGCAGGCGATGCCGAAGCCGCGGCCGCTCGGGGCCTTGGCCGGCTTCCAGCCGAACTTCACCGCGGCGGCTTCGAGCACGCCGCGCATGCGCGCGTCCTTCAGGTTCCGGAGCCGGAACTCGAGCGGGTCGAGGCCCGCATCAGCGGCCAGCGCGTCCACGTGCGACTCGCGCACCCAGATGTTCATGTTCGCGCCGGGCCCGCGCCACGGGCCGACGCCGAAGCGATGCGACTGACTGCCGGCGCCGCGCCAGCCGCCAAAGAAACGGCTCTTGACGTTCGGGACGTCGTAGAAGAACTCCGCGCCTCTTCCGCCGGCGAAGTAGACATCGTACTCCCAGAACGCGATCTTCCCGGTGCTGTCAACGGCTGATGCAACCCTCGCGATCGAGGCGGGATCGAACGTGTCGTAGAAGAACTCCTCCGCGCGGGTCCACGCGACCTGCACCGGCTTTCCGGTGATCTTGGCCAGCGTGGCCGCTTCCTCGGCCTGCCTTCCTGCGGACTTCCCGCCGAAGCCACCGCCGACGTACGGCGTGATCACGCGGACGCTCTTCGCGTCCATGCCCAGCACCTGCGCCAACCGGTCGCGGGTCGGGAACGGCGTCTGCGTCGAGGCCCAGATCGTCGCCTTGCCGTCTTTGATTTCGGCGATCGCCGCGTGCGGCTCCATCGGCGCGTGCGCGACGTAGCCCTTGTGATACGTGTGCTCCACGAGCTTTGCTGCCGCACTGCGCGCTGCGGTCGTGTCGCCCCGGGTTTCGAACGTCTCCGGATCTGGCGCTTTTCGCAGCAGCTCGTCGAAGATCCCCTCCTGGTCGGCCCCCGGCTCCGGCGTCGTCCACTCGGCCGTGATCAGGGCGAGCGCCCGCTCGGCAGACTCCGGATTCTCGTGGAGGACGGCGATCATCGCGTCTTCATTGACGAGCGTGACGCCGCTCGCCTTGGCGGCGTTTGCGGTGTCGGCCTTCACGAGCTTCGCGCCGTGGGCCGGAGGGCGCAGGACCTTGGCGTACAGCATGCCGGGGAGCCGGACGTCGGCTGCGTACTTCGCGGCGCCCGTGACCTTGTCCTTGCCGTCGACCCGCAGCGGCGAGCGGCCCATCGTCTGGAACTCTTTGACCGAGCGCAGCACCGCCTTCTCATCCAGCTTGCGCGCGAGCGCCTGGCCCTTGGCCAGCTCGGCGTAGCTCACACTGCGGGTCTTCTGGTCCGTGACCCACACGTTGCCGTTGCCGGCCGTGAGCTGCGCCTTCGGCACGCCGAGCCGTTCTGCGGCGAGCTGCATCAAAACGGCTTTCGCCTCGGCGGCCGCAGCGCGCAGGGCCGGCCCGAACATGCGCGTCGTGAGCGATCCGTACGTCCCCGCGTCCCACACGCAGACGTCGGTGTCGCCCATGATCATGTCGATCGACTCGAGGCCGACGCCCAGCTCCTCGGCGGCCATCTGCGCCAGCGAGGTCGTGACACCCTGGCCCATCTCGATCTTCCCGGAGAACACGCTGACGCGCCCGTCCTCGCCGATCTTGAGGTACGCGTGCCAGTCGGTCGGATAGCCTCCACCTCGCTGCGCGAGGAGCGTCTCGGGGCCGAGCGCGAACGTGACCACGATGCCGCCGCCGAAGATCCGCAGGAACTCGCGGCGGTCGAGCTCGAGGGCGGCGCTCACGAGCGGCCTCCGGCGGTCCTTGCGGCGGCCTCGATCGCCGCGAGGATCCGCGGGTGGGCCCCGCAGCGGCAGAGGTTGTCGTCCATCCCTTCGACGATCGCCTGGCGTGACGGCTGCGGCGTCTTCAGCAGCAGCGCGTGGGCGTTCATGATCATGCCCGGCGTGCAGTAGCCGCATTGGAAGCCGCCGTGCTCCAGGAACGCGCGCTGAAGCGGGTCGAGCTCGCCCTCTCGGGCCAGCCCCTCGATCGTCGTGACCTCCCGGCCTTCGACGTCCTTGAGCGTAACCTGGCACGAGCGGAGCGCCTGGCCGTTCGCGACCACGGTGCAGGCGCCGCAGACCCCGGCGCCGCAGCCGTACTTGGTGCCGGTGAGCGCGAGGTCGGTGCGCAGCACCCAGAGCAGCGTACGGTCGTCTTCGGTGTCGAGCGAGACGGGACGGCCATTGACCTTGAGTCGGATGGCTCTCTTCATGGCAAGGGACAACGTACGCCCGCGGCGCGTCGCTCGTCAAGAGTGCGCCACGACGTCTCTCGGATCGATCGACAAGTCGTGCTACGCTGGCGCATGGCATCCACGGTCCGCGTCTCACCCAAGTTTCAGGTCGTGATTCCGAAGGAAGTCCGTGAGTCTCTCGGGCTCAGGGCGGGCCAGAGGCTGGTCGTGTTTCGTCACCAGGATCGGATCGAGATGGTCCCAGCGGAGCCTATCCAGAAGCTCCGGGGCTTCGCTCGCGGCATCGACACCGAGCTTCCGAGGGACGAGGATCGCGTGTGAACGTCGTCGACTCGAGCGCCTGGCTCGAGTACTTCGCCGACGGCCCTAACGCGCGCTTCTTCGCGGCGGCGATCGTGGATCAGAAGAACCTGGCTGTGCCCACGATCTGCATCGCCGAGGTGTTTCGCCGCATGCTCCAGCAGATCGGGCTCGATGCCGCAATGCGGGCGACCGCGGCCATGCAAAGGCAAGGAGCTGTCATCCAGTTGGATGCGTCGGTCGCATGCGACGCGGGTCGACTCGGCGTGGAGCTCGGGCTGCCGATGGCCGACAGCATCGTCTACGCCACCGCGCGTGCCCTCGGCGCCTTGGTCTGGACGCAAGATGCGGATTTCGAAAAGCTCCCTCACGTCCGCTATCGCGCCAAGAAGAAGTAGCTCGTCGATCCCGGCCGGCACTTCACAGCGCACGGCTTTGCGCTGGGGCCCGAGCCATCCGCTGCGGCGGCGTGGCGGCCCGTGTCATCATTGGGGGTTCATGGACGCGATCTATCGCAGCGCGGTCAACCGCGACGTGGCACCCGCGGCGCCGGGCGAGTTCCCGCCCATCACGATCGGGCCGCTGCGGGTGTCACCGCCTGTCGTGCTGGCGCCGATGGCGGGCGTCACGAACCCGCCGTTTCGAACCCTGTGCCGGCGCTTTGGCGCCGGGCTCTACGTGAGCGAGATGATCACGGCGCGCGCCCTCGTCGAGGGCAACCGCAAGACGCTGCTGCTCGCGAGCTTCGCTCCCGGCGAGACGACCCGCAGCCTTCAGCTCTACGGCGTCGATCCGCACTACGTCGGCGAGGCCGTGCGACTGCTCGTGGGCGAGGGCAAGGTCGACCACATCGACATGAACTTCGGCTGCCCCGTGCGCAAGGTCACGAGCAAGGGCGGCGGGGCTGCGATCCCGCTGAAGCCACGCCTGCTGCGAAACATCGTGCACGCCGCGGTGGCGGCGGCCGGGTCGGTGCCCGTGACGCTCAAATTTCGGAAGGGCATCGACGACGACTACTTGACCTATCTCGACGCCGGCCACATCGGCCAGGACGAGGGCTGCGCGGCCGTGGGGCTCCACGCCCGCACCGCGGCGCAGCTCTACGACGGCGCGGCCGACTGGGACGCGATCGCGCGCTTGAAGCAGTCGGTCACGCGCATCCCGGTGCTCGGCAACGGCGACATCTGGGAAGCCGAGGACGCGCTCCGGATGATGCGCGGCACCGGCTGCGACGGTGTCATCGTCGGCCGCGGCTGCCTGGGCCGGCCCTGGCTGTTTCGCGACCTGGCGGACGTCTTCGCGGGACGCGCCCCGCAGAACCCGCCCGACTTCGGGGGAATCGTCGACGTGATGCTCGAGCACGCACGGCTGCTCGCCGCCTGGTTGGGCGAGGAGAACGCCATGCGGGCCTTTCGCAAGCACAGTTCCTGGTATACCAAGGGCTTTCGCGGCGGCGCCCCGCTTCGCGAGCGGCTGATGCGCGTGAAGAGCCTCGCGGAGCTCGAGGCGAACCTCGCCGAGGTCGACCGCTCGCTGCCCTTCCCGCCCGAGGCGATGCGCGTCTCGCGCGGCAAGGCGGGCGGCACGCAGAAGGTAGCACTTCCCGACGGCTACCTGGACGCCCTCGACGACGCCACCCCGCCCTCGCCCCTGGCCGAAGCCGCCGACTCCGGCGGCTAGCGCGAGCAGACTCCGCGTGGGTTCCGGCTTGGCTCAACAGTGCGGCCCTTGTGCGTCACGCAGAGGACTTCGGGCGCAGGATGGGGTAGGCCACGAAGGGATCGTCCTTCTGGGCATATTCCTCGAAGCGTTTCACGAAGTCCCCCGGCCGCATGAGACGGTACTGCGTCTGCGGCCACCAAACGACGCCCGGGAAGGGCTTGGCTTCGCGGTAGAAGCGGCGCGCGAGCTGCCTCTGATCGTCGTCGCTCGTGACGAGGACACGGCCGAGCGACGCGGCGCGCTCGAAATGCGTGAGATCGGGAGTTCTCTCGGGGAAGGCGTCGATGGCGCGCAGCACGTCCCAGCCTGCTTGCTGGAGGGCTTTCACCACCGCGCCCTGGACGTCGGCGTCGGTGTAGAGCGCGAAGCGCCCGGCCACTACCGGCCGGCCCGCCGCGCAGCGATGTCCGCCCCCTTCTCTTCTTCGAAGCGGCCAGCGGCTTCCTCGTCTCTCTTGAGCTCGGCCTCGATCTCCTGGACGTGGTCGTAGTAGTAGACGAGCGCGGCGTGGACGTGTGCGAGGGAGAGGTCGGGATACACCTCGAGAATCTGCTCGGGAGTCTTCCCCTCTTTGTGGAGGAAGACGACGTTCATGACGCGGACCCGGGTTGCGTCCAGGGCGGCCTTGCCGCCGCAGTATCCGGGCTCTTTCACGATGTGGGCGTAGAGGATCTTCGCCGCCGTAGCCATCGGGCTATCTTACCTCTTCCCCCGCGGGTGGTTCCCCTCCAGCACTCTCTTGAGGTCCTTCACGGCCGCGAGCGTGTGAGAACGCGGCAGGGTCTACGGGCACTCCGCCCTCCCAGCCTACTTCTTGTTCTTGATCATGGCCTTGATCGTGCTCTGCGCGCGCTGCTCGTGAAAGTCCTTCAGCACCTCGCGGACCTGCGGGTGGGTCTTCGTGATCGCGTCGAGGTTGGCCTTGTTCAGCTCGAGGACTTCGCAATACTCGCCCGCGACGAGCGTCGCCGTGCGGGGCTTGCCGGTGAGCGCCGAGATCTCCCCGAAGAAATCACCTTCCTTCAGGGTGTGGACTTTCATGTAGTGGCCCTTCGGGTTCCGGACGTAGCACTTGACGCTGCCGGTGCTGAGGATGAAGAGGCTGTCGCCCGGCGCGCCCTCGGCCACCAGGATGTCGCCGGGCTCGAAGGTCCGCAGCTCGAGGCCGTGAATGACCGCGGCCAGATCCGTCTCGGAAAAGCCCGCGAAGAGCGGCGTCGAGAGCATCGCGTCGGCCTGCGCTGGTTCTTCCTCGCCCGCGGCCACGAAGGCCATGTCCTCGTCGATCTCGGGCTCGACGACGGCGGCGGGCTCGGCGGCCAGCTCGGGAATCGCTTCCAACACGGGCTCCAGTTCCGGCAGCGCCTCGAGCACCGGCTCGAACTGCGCAGGCTCTTCCACAAGCGGCTCCTCGAAGCCCAGATCCGCGGGCGCCGGCGCCTCCATGCCTGCCATCGGGTCCGACGACGGATCGAACTCTTCGAGCCCCATCTCGAAGGCCGGCGCGGCCGCCACCGGACGCGAGGCCGAGGGCGACTGCTTCGTCTTTTCCTTGAACAGGTGCGCGAGCCGTTCCTCGACGTCGCGCCGACCCGGCTCGATCCTTTCGATGCGCTTCAGGATCGCGATGGCCTTGGCCGCGAAGCCGTCCTGCGCATGCTCGTCCGCGAGGCCCATCAGGATCGGCCCGGCTTCCTTGCCGCGACTTGCGGCGACGAGGACGTCGGCCAGTTGCAGGCGGAGCCGGTGGTCCCTCGGCCGCTTCTTGAGCTGCGCCTTCAGGAGATCGACAGCCTTCGAGTAGTTCTTCTTGTTGATTAAATCCTGAACCGACTCGGACATCGGCGCTCCTTGCGCGCGGGCTTGAGGGAATCAGAGTTATAACATGGCGCAGCGTGCAGATCCTCGTGGTCCGGAAGTCGGAAGTCCCCAGGCTCCTGCCGATGCGCGAGTGCATGGATGTCATGGCCGCGGCGCTCCGGGGCCTGGCGCGCGGCGAGGCCATCCTGCCGCTGCGGCAAGTGCTCTTGCTGCCGGGCGGGCAAAGCGCTTTCGCCACGATGCCGGCGGTCCTCACCCGGAACGGGGCGATCGGTCTCAAGGCGATCACGGTCTTTCCCGGCAATCACGGCGCCGAGTTCGACTCCCACCAGGGCGCGGTGCTGCTCTTCGAAGCCGAGCGCGGGCGGCTGCTGGCCGTGATGGACGCGAGCTCGATCACGGCGATCCGGACCGCGGCCGTGTCGGGCGTGGCGACGCGGGTTCTGGCACGGGAGGATGCCGGGGACCTCGCGATCCTGGGCACCGGCGTTCAAGCGCTCACCCACCTCGAGGCCATGGCCGAGTCGCGGCGCTTGCGGCGGGTGCGCGTGTGGAGCCGCGATCCGGCGCGCGTGGCGCGTTTCGCCGAGCACGCTTCCGAGCGGGTCGGGCTTGGCGTCGAGGCGGCCGGGAGCGCCCGGGAGGCGGTGCTGGGCGCGGACCTCGTCTGCACCGTCACCGCGTCCCGAGAACCCGTCCTGCGCGGCGAATGGCTAGCGGCAGGCGCGCACGTCAACGCGGTCGGCGCGAGCCTGCCGACCGCTCGCGAGCTCGACACGCCGGCCATGGTCGCGGCGCGGCTCTTCGTCGACCGGCGCGAGTCGGCGCTCAACGAAGCCGGGGACTTCCTGATGCCAAAGGCCGAAGGCGCGATCAGCGACGCTCACATCCAGGCGGAGCTGGGCGAGGTTCTCACAGGCGCCCACCCGGGGCGACGCTCGCCCGAGGAGATCACGGTTTTCAAGTCTCTGGGACTTGCGGTCGAGGATGTTGCCGCGGCCCAACGGATCCACCAGAACGCACTCCGCTCCGGCGCCGGGAGCTTCATCGATTTCTGAAGCGGCCCGCTAACTTGACTATTTCGTATAGATTCCAGTAGGATCGAATTGCCGTGGGGAAGCAGGAGAGGCCATGAGCTCCGAAGTCACGTCCGTCCAAGAACTTGCGAACAAGGAATACGCCGCAGGCTTCGTCACCGACATCGAGTCGGAGACGATTGCCCCGGGGCTCAGCGAAGACGTGGTTCGCCTCATCTCGAAGAAGAAGAACGAACCGGAGTTCCTGCTCGAGTGGCGCCTCAAAGCGTACCGACACTGGCTCACGATGACGGAGCCGAAGTGGCCGAACGTGCACTACCCGGCGATCGACTACCAGTCGATCGTCTACTACTCGGCCCCGAAGCAGAAGAAGGACGCTCCGAAGAGCCTGGACGATGTGGATCCGAAGCTGCTGGAAACGTACGAGAAGCTCGGCATCCCCCTCCGGGAACGCGCGAAGCTCGCCGGTGTCGCGGTCGATGCCGTCTTCGATTCCGTGTCGGTGGCGACCACCTTCAAGGGCAAGCTCGAAGAGGTCGGCGTGATCTTCTGCTCCTTCTCGGAGGCCGTGCACAAGCACCCGGATCTGGTGCGCAAGTACCTGGGCTCGGTCGTTCCGGTGACCGACAACTATTTCGCCGCGCTCAACTCCGCGGTCTTCTCGGACGGCTCGTTCTGCTACATCCCCAAGGGCGTGCGCTGCCCGATGGAGCTCTCGACCTACTTCCGCATCAACTCGGCCAATACCGGCCAGTTCGAACGAACGCTGATCATCGCCGAGGAGGGCTCTTTCGTGAGCTACCTCGAAGGCTGTACGGCGCCGATCCGCGACGAAAACCAGCTGCACGCCGCGGTCGTCGAACTGATCGCCCACGACGACGCGCAGATCAAGTACTCGACGGTGCAGAACTGGTACCCCGGCGACAAGGACGGCATCGGCGGCATCTACAACTTCGTCACCAAGCGCGGCAAGTGTCTCGGCGTCAACTCCAAGATTTCCTGGACCCAGGTCGAGACCGGCTCGGCGATCACCTGGAAGTACCCGAGCTGCCTGCTGGTCGGCGACAACTCCGTGGGCGAGTTCTACTCGGTCGCCGTCACCAACAACTGGCAGCAGGCCGACACCGGCACCAAGATGATCCACATCGGCAAGAACACGCGCTCTACGATCGTTTCCAAGGGCATCTCCGCCGGCCATGGCCAGAACAGCTATCGCGGCCTGGTGCGCATTGGCAAGGGCGCCGAGGGCGCGCGCAATTATTCGCAGTGCGACTCACTGCTGCTCGGCGACAAGTGCGGGGCCCACACCTTCCCCTACATCGACGTCCAGAACTCGAGTGCCCAGATGGAGCACGAGGCCTCGACCTCGAAGATCGGCGAAGACCAGATCTTCTACTTCCAGCAGCGCGGCATCTCGCCCGAGGATGCGGTCAACATGATCGTGAACGGCTTCTGCAAGGAAGTCTTCAAGGAGCTGCCGATGGAGTTCGCCGTGGAGGCGCAGAAGCTGCTGGGCGTGAGCCTCGAGGGCAGCGTCGGCTGACGCTGTGAGAGAACGTATGCTCGAGATTCGAAGGCTCCACGCGCGGGTCGCCGACAAGGAGATCCTGCGCGGCCTCGACCTCACCGTCAACGCTGGCGAGGTCCACGCCATCATGGGCCCGAACGGTTCGGGTAAGTCCACACTCGCTCACGTCCTCGCGGGCCGACCCGGCTACACGGTGACCTCAGGCGAAGTGCTGTACCGGGGCCACAACCTGCTCGAAATGAGCCCCGAGTTGCGGGCCAGGGAAGGCGTCTTCCTCGCGTTCCAGTATCCGGTGGAGATCTCCGGGGTCAGCAACGCCTACTTCTTGAAGGCGGCGCTCAACGCGATCCGCAAGCATCGCGGCCTGCCCGAGCTCGACGCAATCGACTTCCTGAGCCTCGCGAAGGAGAAGGCCCGCGTCGTTGCGATCGACGAGGCGCTGGTGAAGCGCTCGGTCAACGAGGGCTTTTCGGGCGGCGAGAAGAAGCGCAACGAGATCTTCCAGATGGCGATCCTCGACCCGCGCCTCGCGATCCTGGACGAGACCGACAGCGGCCTCGACATCGACGCGCTGCAGGTCGTGGCGCGCGGCGTCAACCAGCTCCGCGATCGTGAGCGAGCGATGCTCGTCGTCACGCACTATCAGCGCCTGCTCAACTACATCGTGCCCGACTTCGTCCACGTCCTGATGGACGGCCGGATCGTGAAGTCGGGCGGCAAGGAAATGGCGCTCGAGCTCGAAGCCAAGGGCTACGCCTGGCTCGAGAAGGAGCCCGTCGCGGCGGCGAAGTAGATCTAAAGATGAGCCCGGTGGCCGAGGAAAAAGACGTCCTGCGCGCAGAGTTCGAGCTCTTCGCCGAGCAGCTCGCGCGCAGCGACGCGCCCTGGCTGCGGGAGCGGCGCACTGCCGCCTTCACGCGCTTCAGCGAGCGCGGCTTCCCCACCACCCGGGACGAGCAGTGGCGCGAGACGAACGTGGCGCCGATCGCGCGCACGCTGTTCGTGCGGCCTGAGGCCACGGTCCAGATCGCGCCGCAGGAGCTGCGACGCCTGGGCGCCGTCGACCTCGCTGGCCCTGAGGTCGTCTTCGTGAACGGACGCTTCTCGGCCGAGCTGTCGAGAACGGCGCGCGCTTCGGGGGTGAGAGTTCGCCGGCTCCGCGACGTGCTCGAGAGCGAGCCGGGGACGCTCGAAGCGCACCTCGCCCGCCTCGCCAGCGACGAGCGTAATCCCTTCGTCGCGCTCAACACGGCGTTCTTCGAGGATGGCGTCGTGATCGAGATCACGAGCGGGAGCCGGGTTGCCGGCCCGATTCAGGTTGCGTGGCTTTCGTCGAACCAGGGCGCCAAGCCCACGGTTTGCTACCCGCGAAGCTTGATCCTCGCGCGCCGCGGCAGCCAGGCCACGGTCGTCGAGAGCTATTTGGGCCCGAGCGGAGAGCTGTACCTGACGAACGCGGTGACCGAGGCGCTCGTCGAGGACGGCGCCCAGCTCACGCATGTCAAGCTGCAGCGCGAAGGCCTCGCGGCCTTCCACGTCGCAACACTCGCGGCGCAGCAAGGGCGTGACAGCCTCTTCACATCCCACCACTTCGCGCTCGGCTCTGCGCTCGCCCGCACGGACATCGACCAGCGCTTCGACGGCGAAGGCGGCGAGTGCCAGCTGCTCGGCCTGTTCCTGGGCCGCGGCGAGCAACTGCTCGACACGCATTCGCGCATCGATCATGCGAAGCCGCGCTGCGTCAGCCGGGAGCTTTACAAGGGGATCGTCGACGGCCGCTCGCGAGGCGTCTTCAACGGTCTGGTGGTGGTGCGGAAGGACGCGCAGAAGACCGACGCCCAGCAATCGAACAAGAACCTGCTGCTCTCGCGCGCGGCCCTCGTCCACTCGACGCCCCAGCTCGAGATCCTGGCCGACGACGTGAAGTGCAGGCACGGCTCGACCACCGGCCAGCTCGATCCCGCGTCCCTGTTCTACCTGCGCTCGCGCGGCATCGGCGAGGCCGAGGCGAAGGGCCTGCTGACATGGGCCTTCGCGAGCGAGCTCGTCGAGCGCGTTCCCGTGGCCGCGCTGCGCGCGGCCCTCGAGATCGAACTTGGTTCACTGCTGCCGGGGGCTCAGCACTTGGCGGCGTCATGAGCACCACGACCGAGGCTCGAAGCGCCGGCTACGACGTGGCCAAGGTCCGCGGCGACTTCCCGATCCTGTCGCGCAGCGTTCACGGCAAGCCGCTCGTCTATCTCGACAACGCCGCCTCGGCCCAGAAGCCGCACGCCGTGATCGAGGCCGAGCGCCGTGTTTACGAAGAGTGCTACGCGAACGTGCACCGCGGCGTTCACGAGCTGTCGATGCGCGCGACCGACGCGTACGAGGCGTCTCGGGCCACGGTCCAGCGCTTCCTCGGCGCGGCTTCGGTGAAGGAAATCGTCTTCACCCGCGGCACGACCGAGGCCGTCAACCTCGTCGCCTCGAGCTACGGCCGGAAGCACATCGAGGCCGGCGACGAGATCCTGATCACGGGCCTCGAGCACCACTCGAACATCGTGCCGTGGCAGCTGCTGTGCGAGGAGAAGGGGGCCCGGCTGCGCGTGGTGCCGATCACCGACGCTGGTGAGGTTCCGCTCGAAACCATCGAGGCGGCATTCTCGCCGCGAACCAGGCTGGTGTCCGTCGCCCACATCTCGAATGCCCTGGGCACGCTCCTGCCGGTAAAGCGGATCGGCGAGTTGGCGCACGCCAGGGGTATTCCGATCTTCGTCGATGCCGCGCAATCGGTGCCGCGCATTCCGGTGAACGTACAGGATCTCAACTGCGACTTCCTCGGCTTTTCCGGGCACAAAGCCTACGGGCCCACGGGCATCGGAGTGCTGTACGGCAAAGCCGAGCAGCTCAAGGCCATGCCGCCGTATCAGGGCGGCGGCGACATGATCCTCTCGGTCAGCTTCGAGAAGACCACTTACAACGAGATCCCCTACAAGTTCGAGGCGGGCACGCCGAACATCGCGGGCGCCATCGCGCTGGGGGCTGCCCTCGACTACCTGACCCACCTCGGGCTCGAGCGCATCGCCGCCTACGAGGACGCCTTGCTTGCCTACGGCACCGAGCAGCTCGGAGAGCTGCCGGGCTTGACACTCGTGGGCACCGCCCGCGAGAAGGCCGGCGTGTTGTCGTTCGTCCTGGACGGGATCCACCCGCACGACATCGGCACGGTTCTCGATTACGAGGGCATCGCGATCCGCACCGGCCATCACTGCGCGCAGCCGGTGATGGATCGCCTGGGCATTCCCGCCACGGCGCGCGCCTCGCTTGGCCTGTACAACACGCGCCAGGAGCTCGACGCGCTGGTCGCCGGGGTCCGCATGGTCCAGGAGATGTTCAAGTGACCGCAGACGGCGCGACGAGCCGGATTCACTCCGAGCTGCGCGATCTGTACCAGGAGGTGATCCTGGATCACAGCAAGCGGCCGAGGAACCTGCGGGAGATCGCGGGCGGCTGCAGGGCCGACGGCGTCAACCCGCTGTGCGGCGACAAGGCCACAGTCTATCTCGCGCTGGAGGGCGACGTCGTGAAGGACGCGAGTTTCGTGGGCAGGGGCTGCTCGATCTCCACGGCGTCCGCCTCGATGATGACGGAGCTCCTGAAGGGCAAGACCCGGGCCGAGGTCGTGGCGCTCTTCGAGCGCTTCCATGCCCTGATCACCGGCGATCCTTCGAAACCTGGCACCGGCGGCACGGAGCTGGGCAAGCTCGCCGTGTTCTCGGGCGTCTGCGAGTTTCCCGTGCGCGTCAAGTGTGCCTCGTTGCCGTGGCACACCATGAAGGCCGCGCTGATGGGTGCAGACGAACAGGTCTCGACGGAGTGAAGCCATGAAGGGCGAATCCCGGACGGTCTCGCGCGATCTCGAAGTGGCCGCGATCCCCTACGGCGAAAAGATCCCGCTGCAGGCGGGGTCGACCGTGTTCCTCACCCAGTCGCTCGGCGGCTCGTTCACCGTCATGACGGACATGGGCTACATGGTCCGTGTCGAGGGCAAGGACGCCGACGCCATCGGGGAGCAGCCGCTGGCGGCGGCGGCGCCGGAGGATCTCGCGGGCAAGAGCGTGCAGGAGCTGGCCTGGGGTCAACTGAAGACCTGCTTTGACCCCGAGATCCCGGTGAACATCGTGGACCTGGGCCTCGTGTACCAGTGCGACGTGGCCGAGATCCCGGAGGGTGGCAGCAAAGTGGCGGTACGCTTCACGCTCACGGCCCCGGGCTGTGGCATGGGCGACTACCTGCGCGAGGACGTGAAGTCGAAGCTGCTCACGATCCCGGGCGTCAAGGAAGTGGATGCGCAGATCGTCTTCGAGCCGCAGTGGAACCAGGCCATGATGTCCGATGCGGCGCGCTTGCAGCTCGGGATGATGTGAGGCGCTAGATGAAGCTCAGCACCCAGGAGGAATTCGGCCTCCGCTGCCTGGTCCAGCTGGGCCGCGAGGCGGGCGCGAGCCTGACGATCGCGGAGCTGGCGCAGCGCGAGGGCATCTCGGTTCCCAACGTCGCGAAGATCATGCGCGGGCTGCGCAAGGGCGGCCTGGTCAAGAGCACGCGCGGGCAGGCCGGAGGCTACACGCTGGCGCGCGCGCCCGAAGCGATCTCGATCGGCGAGGTGCTGGCACGACTCGGCGGCCGGATCTTCGACGCGGAGTTCTGCGAACGGCACGCCGGCATCGAATCGCTATGCATGAACCTCGGCGACTGCTCGATCCGGCCCGTGCTGCGCCAGCTCCAGGACGTGATCGACCAGGTGCTGGGGCGCCTGACGCTGCAGAGCCTGCTCGGCAGCGAGGGCCAGGTCATGATCCCGACCGCGAGCCCGAAAGCCGTCGCCCTGCCCGTCGCCGCCCGCAATTGATCCCGGAAGCCCGGCCTCAGTCGTGCGCGGGTAGGGTCCCCGGGATCGATTCGGCGTCCGCCTTGCGCTCGCGCCGGAAGCGGAGCAGCTCGCGCACGGATTCCGGACGCAGACCGTCGAGATAGCTGTACACGACCGGCACGACGATCAGCGTGAGCAGCGTGGAGGTGATCAGGCCGCCGATCACCGCGCGGGCCATCGGCGCGCGCATCTCGGCCCCGGCGCCGATCGCGAGGGCGAGCGGCAGCATCCCGAAGATCATCGCCAGCGTCGTCATCACGATCGGGCGGAGGCGCGTCGAACCGGCCTTGATCAGCGCCTCGTTCCGCGCCATCCCCGCGGCCTTCGCCTGGTTCGTGAAGTCGACCAGCAGGATGGCGTTCTTGGTGACGAGACCCATCAGCATGATCAGGCCGATCATGCTCATGATGTTGAGCGTGTCGCTCGTGAGCAGCAGCGCCAGCGCCACGCCGAAGAGCGAAAGCGGCAGCGACAGCATGATCGAAAGTGGCTGCGTGAACGATCCGAACTGCGAGGCGAGGATCAGGTAGATGAAGACCACGGCCAGGAACAGCGCCTGGAACATGTTGGCGAACATGTCCTTGAGTTCCTCGGCATCGCCGCCGTGGACGATGTCGTAGCCCGCCGGCAGGCTGATCCCAGCGGCTGCAGCCTCGATCTCGGCCGTGATCTCTCCGAGCGCGCGGCCGTCGGGGTTGGCCGAGACGCGCACTTCGCGCTGCAGGTCCTTGCGGCGGATCGTGGACGGGCCGCTCCCCGGCTCCGCGCTCGCCACCTCGCTGAGCGCCACCAGCACCTTGTCGTGGTTGTCGTCTTCGCGCTCGCTGGGCACGCGCAGCCTCAGCAGGTCGTCGGCATAGCGCCGCTGATCGCCCCGCAACCGCACGCGCACGTCGTGGCTGTCTCCGGCGGCGTCCTCGATCACCGAGGCCACTTCGCCCGTGATCGCGGCGCGCAGCGTCGCGCCGATCGAGCCGGCCTTCAGCTCCAGGTCGCTGGCCCGCGCCCGATCGAGCCGCACCTTCAGCTCCGGCTTCGATTTCTCGAGGCTCGTCTCCAGGTCGGCGACGCCAGGCACTTTGCGCATTGCTTGCATCAGCTCGCGCGAGATCCGGTCCAGCTGGTTCACGTCGGTGCCGCGCACGCTGATCTGGATCGGCTTCTGCCCGAAGGGCCCCGCCTCGAACAACCCGTAGCTGAGCCCGGGCACGTCGCTGATCACGCGGCGCGCCTCGCTCAGCACCTGGCTGAAGCTCTTGCCGCGCGCCGTCTTGAGCTTCACGTAGGTCGTGCCTTCGGTGACCGGCCGGTAGCTCGAGCCTGATTCGCCGATGGTCGTGTACGTATACTCGACGTCGGGCAGGCTCTTGAGGCGCCGCACCATCTGCTGGGCGCGGTCGCCGGTCTCGCGCAGCGTCGCGCCAGGCGTCGCCTTGAGTGCGATCTGGTACTCGCCGCGGTTGAAGTCGGGCATGAAGTCGCCGCCCAGCACGCCCAGGATCGGGAAGCTGCCCAGGAACGCGACCAGGGCGAGCGCCAGCACGGCGGGCCGATGCTCGAGCGACCAGGCGAGCAGCCGCTCGTACTTGCCGTGCAGTGAATCGAACCAGCGGTTGAAGCCTTGCAGGGCGTGGTGAACCCAGTTGCCCGCACGCGCTTGGTCGATGTCGGGGTCCACCCAGCGGGACGACAGCATCGGGTCGAGCGTGAAGCTAACGAACAGCGACACCAGCACGGCCGCTGCGACCGTGATGCCGAACTCGTAGAAGAAGCGGCCCACCAGGCCGCCCATGAAGGCCACGGGGATGAACACCGCGACGATCGTGAAGCTGGTGGCCATGACCGCGAGGCCGATCTCGGCCGTGCCATCCCGGGCGGCCTCGAAGTGACCCTTGCCCCGCTGCAGGTGCCGGACGATGTTCTCGCGCACGACGATCGCGTCGTCGATCAGCATCCCGATCGCGAGCGACAGGCCCATCAGCGTCATGATGTTCAGCGTGAAGCCGAAGGCCTTCATGACGGTGAAGGAGGCGATCACCGAGATCGGCAGCGTCAGGCCCGTGATGACGGTGGAGCGCCAGGAGTTCAGGAACAGGAACACGATCAGGACGGTCAGCAGGCCGCCCACGAGCATGGTCGAGTTCACGTCGTGGATGGAGTCGCGAATAAAGGTCGAGTCGTCGCGGACGATCCGGAGCGAGACGCCGGGCGGCAGTTCTTTCGCCGTCTTCTCGAACATGGCGCGCACGCCGTCGGCCACGGCCACGGTGTTCGCGCCGGACTGTTTCAGGATGTCCAGGGCGAGAGCTGGACGCTCGTCGAAGAAGGCCAGGTTCTTGGGCTGCTCCACCCCATCCACGACCTGCGCCAGGTCCCGAACGTAGATCGTCGTGTCGTCTGCCCGCTTGACCGGAATGCGCTCGATGTCCTGGGCGCTCTTGCCGCGCGCCGCCACGCGGACCAGCGCCTCTGTCGTGCCGCGATCCGCCGAGCCCGCCGGGAAGTCGATGTTCTCGAGCCGTAGCGCATCCACCACCTGCGCGAGCGAAAGCTGATAGGCCTCGAGGCGCATGCGATCGACGACGACCTGGATCTCGCGCTTCGAGTCGCCCACGAGGTTCACGGCCCCCACGCCGGCGACGTTCTCGAAGCGCCGTTTGATCACCTTATCCATGAGGCTGGTGGCCGCCTGGGGCGTGAGGCCCGGGGCGTTCACGGCGATCGAAACGATCGGCAGCGCGTTCGGATCGAGGCGCTGGACGATCGGCTCTTCGATCTCGCGCGGCAGCTCGCCGCGGATCGACGCCACCTTGCCGCGGATGTCCTGGGAGGCGACCTGCGTGCCGACCTCGAGGCGGAAGATGATCAGGATGTTCGAGAGGCCCTCCTGCGACGTCGACTCGACGTGCTTGATGCCCTCCACGGTGTTGATCGCCTCCTCGATCTTCTTCGTGACCTCGCGCTCGACGGTCTCCGGCGAGGCGCCGGGGTACTGGGTCGTGACCGTGACGATCGGAAACTCGACGTTGGGAAACTGGTCGACGTTCAGCTGCCGGTAAGAGCTGAGGCCGAGCACCGCCAGCGCCACCATCATCATGGTGGCGAAGACCGGTTGCTTGATCGACAGGTCGGAGAGGAACATGGACTACTGGACCCCGTTCTGGATCTCGACCGGTACGCCCGAGGAGAGTGCCGCGGGCGGATCGAGGACGACCACGTCGCCCGCCAGCAGGCCCTTCGTGACCTGGATCGCCGTGGCGCCTTCGACGCCGAGCCAGAGCATGCGACGCTCGGCCTTGCCCGCGGCGACCACGAAGGCCTGCGCCTCGCCGGCCGCCCCGCCGTCGCGCACGAGCGCTGCCGGTGGCACGACCAGCGCGCCCAGGATGCGCCCGGCGCGAACCTCGGCGCGGCCGAACAGGCCTCCCACCAGGTCTTTCTGTCCCGGCACTTCGATCACGACCTCGAACGAGCGCGTGCGTTCCTCGACGAGCGGCGTGACACGCGCCACCTTGCCGTAGATCCGGAGACTCGGCAGCGCATCCACGCGCACTTCGGCGGGCGCGCCCAGCTTCGCTCTCGCGTAGTCGTTCGACGGCACGGAAGCGCGGAACTCGAGCACGGCGTCGTCGACGACGGTGAAGATGGGCGTGCCGTGCGCGAGCATCGCGCCGGGGTCGGCGTGGCGTTTGCCGACGCGACCCGCGAAGGGCCCCTTCACGATGCAGCGCGCCTGCTGCGTGGCGGCGATCGCGGCCTCGGCGCGCGCCTGGGCCAGGCTCGCCTCGGCCACCTGCAGGCTCACCTGGGCGGAGAGCTGGTCCTTGTCGGTGATGCCGCCGGTCTTGCGCAGGTTGTCCGCCCGCTCCTTCTCCACGAGGGCGTGCGCCCGGTTGGCGTCGGCTACGGCCAGCACCGCCTTGGCGCGGTCGTGGGAGAGACGATAGTCGGTGTCGTCGAGAACGGCCAGCGTTTCGCCCGCCGCTACGCGCGAGCCTTCGTCGCGGACCACGCGCAGCAGGCGGGCCCCGACTTCGGCCACGACCTGCACCTGGGCCCTGGGCCGCAGCGTTCCGTTCAGCGCCAGGATGTCGTCCAGGTCGCGCGCCTCGACCGTGGCGGTGCGAACCGGAACGCCGCGCAGCTTCTCGGTAGAGGTCTGGGCCTGGCGGCTGCAACCGGTGAGCGAGAGGGCCGCGGCGGCCACGGGGAGGGCGAGCAAGAGGCGCGGCGTCATCACTGATCTCCTGTCTTGGCGATTGCAGGCGAGCCCGGCTGCGGGTCCAGCACGTCGCGCGCCATCACGTAACGCATCCGGGCGCGGGCGTTCGCGTGTTCGAAGAGCGCCTCGACACGCGTGCTCTCGGCCAGCGTCAGGGCCGCCTGCGCGTCGAGCACGTCGAGCAGCGTGGCGGCGCCGTAGTTGTAGTTGGCCTGCGTCATGTCGAGGGCCTTCTGCGCCTGCTGCACGTTGAGCTCGGAAGCCTCGTAGATCCCCTTCGCCACGCCCAGGCGGTCCCAGGCGCCTTTCGCCTCGAGCCTTATTTCGTTCTCGAGCGCCACCCGGTCCTGCGTGACCTTGGCGCGTTCCGCACGCGCCTGCGCGACCTTGCCGGCGGTGCGGAAGCCGTCGAACAGCGGAATCTTGAGGTTGATCCCGAGGTTCCATGCCTGGAAATCCCTCTGCCCGAGGTTGTCGAACTGGCGCACCGAGTAGCCCCAGTTCGCGTCGAAATCGAGGCTCGGCTGATGCTCGGCCCGGGCGATTCCGATGAAGGTATCGTAGATCCGTTCACTGAGCGCCACGGCCCTGGCTTCGGGGCGATTCTCCCAGGCGATGCGCACGGCCTCCTCGACCGGCACGTCGAGCGGCACGTAGCCGAGGCTGTCGGTCGGCTCGATCGGCGTGTCGATCGGCCGCACCATGACCGCATTCAGGCGGCTGCGCGTGATCTCGGCGCGCCCCCGGTAGCGCAGCAGCTGGGTGCGCTGGTTCTCGAGGTCCACGTTGGAGCGCAGCACGTCGAGCTCGGTGGCGACACCCGCCGCATAGCGGTTCTGCGCCATCTTGAGGTGCTCTTCCTTCTGGCGCACCGACTTCTCGGCCACGCGCACCTGCTCGATCGCCAGCAGGTGGTCGTTGTAGACGTGCACCGCGAGCAGCGAGACGTCCTGTTGCGCGGCGTGGATCTGCTCCGCGCCGTATTGCGTGCCCAGCTTCGCGGCCTTGATGGCGCGGCCGACCTTGAAACTGAAGAGCGTCTGCTTCAGATGCGCGATGCCGCCCCACAGGCTTGCGGGCTTCGGGTTCAGGCTGCCGCGCAGGTCCGGTGGAAAGGCGTCGAAGCTGGGGCTATTGAGAAGTCCGGGATCGCGGTAGCGATTGAAGCCGCCCAGCAACTCGAGCTCGGGCA
>CAYTWT010000188.1:0-5046 GCA_964442185.1 uncultured Acidobacteriota bacterium
TGGGCCCTCTCTCGCGAGTCGATGCCCCTCGAACCTGGCGCTCAGCTCGGGCCCCACGAAGTCCTGGCCCCCCTCGGGGCGGGCGGGATGGGCGAGGTCTACCGCGCGAAGGACACCAGGCTCGACCGCACCGTCGCCCTCGAGGTCCTTCCGCAGCATCTCGCGGCTGACCCCGGTTTGCGCGAGCGCTTCGAGCGCGAAGCGCGGGCCGTTTCCAGCCTGAACCATCCCCACATCGGGAGGCTTCTACCACTACTGGCGCGGCGATGGCAGAGAGATCTTCCACCAGGCGCTCGACGGGACCCTGACGGCGGCCGAGATCACCCGCTGACCATCGTGCTGAATTGGCCCGCGGGGCTCAAGAAGTAGCCGCGGGCGACGGCTTGGGCCGCGGCTGCGATCGCCTTGCTGCGGTCGCCGAGCACGTCTCACCCCTGTACCATGCCCCCTCGCGGGGCGACGCGTAGTATACTCAGAGTATATACGGAGGGCGTCCATGGAAACCAAGGTCCAGAAGTGGGGAAACAGCCTGGGCGTCCGGATTCCGCGCTCCCTTGCCACCGGGGCCAAGCTCCGGCCGGGGACGAAGGTCGAGCTCTCGGCAGACGACGACGCCATCGTGATCCGGCCTGTCGAGCGACCACGGTACCGGCTCTCCGATCTGCTTAAGCGCGTGAAGCGCGCCAATCTCCACTCGGCGGTTGACACCGGGGCCTCGGTTGGTCGAGAGGCTTTTTGATGGCCGGCCGCTACACGCCCGCCCGGGGCGATTTGGTCTGGCTCGAGTTCACGCCGCAAGCCGGACACGAGCAGGCGGGCACGAGGCCTGCGCTCGTCATCTCGCCTCGCGACTACAACCGCCGCGTTGGCCTGGCCCTCTTCTGCCCGGTCACTTCGCACGTGAAGGGCTACCCGTTCGAGGTGGCCCTGCCTCCCGGACTCAAGCTTCAGGGCGTTGTGCTTGCCGACCAGGTCAAGAGTCTAGACTGGCGTGTGCGTCGCGCCCGGTACGCGGCACAGGTTCCCGCGGAAGTCATGCGGGAGGTCGTAGCGCGAGTCCTGGTGTTGGTCGATCCCGAGGAGGCTCGCTAGTTTCGAGATGCTGGCCTAGAGGCCCGGGCCGCGGGGGCCGGCGCGCCGACGGCGGAAGCGCCGCACTTTCGAGACGTTGCCGCAATCTTCCATCGTGCACCACTGACGGCTGTGGTTGCGGCTCCGGTCGAGAAACAGCCAGCCGCAATCGTCGCCGCCGCACTGCCGCAGGTGCTTCAGCTCCGACGAGGTCAGCAGCGCCGCCGCCGCCCGGACCACCGGCCACAAGGGAGACTCCAGCCGCTCGGCGGAGCCGCGCCACTCCCAGCGGAGTCCCTCGCGTCGGGCCGTCAGCAGCTCACGGCTGCGGCAGGCCGCGATCTCGGCGTTGATCAACCCGAGGCCGGCGGGGGCTGGTCGCCGGCCGAGCATGAGCGCCCGCAACGTCGAGTAGAGCGCGTCCCGGAACGCGAGCGCCCGGCCCAGCGCGGCGAAGGCCGCACGGGGGTGTAGAGCGGCGAAGCGGAGCAGCGCGTACCCCGCGCGCTCGCCCACGAGCCCCGCGTGGACGCCCCAGGCCACGAAGTCGGAGTAGGCGGCGAGCTTGTCGGCCCGCACCCGCGCGTGGGCACCGCCCAGCGCCGGCGCCCGTCCCCCGACCGTGTTGGCGAAGTCGAGACACGGGTCCCCGCCGACGAGCTTCATGGTTGCCGCGGGGGAGGCGGGCGTGCCCAAGCAGTCGTCATGGTAACCCACGAGAGCCCCTTGACAGGTTACGGCGGAGGTCTTACCTTGTAACTATCAATTATAGCTTTTGAAGGTTACGGGGACGGGAGCCGCTCCGCGCTGTCGCGCGCGTCGGAACGGCTCGGCACCGGGTCGAAGGAGGTCAGACGATGATCGCAAGAATCTGGGACGGCCTCACGAAGGCCGAGGAGGCCGACGCGTACGCGGATTACCTCCGCCGCACCGGGGTCGAGGACCTGGTGGCCACGAGCGGCAACCGGGGCGTCTACGTCCTAAGGCGCCGGGAAGGCGAGCAGGAGCGCTTCCGCGTCCTGTCGCTGTGGGATTCGATGGAGGGCATCCGTCGCTTCGCCGGCGCTGATCCCGAACGGGCCCGTTACTACCCGGAGGACAAGCGCTTCCTCACGGCGCTCGAGCCCAACGTCGAGCATTTCGAGGTGGTCGCGGGCGGTGGGCCGTCCGAGGCCGACTCAGAGGCCGCCCTTCTGGCCCGGGAGCTCGCGACGCTGGCCCACGGCGACACCTGGCACGGACCCGCGCTCAACGAGTTGCTCGAAGGCGTGTCGGTGGAGATGGCGGCGGCGCGTCCCCTCGCCGACGCCCACACCATCTGGGAAGTGGTCCTCCATCTGACCGCGTGGACGGACGTTTTCCGCCGCCGGCTGGAGGGAACCGCCGTCGAGGAACCGGAAGCCGGAGACTTCCCGGCGGTTGCCCGAGCCACAGCCCAGGCCTGGGGCGAGGCGGGAAAGGCGCTGCTCGAGACGCACGATGCGCTGACGGCGTGCGTCGGCCGCCTTTCCGACGCGGACCTTGCCGCCCGCATCCCGGGCCGGGACTTTGACGCGCGCTTCCAGGTGCGGGCTGCGATCCGTCACACCGTGTACCACAGCGGCCAGATCGGCTTGCTGCGCAAGAGCGCGCCCGCACGCTGAAACGTACTCGCGGATTCGGGCCCTACGAGGTCCAGGGGTCCAGGACGGTCACGCCGCAGGCATCGAAGTCGGTCACGTTGCGCGTGGCGATCGCCCCGCCCGTGAAACGAGCGATGGCTGCGATCTGGGCATCGAAGTGCGAAATGGGACGGCCGGCGCGGCGCCGATCGGAAGCAATCTGAGCATACGGTGGAGCCGCGTCTGTGCCGAATCCGAGGATCCGGCCGCCGAAATCCTCGGCGAACATGGACGTAGCCGCGGCCTCGAGCGCACTTCGACGTCGGCCCCTGGGCAGAAGCATCAGGCCGTGGAGGATCTCCGCTTGCGTGATGCTGGTCGTGTAGAGGCTGGCGGTGGGCTGGGCGGTCATCCAGTCGACGACATTCCCGAAGGGCGCGGGTTTCATCAACTCCGACAAGACGTTCGTATCGAGAATGATCATCGGCCAAGCTTCGGCGGGTCGCGGATCGGCTCGCGGGCGGGCAGTCGAAGGTCGACACCCCCAAGGCGCCGAAAGCGAGCCCGGATGGCGTCAGCTAGGTTGCCTCCGGCGACGGTGTCCTCCCGCAGAGCGGTCCTTAGGAGCGTGCGGGCTTCTTCCTCCATCGACCGACCATGCTGGGCGGCCCGAACTCGCAGCCGCGCCTTGGTCTTTTCATCAAGGTTTCGAATGGTGACGCTCGCCATGCCAGCCTCCTTGCCTGCATTGTAGGCAGTGCTGGCGTTGCTGTCGACCTCCGGGGCATGGGCTGCTCGCCGCGGAAGTCGGATCTCCCAGCCTCCGCTATACTGGCCCGTCCCTCGCGAGTCCAATGCCTCTCGAACCTGGCGCCCAACTCGGGCCGTACGAAGTCCTGGCCCCCCTTGGGGCGGGCGGGATGGGCGAGGTCTACCGCGCGAAGGACACGCGGCTCGACCGCACCGTCGCCCTCAAGGTCCTTCCCCAGCATCTCGCGGCCGACCCCGGCCTGCGCGAGCGCTTCGAGCGCGAAGCGCGGGCCGTTTCCAGCCTGAACCATCCCCACATCTGCGCGCTCTTCGACGTCGGCTGCCAGGACGGCACCAACTTCCTGGTCATGGAGTACCTCGAGGGCGAGACCCTTGCGGATCGGCTGAGCCGGGGCCCGCTCCCCACCGAGCAAGTGCTGCGCTACGGCATCGAGATCGCGGACGCGCTGGACAAGGCCCACCGTCAGGGCATCGTCCACCGCGACTTGAAGCCGGGCAACGTGATGCTGACGAAGGCGGGGACCAAGCTCTTGGATTTCGGCCTGGCCAAGCTTCACGGTGCGCAGGCCGCACCGGTAGCCTCGATGCTCTCAGCGCTCGAGACCTCGGCGCGCCCGTTGACGGAGCATGGCACGGTGCTCGGGACGTTCCAGTACATGGCCCCAGAACAGCTCGAAGCGAAGGAAGCGGACGCCCGCTCCGACATCTTTGCGCTCGGCTCGCTCCTCTATGAGATGGCCGCGGGCAAGAGGGCCTTCACCGGCAAGAGCCAGGCAAGCCTGATCGCCGCCATCCTGTCCGCGGAGCCGCCTCCGCTTGCGTCGGTCCAGCCCATGGCTCCACCGGCGCTGGAGCGGCTCGTGAAGGTGTGCCTGGCCAAGGACCCAGACGACCGCCTGCAGACCGCCCACGACGTGATGCAGGAGCTGAAGTGGATCGCGGAGGCCGGCTCGGCGGCCGGAGTGCCGGCGCCGGTGGCGGCGCGGCGCAAGAGCCGCGAGCGCCTGGCTTGGATCCTGGCCGGCGTCCTCCCGCTCGTCGCGTCGGGGGCCACGCTCTTCCTGGCCTCGCGGTGGAAGCCCGCGACGGCTCTGCGCTCCTCCCGTTTCGTGGTCCCGGTCCCGGGCCGGGCCGCCAGCCTCCAATACGCGAACCTGTCCCCCGACGGGAGCATGCTCGCGTTCCTGGCCACCGTCGACGGCAAGACCTCGGTTTGGGTACGCCCGCTCGACTCCATGGAGGCCCGCCCCCTGCCCGGCACCGAAGGAGCCGCCGATCTCATGTGGTCGGACGACAGCCGCTTCCTGGCCTTCTGGGTCGCCCCCGAGATCAAGAAGATTGCCGTGGCCGGAGGGCCGTCCCTCCCACTCTTCAGCATCAAGGACACCTTGTCTTTCGGCGAGTGGAGTCAGGACGGGATTCTCTTGTTCAACAATGAGACCGATGGAGCGATCTACAAGGCCTCGTCGTCAGGCGGCGCGCCCACGGCGGTCACCACGGTGGAAAAGGGCGCGTCGGAGACCCACGCCTACCCGAGCTTCCTTCCCGATGGACGACACTTCCTCTTCCTGGCGCGGCGTACGCCCCTCGAGACGAGCGCGAT
>CAYTWT010000189.1:0-27048 GCA_964442185.1 uncultured Acidobacteriota bacterium
CCGAGGCACGCCACCGGGGCGCAACGATCCGCTGCGACGCGCCGGTCGAGCGCATCCTGGTCGAGAACGGGAAGGCCGTGGGTGTCGTCATCCGCGGCGGCGAAGAGGTGCGCGCCCGCGCCGTAGTCTCGAACGCGGATCCGAACGTCACGTTCCTGAAGCTGCTCGACGCGAAACGGGAGCTGCCGCCCGCGTTCGCGCGCAAGGTCGAGCGCTTCCGCGCCCAGGGCTCCTCGGTCAAGGTCAACTACGCGCTCTGCGAGCTGCCCGACTTCACGGCGCTGCGCGGCTCGGCCCCCGGCCCGCAGCACGCCGGCACCATCGACATCTGCCCGTCGCTCGACTACATGGAGCGCGCCTACGACGAAGCCAAGTACGGGAGCTGGTCGTCGCAGCCGTTCCTGGAGGCCGTGATCCCGACCGTCTACGACGATTCGATCGCGCCCAAGGGCCGCCACATCATGTCCGTCTTCTGCCAGTTCGCGCCCTACGAGTTGAAGCAGGGAACCTGGGACACCGAGAAGGAAACATTCGGGGACCGCGTGACCGAGATCCTGACGCGCCACGCGCCGAATTTCGCCGCCTCAGTCTTGCACCGCCAGGTGATCTCCCCGCTGGATCTCGAGCGCGACTTCGGCCTGACCCACGGCAACATCTTCCAGGGCGACATGACGCTCGACCAGATGTTCTTCATGCGCCCGATTCCGGGCTACGCCGACTACCGCACGCCGCTGCGCGGCCTCTACATGTGCGGCGCCTGCACCCATCCCGGCGGCGGCGTGATGGGCGCGGCCGGCCACAACGCGGCGCGCGAGATCCTGCGCGACTTCAGGGCCGGCTCCTTCCGTTGACCCCGGAGCCAGCGTCAACCGGGTGGCTTTCGTGTTGTACAGGCTGGACAATCTCTCCAGAAGGCTCGCCTGCCCAGGGCGAGGGTCATCTAAACCGATTGAGCAACAGCGGCTTCGAGTCCCCTCTCCCGCGCCGGGGACCGAGGATGAACAGATCCGGATATGGGAGATCTCATGGTTGAACAGATCTGTTCACTTACTTGTTCGGCGGACACGGAGGCTCAGGCGTTGGAGACGTTCTATTCGCTGGAGGTGACGTATGCGGTATTCGTTGGTCCCCCCATTTTTCAGTTTTCTCGCCCTTCTATGCCCAGTCACTGGCAGCGGCGAGGACGTGAGTCTAGTCACCACTGGTGCCCGCGTCCGCGTCGTGGCCCCACGCGTTGCTGAGCGACCCCTCATCGGTGTTCTCCTGGCGGTACAGGGGGTCGATCTCATCCTTCGAAAGGAGGGCAGCGCCGATCCTGTCGTCGTACCGCGCGCCGCGATCACGAAATTTGAGGTGAGCCGCGGTCCCAAGTCCAAGGCCAAGGCTGCCCTCATCGGCGGCGCCATCGGTGCGGCGGCGGGGGCCATCCTCGGGGCCGCCGCCGCCTCTCCAACAAAGTGCAACCCCAACGACATCATCGAAGCGTTGGCCTGTGAAGTATTGAACTACGATCTTTCCAACTCGAAGGGTCAGTACATAGCCGTGGGCAGCCTGGCGGGTGCAGGCGTCGGCGCTTTGGCCGGAACGCTTCTGGCCCATGGCGAAAAATGGCAGATCGTATCGACCGACAAGATTGCAATCAGCCTTCTCACTCCGAGTGCGCGCGCTGTTGCCTTCACCGTATCGATGCGCTTCTAGCCTTCCCGAGGGGTCTGCTTGCGAAAAGTCGGCCGCGCTTTGCCTCTGCATGGCCGGATCCCAGTGCTTTTTGATGCAACGAGCCGCCGAACAATCGGTTGCACCTGACGAGCGGGCGCCGGCGGCGGGACCGCCCGCTCGCAGGTGATCCCCGGTGTTCTGCAGACACCCGGGCAGCGTAGACTCTCCGGGTGATCCTCGAGTGGGACCCCGGGAAGGCGCTCGCCAACCTGGAGTGGGACCCCGGGAAGGCGCTCGCCAACCTGGCCAAGCATGGCGTCGACTTTCACGAGGCGGGCACCGTTCTGGATGACCCTTTGGCCACGACGTTTCCTGACCCCGAGCACTCGATCGAGGAGCCGCGATTCACAACCATCGGGGCATCATTGTCTGGGCGTATCCTTGTGGTGGCCCACACGGATCGTGGCGAGGCGATCCGTCTAATCAGCGCGAGGCGGGCAACCTTTCGCGAGCGCAAGTTCTATGAAGAAAAGCAATAAGGCCGTGCCGGACCCCGACCTTCGAGCGGAGTACGACTTCTCCACCATGGCTGGCGGGGTGCGAGGAAAGTACCTGGAGCGGTATCGGGCGGGCGTGAACCTGGTTCTTCTGGAGCCTGAGGTCGCTGAGGCCTTTCCGACGGACGAAGCGGTCAACGAGGCCCTGCGGACAGCCATGAGGGCGTCGAAGGCTTCACGGCGACGGCACGTGCTGCCGAACAAACAGATGCAGCGGACGAGGCCGGCGCAAGCGACGAAGCCTCGCCGCTGATCTGTGGGTGGTCTCAAGTGAACGACGCAACATCTCGGCAATGATCTGGGCGGCGGCGTGCTCGGGGAGGCCAGGATGGAGCGTGAATGGACGGGGAACGCAAGGCGTCTGAGTCAGGCGGACCGGTCGGAGATTGAGCGGCTGATTCAGTGCGGTGAGACGTTTGAGACGGCGGCCGCAGCCGTGGGCTGCTCGACGAAGTCGATCCAGCGCTTCCTGGCTCTCACTGGCGGGTTGAAGCGCCGCCGGGTGAAAGAGCGTTCTGCGCTACGCCTGTCGCTCGCGGAGCGTGAGGAGCTTTCGCGCGGCCTGGTCGCCGGGGACTCACTGCGGATGATCGCGGTGCGACTGGGGAGGGCTCCCTCGACGATTTCGCGAGAGCTGGCCTGGAGCGGTCCCCGCAGCGCCTATCGCGCATGGTGGGCCGACAGCGAGGCCATCAAGCGCGGCCAGCGACCCAAGCCGGCGAAGCTGGCGGTCGACTCGAGGTTGTGCCGCGAGGTCGAGCGCGGTCTACTCGCACATTGGTCTCCGCAGCAGATCGCCACCCGGCTGGTCTATGACTATCCTGACGACCTGGACATGCGGGTTTCGCACGAAACGATCTACAAGACGCTATTCATTCAGGCTCGCGGAGGGCTGCGCAGGGAGCTCACGGCTTGTCTCCGGACGGGACGGGCGCAGCGACGTCCCCAGATGCGGACTGAACAATCCGGTGCCGGCCGGCTCCGAAACATGATCCTGATCAGCGATCGCCCACCCGAGGTTGCAGATCGCGCTGTGCCTGGCCACTGGGAAGGCGATCTCATCATCGGAAAAGCTGGTCGCTCGGCGATCGGGACGCTGGTGGAGCGCTCGAGCCGCTATGTCGTCCTACTCCACCTGCCGCACGGCCGCGCCGCCGAGGACGTGCGGGCGGCACTGACGGGGGGCAGAATGAAGGCAGGCCAGACCCTCGATCGGATCCGGCCTCTGGAGTAGCGATGGGCTTCCTACCGCAAGTAGTTCGTGCTGACCACCGGGGCGGACACCGGATCCACTTGACGTTTAGCGACGGCCGGGAGAAGACGGTGGACTTCACGCCCTGGCTCAATGGTCCCGTGTTCGAACCCCTGCAGGATGAAGCCTACTTCAGGAGATTCTTCCTGGACGGCGGCACCGTCGGCTGGCCCAACGGTGCAGACATCGCGCCCGAGACACTCTACTCCGCACAAGAGGTCCACGAGGCGGCCTAACTAACGAGATGAGGCTGACGCGGGTCAAGCCCAGTTGCCGACGAAGGCATCCTGGAGTAAAACGCCGCGGCCTTGGAGTCGAATCGCCGTAGAATCTGCAGCCGATGGACTTCGAGATTCTCGGGGACCTGACGGATGTCGAGACCATCGCGGCAGGTTCGGGGTACGGGAGGGGTCGCTGGCGCAAGATGAAGGGCGTGGCTCGGATCCGGCTGCCCGATGGCTGGGTTGGTTTGGCGGAACTTCACTGGTATGAAGCGCATGGGATCGGCAAGAAAGAGCTCAAGGCAAAGCGCTACCTCGAATAGGGAGCGCAAGCCCGGCCAGCGCTTCGTCGTGTGCGTTCGAAACGCGGCTACGGGGCGTCGCTCGAGCAGAACAAGATCTACGTTGCGATTTCTGATGAAGTGGCGGAGCAGCGCGGCCAGTTGCGAGTCGTCGATGAGAGCGGCGAGGACTACCTGTTCTCGGCTGGCCGCTTCGTAGCTATCGAGGTGCCCTCGGCGGTTCGTGCGTCCCTGCTCAAGGCGTCCTAGACGCTGAGCAAGCGGTCACGCTTCGCGCCAGGCGCGGGGCGTGCGCGGTGTCAGGCGGAAGCGAGGCTCGCTCTCCGGGCGCGAACCGCCGACGAGATCGGCGACCTCTTCGCCGACGACCGGGCCCAGTTTGAAGGCGTGGCCCGAGCCGCCGCCGACGAGCCAGAGGTTTTCCATCGCGGGATGCCGGTCGATCAGCAGGTGTTCGTCTGGCGTCAGCTCGTAGGTACAGACCCGTGAGTCGACGACCGGCGCGTCCGCGAGGGCGGGGAAGCGTCGTCGAAGATACTCGCGCACGGCTGGGACGCTCGCAGGATCGAGACAGCGTTCGGCGCTCGTCGGGTCGATCTCCGGGCCGGGCGTGTCGATGCCGATCTTGAAGGCGCGGCCGTCGAGGGCGGGAATTCCATAGTAGGCGCCGATTTCGAGCCAGGCCGGTAGATGCTCGGCGTCGAAGCCGGCTTCGCCCTTGGGCACGCCGAAATACAGCTCCTCGGCACGGTGGACACGGATCGTTTCGCGAAGCAGATCGGGAAAGAGCTGCGGGAGCCAGGGGCCGCACGCAAAGACGAAGTGCTCGGCGGCGATCGTCTCGGAGCCGACGCGAATTTCGGCAAGCCGGCCCTTTGTCGTCGCCCCCGGCTCGGCCGCGCCGTGCATCAGGCGGCCGCCGCGGCGCACGAAGGCTTCGGCCAGACGGCGCACGGACTCGCGCGCGAGCAGCGCTCCGGCGCGTGGCTCGAAGATCGCGAAACGCAGGCCTTCGGTGCCGATCACGGCATGACGCGCAGTGAGCGCTTCGGGTTCGAGCCGCTCGACGGGAATCTTCAGTTTTTGCAGCACGGCCTCGCCGGCCGCCTCGTAGCCATCGGCTTCGCGCGCCATCCACAGCACGCCCGTCCTGTAGAAGATCTGCCGGCCCAGCTCGCCTTCCCAGCGCTCCCAGGCCGAGATCGCGCGCCACGCCCACTCGCTGTAGAACGCGTCCTTGCCGTAGAGCGAGCGAATCACGCGGCTCTCGGAAGAAGAAGTCGCGCGCGGGTGGCCTGGCTCCCAGGGGTCGGTCAGGACGACGCGCGCCCCTCGCTCGACCAGCGAGAGCGCCGTGAAGACGCCCAGGACTCCGGCTCCGGCAACCACCACGTCGGGGCTTTGGCTCAACGGTCCTCCGAGATCTGGTCTGGCAGCTCGTTCACGTCCGCGCCCGCGGTTCTGGGGAAGTGCTGCGCGAGAAGCTCGCCCGCCTGTGCAACGGCCTCGACGAGCCCCTCCGTATAGCGTCCGTCACGGAACGCCGCCTCGATCTGCGCGGCCAGCTTCGGCCACAGGTCTCGTCCGCCCTTGTCGTGGATGCCGATGTCGCCGATCACGGCGAAGCGGCGCACCTTGGGCGCGACGTACAGCAGCACGCCATTGCGCCGCTTCGTCGCCGTCATCCCGAGCTTCTCGAACTCAAGCGCCGCGGCCGCCTGCGCGTCGTCGACCGCGCGGTGGCTCACGTGAACTCGAATCTCGCCACGCGAGCGCGCCTCGGCGCTACGAATCGCTTCCACGACCCGCCCGTGATCGACCTTGCTCAGAAAGTCGTGGAGCTGCATGTGTGAGATCTCCCGCCTACCAGCTTCCCGACGCGCCGCCGCCGCCGAAGCCACCGCCACCACCCGAAAACCCGCCCCCGCTCGAAGCGCCGCCCCAGCCGCCGCCGCCCCAGCCGCCGCCACGCCATCCTCCGCGCCGATACGTCCGATAGCCACCGCCGGTGTAAAGCGCCGATCCCATCTGGGCCTGGAGCAGGGCGAGCACCACCACGACCATGACGACGAGCAGCAGGACCTGGAGCAGGATCGAGCCCGCAGAGCGGCCCCGGGCGCTCGGCTTGTACTCGCCGCGCGTCGCCTTCAGGATCGCGTCGATTCCCGCGCTGAGACCTCCGACCGGATCGCCGGCGCGGAAGCGGCTCGCGATCTCGTCGTCGACGATGCGCTTCGCGAGCGCGTCGGGCAACGCGCCCTCGAGGCCGTAGCCCACCTCGAGCCGGATCTTCCGGTCCTTGACGAACACGAACAGCACGACGCCGTTGTCGAGCTTCTTGCGGCCTGCGCGCCAGCCCTGCGCGGTGCGAATCGTGAAGTCTTCGAGAGAAGGCGACGGCAACTCGGGAAAGATCGCCACCACGACCTGGTTAGAGGTCTCGGTATCGAAGCCGCGGAGCTGGGTTTCGAAGCGCGCGCCGTCCACCGCCGACACGAGGCTCGCGTAATCGTTGAAATACCGGATGGGTAGCGCCGGGAGCGCCGCCTCGCTGGCCCAGGCGGGGCCGGCGAGGAGCAGCGCAGCGGCGATGATTCCGGGAAGGCGCATCGCCTTCGTAGCTCTCAGACTTCCGATCGGGGCGCGGACCTAGGGCGCGGGCGCCGGCGTCGCGCCGAAGCCGAACTCGACCTTGGGGGCTTGCTCGGCTCCGGCCGCCGCCTTGAAGTAGGGTTTGTCGCGGAAGCCCATGAGGTTGGCGACGAGGTTCGTGGGGAAACGGAGCCGCGCCGTGCTGTAGGTCTGGGCGGCTTCGTTGAAACGCATGCGCTCGACGCTGATGCGGTTCTCGGTCCCCTCGAGCTGGGCCTGCAGGTCCCGGAAGTTCGCCGTCGCCTTGAGGTCGGGGTAGGCCTCGGCCACGGCCATGAGCCGTGACAGAGCGCCCGACAGGCCGTTCTGCGCCTGCTGCCACGCCGCGAAAGCCTGCGGGTTGTCGAGCAACTCCTTGCCGGAGATCTGCACCTTGCCGACACTCGCCCGGGCCTCGGTGACCGCGCTCAGCGTCGACTGTTCGAAGTTCGCGGCGCCCTTGACGGTCGCCACCAGGTTCGGAATCAGGTCGGCACGACGCTGGTACACGTTCTCGACCTGCGCCCACTGCGCATCCACGGCCTGTCCGAGGCCGACCAGGCTGTTGTACTGGCTCACGCCGCAAGCGCCCGCCACCAGCACGAGCCCGAGCCCGACCAACAGTAGAAGCATCGCCAGCTTGCCCATTCGCACCCTCCTCCTCCGGAGTCTACCCCGGTCCTTCGATGCCGCCCAGGCGTGGCGCGAGAAGCGCGGCGTCGTTTCAAGGCGGGGCGGCGGCGGCCTCCTTGCCGAGCGCGGCGAACGGGATGTCGGCGATGGGGTAAGCGGCCCAATCCCGATAGTTGAAATGCCACCACTCGTTGGGCTCGATGCTGAAGTCTTCCTTCTCCATGGCGGAGCGCAACGTCTCGCGGGCCGCGCGCGCCGCCGCCGAGCCGGCTTGGTACGAAGGGTGGGAACGCTCGGACATCTCGTCGTAGGCGCTCGGCATCTCGATCTCGGCGCCAGTGGCGAGGTCGAAAAGGGACAGATCCACGGCGCAGCCACGGTTGTGCTTCGAGCCCTTCGCGGGATCTGCGACGAACTCACGCTGGTCCGGAGAGACGACATCCCAGAAGAGCTTGGTGACGGACCACGGGCGATAGCCATCGAAGATCAACAGGCCGAAGCCCTTCTCGCGCAGACAGCGATGAGCGCGCACGAGCGCCACGGCGGCCGGCCGCTGCAAGAAAGCGCGCGCCTCCGAGTAGACGGGTCGCCCGGCGAAGTTGTTCCCGGTCGCGTAGCGGATATCGAGCCGGAGCGTCTTCTCGAGCGTCACGAGCTCGACCAGATCCGGCTTTCGGAACGGCCCGGTTTCGTGCGGCGGGCCTTGCTGTGCGGCGGCCGCGACCGCGAGCAAGAGCGCTCCGGCCGCCCAGACCGCCAGGGGTTCAGAGCTTCTTCGCAAGGCTCTGGATGAAAGCCTCGAGCCGGTTGCGATCGGCGCCGGGCAACTCCAGGAACTCGATGCCCAACTGAAGCAGGCCTGTCGACGCGGCCGGGGCGCCGCAAAACGCGACCCGGCCCAGAAAGGCCAGCGGCGGCTCGCCTTCCTGCATGGTCATCTCCATCGGACAGTGTTGCTCGAGATCGAGGCGGTAGTCCGCCTCGATCAGCATCCCGCGGACGCTGATCACCTTCACGTGATAGGGCCGCGGCACGTCGAGCAAGGCCTTGCCCGGGGCGTCGATGTGGAAACGCAGGCCGCCGAGACGCTTCTCCTCGATCAGCTTGTTTTCGTCGATGAAGGCGACCAGCTCGCTCAGCCGCTGGGTGAGCATGTCTGTGAACTTCATGCCGGCGGAGTAGACGAGAACGTCCTCGCCCTGGGCACCCGTCTTGTGCGCGTCGAGCGCCGACCAGACGATCACGCCTTTCACCGAGAGCGTCTTGACGTTCACCTCCAGCTTGAGCATGTACTCGCTGCCGATGTTGAGGCGCCGGCCGAGCTTGAGTGCCACGCCCGACAGGCTCATGTTGACGATCTCCACCTCGGAGGCGAACGTCATCCTGCCGTGGAGACCCTCCACCACGAAGCGCGGCTGCCGGCGATGCTCCTGGTCGGTCAATACCAGCCGATCGGCGTCTCGTTCAGGTTGATGTGGACCTGCTTGACCTGCATGTACTCCTCGGCGCCCCAGGGGCCGAGCTCGCGACCGACGCCGCTCATCTTGTAGCCACCCCACGGCGCCTCGACGTAGGTGGGCTGCATGTGGTTCACCCACACGATGCCCGCCTGGATCCGCTTGACCATACGCAGGCACTTGAAGATGTCGCGGCTCCACACCGCAGCGGCCAGGCCGAAGGGCGTGTCGTTCGCGATCTTGAGCGCCTCGGCCTCGTCGTCGAAGGGGATCACGGCCATCACGGGGCCGAAGATCTCCTCGCGGGCGATCCGCGCCGAGTTGGCAACGTCGTAGAAGATCGTGGGCTGCACGAAGTAGCCCTTCTGGAGCGCAGCATCGGCGGGACGCCCGCCGCCCGTTCCCAGCTTCGCTTCCTGCTTGCCGAGCTCCTGGTACTTGAGGACGCGTTGCAGCTGCTCCTTCGAAACGACCGGGCCCATCTTGGTGGCCCGGTCCATGCCGTCGCCGAGCTTGATGGTCTTCGCCTTCTCGATCATCGCGTCGAGCATCTTCTTGTAGATCGGCCGCTCGACGAGGACCCGGCTGCCCGCGGAACAGACCTCGCCCTGGTTGATGAACACGCCGAACAGCGCGCCGTCTACGGCCGCCTCGAAATCCGCGTCGGCGAAGAAGATGTTGGGGGACTTGCCGCCCAGCTCGAGGCTGACCTTCTTCAACGTTTCGGCCGCGTTACGCATGATGATCTTGCCGACCTCCATGCTGCCGGTGAAGGCGATCTTGTCCACATCAGCATGGGAGACGATCGCGGCCCCCGTCTCGCCGAAGCCGGTCACGACATTCACGACGCCTTTCGGCAGCCCGGCCTCCTCGAAGAAGCGGGCGAACTCGAGCAGCGTGAGCGGTGTCTGTTCGGCGGGCTTGATCACCATCGTGCAGCCCGCGCAGATCGCGGGCGCCAGTTTCCAGGCGGCCATCAACAGCGGGTAGTTCCACGGGATGATCTGGCCCGCCACGCCGAGCGGCTCGCGCAGCGCCATCGAGATCGCGTTGTCGGGAACGTTCAGCACCTCGCCGTGGAGCTTGGTCGCGAGCCCACCGTAGTACTCGAAGCAGGTCGCGACATCGGTGAGGTCGTATTCCGATTCGACGATCGGCTTGCCCGAATTCCGTGTCTCGATCTCGGCGAGCCGGGGAAGTTCCTGCCTCATCTTCTCGGCGAGACGCAGCAGGATGCGGCCCCGCTCCTGGCCGGTCACGTCCCGCCAGCCGATCTCGAAGGCGCGCCGGGCCGCTTTGACGGCCAGATCCACGTCGGCGGCGCCGGCCTCTGGACACTTTGCCATCACCTCGGCGGTCGCGGGGTTCACGACGTCGAAGCTCTTGCCCGAGCCTGCCGCCACCCACTCGCCGTCGATCAGCATCTGGTAGGACTTCATCGGACTTCCTCCTCGGGGAAAGCGTCAGATCTTACCTCGGCGAACCGCAGTCGTGCCTCTCCCGGGACGAGCTGCGCCAGGGAGGGCAGGTCTGCCGAGACGACCGTGGCGATCTTCGGATAACCGCCGGTCGTCGGTGCGTCGGCGAGCATCAGGATCGGATCTCCGTCCGGCGGGACCTGGATGCAGCCGGGGAGCATCGCGTCGGAGACGATCTCCCCGGATCCTCGGTGCCACAGCGCTCCACCTTCGAGGCGCAAAGCCGCGCGGTCGGACGCGGCTCCGACAGCCCACTCCTGTTTCAGGAAGCGCTCGAGAGCCGCGCCGTCGAAGCGCTCGGCCTGCGGCCCCAGGATCACCCGGGCGCACAGCCTCGAGGCTGGCGCCCCACGCTGTGGTTCCGGGGCTGCTCCGGAAGGCGGCGCGGGCCCGACGGCCAAGAGGTCGCCCACGCGCAGGGCTCGCCCGTCCAGGCCCCCGAAGCCGCCCGCGAGATCGGTGGCTCGCGAGCCGAGCACGCGCGCCACCTCGAGGCCGCCGGCGAAGGCGACATAGGCCCGGCAGCCGCTGCGGCGGCCTCCGAACGAGAGGACGTTGCCGGCGCGCGCCAGTACGCGCGCTCCGTGCGGCACGGGCCACGGGCCGAGATCACTGCGCTCGAGGACTGCGCCCAGATCGGCGCCCGCGATCGCGAAGGCGACACTGGCGCGAAAGCACAACCGTGGCCCCGTCACCGTGCACTCGAGTGCGGCGGCGTCTTGCGGATTGCCGAGGGCGCGATTCGCCGCGGCAAGAGCAGGCCAGTCGAGCGCGCCCGCTGCGCTCACACCGTGACGCCTGTGTCCTCGCCGCCCCCGGTCTTGGACGGTCGTGAGCAGGCCAGGCTGCTCGACCTCGATCACGGGGTTGGCGCTGGCGTTTTCGGGGCGCCGGGCCGGCTCCGGCTCGACCGGCGCCTCCACCGGTTCGAAGCGCACGCGGTCGCCCGGCCGGATCAGCGCCGGCTCCTCGCGGAAGGGATCGAACAGCGGCGCCGCGGTCCACCCGATCAGGTTCCAGCCTCCGGCCGTGGCCGCCGGGTAGACGGCCGTCTGGCGGCCGGCGATCGCGACCGAGCCGGCGGGTACGCGTGTGCGCGGCGTCGCGCGGCGCGGCGTTTCGAGCTCAGCCGGCAAGAGGCCGAGGTAGGCGAAGCCCGGACCGAAGCCCAGCATCATCGCCGTGTATTCCGTGCCGGCGTGTCGGGCCACCACCTCGCCTGGTGCGAGTCTACAGCCTCGCGCGACCGCCTCGAGATCCGGCCCATGCTCCCCGCCGTAGACCGTCGGCAGTCGGTGAAGGGCGCCTGTCGAAACCTCGACGCCTGCTGGCGGCAGAGCCGAAAGCAGCCAGGCCGAGACCTCGTCGAAGCCTGCGGCACGCGGGTCGTAGACGGCGAGCAGCGACCGATACGTGGGCACGGATTCAATGAATCCGGGGAACGGGCGCTCGAGCAGCCTCCGGTCGAGTGCTCGCACCCTGGCGCCGAGCTCGAGATCGACCTGATCGCCGAGTTCGATCGTGGCCGCGGCGTCGCCGACGGGCAGCACGCGCGGAAAGAGGCTCAACGCGAGAGCGGCGCGATGCGAACGCCGGCAGCCTCGAGGCTCGCGCGCACTTGCCGCGCATGCAGGGCGGCGCCCGGCGTGTCGCCATGCAGGCAGAGCGTGTCGGCCCGCAGCGACACGCGCGTTCCATCGGCCGCGATCGCAAAGCCGTCGCGGACGATCGAGACGGCCTGTGCCGCGACCGCTGCCGAATCCGTGAGCACGGCCCCCTCGAGCTGGCGCGATTGCAGCGAGCCATCGGCCTGGTAGCGGCGATCGGCAAAGGCCTCGGCGGCGAAGCGCAGACCCTCGGCTTCCGCGGCGCGCCGCATCAAGCTCGAGGAAGCGAGACCCACGACCACCAGGTCGCGGCCGGCGCGAGCGACGGCGCGGGCCACGGCGTGGGCGAGCAGCTGGTCGCCCGCAGCCTGGTTATAGAGCGCGCCGTGCGGCTTCACGTGCACGATCGGCGTGCCGTGGGCCCGGGCAAAAGCGGCGAGCGCGCCCACCTGATAGAGCACGTCGGTCTCGACCTCGGCCGGGTCCGCGGCGAGCGGCCGGCGGCCGAAGCCGCGCAGGTCGAAGTAGCCGGGATGCGCGCCGACGGCGACACGCAGCCGCGCGCACAGCGCCACGGTCCGGTCCATCACCTGCGGATCGCCCGCGTGGAAGCCGCAGGCCACGTTGGCCGAACTGACGCACGCGAGGAGGCCCGCGTCATCGCCCATCGACCAAGCCCCGAAGGCCTCGCCGACATCGGCGTTGAGGTCGATCGTCATCATCGCCCGGAGCCTACGCCGGGCGCCTGTTCTTGTCGACTTAGTTGAAGGTCACCGTGTGGGTGTGGCCGTCGTCCGAGCTGGACACTTTCGCGACCCGCTGCCCGTCGCGGATCTGCACGACCTCCGTGCCCGAGAGCTCCACGGTGTGGGGGTGCGCCGAACTGCCTCGGATACCCAGCGAGAATCCGTTGCCTGCCGAGAGCTGTGCGGCGGTGATGACGGCGGTGTGCCCATGGTTCGCCGAGATGGTCCCGACCTCATCCCCGGGCCCAGCCGGGGAGCTCGGGTTCGTGGGACTCGATGAACCCCCACCCCCCCCGCAACCCGAAATCGTGATCGCCGCTCCGCCCAGCATCAGCATCGCGAACTCTATTGCCGCTCGCCGGTCGATCCGGTCGCTCATGAGGCCCTCCCCGCCGTCAATGACACCGCCCCGCTACCTTCATCATACGTCTGAATACGTCTGAACCCCAGCTCCGGGAGTGATCCTCCGCACGCTTCGCAGGGCGTTCATCCGGAGTCGGGAGCAGGCCAAAGCACCGGGAATAAGCGCGGCACCAGAGCTGTAACGCACCCAGGAGGGTGCAATGACGAACCTGCTTCTGGCCTTTGTTCTGGCTTCCGGAGTGACGCCGCCCGCGGCCAAGGTGCCGCCGGCCGTGTCGAATGGCAACAGGCCGCTGGTCGAGGTGACGTTCGTGCTCGACACCACCGGCAGCATGGGCGGGCTGATCGACGGCGCGAAGCGCCGGATCTGGTCGATCGCGCGCCGCATCGGCGAAGGCCGGCCGCGGCCGGAGCTGCGCATCGCCCTCGTCGGCTATCGTGACCTCGGGGACCAGTACGTCACCCGTGTCTTCGATTTCACGGGCGACATGGACGAGGTCTACCAGAACCTGATGTCGTTCCAGGCCGCCGGTGGCGGCGACACGCCCGAGCACGTCTCGGCCGCGCTCTCTGCCGCGGTCCACAAGGTGTCCTGGTCGAAAAGCCGCGGCATGCGCGTGATTTTTCTCGTGGGCGACGCGCCGCCGCATCTCGACTACCAGGACGGCTTCGACTACCGCCGGCATGTGCGCGAGGCTGCGACTCGGGGCATCGGCATCGAGGCGATCCAGTGCGGCGGCGATGCGCTGACGGCCCAGATCTGGCAGGAGGTCGCGTCGCTCGGGGGCGGGACCTATGCGCAGATTGGCGGTGACGGCGGCATGCCGGTGAGGGTGACGCCGGTGGATGCCGACCTTTCGCGGCTCAACGGCGAGTTGGCCTCGACGGCCGTCGTCGGCGGCAGCCGCGACGAGCGTGCCAGGACCGATGCGAAGCTCGCGGCCCGCGCGAACATGGCGGCGCCGGCGGCCGCGGAGGCTGCGTCGTACTTCGCGGCCTCCGGCCGCATCGCCGAGAAGGATCTCGTCGACATGCCGCTCGCCGAGCAGAAGCAGGAACTGGCCGCCACCAGACAGGCGGGCGCGCCGCCGGCGACGCTGGCTGGCAAGACCGACGCCGAGGCGATCGCCTACCTCGCCTCGCAGAAGGACAAGCGCGCCAAGCTGCAGACCCGCATCCTCGACCTGCAGAAACAGCGCGAGGCGTACCTGGGGAAGGAGTCGGGCAGCCAGGACGCCTTCGACCAGGTCGTCGTCGACTCGCTGCGCGCCCGTGGTAAGGACGCCGGGATCAAGTACTGAGCAGGCGGATACAGCGGGCGAGCGTCTTCTTGAGCTCGCGCCGGTCCACGATCATGTCGAGCATGCCGTGCTCGAGCAGGAATTCCGCGCGCTGAAAACCCTCGGGCAGCTTCTGGCGGATCGTCTGTTCGATGACGCGGGGCCCGGCGAAGCCGATCAGGGCGCCGGGCTCCGCCACGTTCAGATCGCCTAGCATCGCGAACGAGGCGGTGACCCCGCCGGTCGTGGGATCGGTCAGCAGGCTGATGAAGGGCAGCCGCGCCTCGTCGAGGCGGCTGAGCGCCGCCGAGATCTTGGCCATCTGCATGAGCGACAGCGTGCCTTCCATCATGCGCGCGCCCCCCGAGCACGAGACCACGACGAGCGGCAGCCGCTCGCGCTCGGCTCGTTCGATCGCGCGCGTCACCTTCTCGCCGACGACGACACCCATCGAGCCGCCGATGAAGCCGTACTCCATCGCGGCCACGATGGTCGTGAGGCCCTCCATCGCGCCGATCGCCGACACCAGGGCATCCGCCGACTGCGTCTTCGCCTTGCCGTCCTGGAGGCGCGCCGCGTAGGCCTTGGTGTCGTGGAAGTGCAGCGGGTCGGCGCTCACCAGGCCCTGGTCGAATTCCTGCCACGGCCCGTCGAAGAGCATGGCCAGACGCGCGCGCGCCGAGATGCGGAAGTGGAAACCGCACTTGGGGCAGACCGAGAGATTCTGGATCACCTCTTTGCGGTAGAGCGCCTCCTTGCAAGCACCGCACTTGATCCAGAGCCCCTCGGGGATCCGGCTCGCCTGCTCGCCCGAAATGAGGGCGGTCTCCTCGCGCTTGAACCAGGCCATCCTAGGCAGTCCGGGGGGGTACCGTCGGGAAAGCACCCCCCCGCGCGCTACGCGCTCCCCCCCTTGTCGCTCGCGCCGGAGTGAATCCGGCGCTCGCTGCCACCGGCATCGGCAGAGCAACACCCGTCCGCGCGCTACGCGCTCCCCCGCTTGCCGCTCGGGCCGGAGTGAATCCGGCGCTCGCTGCCACCGGCGTCAATCTCCCGCTTCCTCTTCCTTCTCGAGATCGTTCTCGACGCCGAGGATGCGACAGGCGCCGTCGTAGATCTGCTTGGCGGCGTTCTTGGCGTTCTGAAGTTCGGCGAGGCGCTCTTTGACCTTTGCGAGCTCCTCTTCGATCTGGCCGTTCAGGTCGCCGATCTGCTTGCGCGTCATCTCCAGCGTCTGCTGATAGAACTGGGCCTGATCCTTCGAGAGCGCCATCGGGCTACTTCCTCCTGTTAGTGTCTATTTGATACCGAACTTCTTCAGAAGCCCTCCGAAACCGGCTTGACCTGGCGCCGGCTTGGCGTCGGGTTCCTGAGCCGCGGGCGCCGCGGGAGCCTCGTCTGGTTCGAGGTCGATCTCGAGATGGTCGCGCTCGGCAGCCGGCGCCGGCTCGACAGAAGCCTCCTCCGGAGCCACCGCGACGCCGCGTTCTTCGCTCTCGAAGAGCACTTCCATGAACCGGGCGAGTTCCAGCGCGGTGGGCGGCTGGCGAAGGGTGAGCGTGTGCTCGAGGTCGCGCAGCAGCTCTCCCGCGTCCTGGTAGCGGCGCTCGGGATCGCGGTCGAGAGCCTTCATCACGACTCTCTCGATGCGCTCGGGCACGCGCGGGTTTACGAGGCTGGGCGGCGAGACACGGCACTCGCGCACCATCTCCAAGATGCCCATTTCCGACGTGCCCATGAAGGGCTTGCGGTCCGTGATCATCTCGTAGAAGCAGACGCCGAGCGAAAACACGTCCGCGCGGCGATCCATCGGCTTGCCCAGGGCCTGCTCGGGGCTCATGTAGAGGAGCTTTCCGCGCAAGGCGCCGCGATCGGTGCTGGTGGCCTTCGACGTCGCCTTGGCAATCCCGAAATCGGTGAGCTTCACCTCGCCCTCGAAGGCGATCAGGATGTTCTGGGGGCTCACGTCGCGGTGCACGATCTTGAGCGCGCGCCCGGCTTCGTCCTTCTTGCGATGCGCGTACTCGAGCGCGGCGGCCACACGCCCGGCGATCAGCACGCACAGCTCGAGCGGGATAGGGATGCCCTTGTCCTTGGCGCGCCGCAGGATGCTGCGCAGGTCGCGGCCAGCGATGTATTCCATCGCGATGAAGTAGGTGTCATCGATCTTGCCGAGGTCGAAGATCTGCACGATGTTCGGGTGGGTGAGCCCCGCCACCATCTTGGCCTCGTCGACGAACATGTCCACGAATTCCTTGTTGTCCGAGAGGTGAGGGAGGATGCGCTTCAGCGCGACCACCTTCTCGAAGCCCTCGACCCCCGTTCGCTTGGCCCGAAACACCTCGGCCATGCCGCCGGTGGCCACCTTCTCGAGCAGACGGTAGGGCCCGAAGTCGTGTCCAACGCCGGCCGCGTAGGCCGGCGCCGTCGGCTCCCGCTGCTCCGGCGGGAGGCTCAGCGCGTCCTCGGCGAGGGAGGCCAGATCCAGCATCATGCGCGACTCGCCGTCCGCAGCGATCTTCGGCGCCGCGGCCTGGAACTTGATGGCGGTCCGGCTCGCAGGCGGGGGGACCGGCTTCCGCAGTTCGCCCAGGCCGGGCACGTCCTCGGCGAGCTTCGGGGTTCCGGCCGGCGCCTGGGCCGAGTCGGTCGCGGGCGCAAACACGCCCTCGAGGACCTGATCGAGGTCGGTGGACGGAACCACGGGCCTTTCGGGCCGCGGCGGGGCGGCTGCCTCCGGCGCCGGCTCGTCGTCGAAGGCGGGCGCTTTGTCCGAGGGCGCCTCCGCCCCTTCCGAGAACGCTTTGAGCATCCCTGGCACGAGCGTCTCGGCTTTGCTGTGGACCACAGGCTCGGGCAGCTCTGGTCGCGGTGCGTCGGTGGGCGCCATGCTGTCGAGCAGACCGGAGAAGTCTTCCTCGTCGCCCGCCAGCGGCGACGGCTGGCTCGACGCCCAGGGTTTCGCCGTAACGATGGGTTCGGGGTCTGGTTCGGGGGGCTTTGCTGCTCCGGCCTGCGCGGGCCTCGGTTCTGCCGTAGCTCCGGCAGGAGTGGGCTCGATGCTGGAGTCCCCGAACGCGTCGAGAAGCGCCGGCACGTCTTCCGGCAGAACCTGCGCCGGCTTCGGTTTGGCTGGCGCGGACTCGCCCGCTTCGTTCACCTGCACGCGGATCGGCATCGCTCGCGTCGGAGTCGAACGCGGATGGCCTTCGGCCCGGATCGGTTCGTCGACCATGTCGCCGAAGAGGTCTTCGGAGGTCAGCAGACGCTCAGGCGAGTCAACCGAGAGGTTCTCGGGATGAGGCGCCGGGACGTCCTTGCCAGGGCCTGTGCTCACGGGGACACGAAGGTGTTGCGAGGATAGCGGCAGACGGTCCCTTAAGTCAACGGCCATAGCAAGTTACGCTCGTTCACGATTTCCGTAGAGGTACTTGAGGACCAAGCGACTCTCGATCAGTTCCGGTGCGCGTGAGCAGCGCGGCCACGGCGCCCGCGATCCACGTCGTGACGTCGCACAGGCCTCACCTCCGCGCACGAGGCCGCCGCCTGCTTCATCCGTCCGCTCCTGACACGACCTCTTCTTGGGGAACGCGCGGAAGGATAGCACGGGGGTATAATCCCGCCGCGCTTCAAAGCTCCAAGGACAGGAGGCCCTCCCAAAAGAGGGCGCGATGGACCAGGTTTTTTCCCTCATCCTCGACAACCCGTACGTCCCCTGGATCGCCTCCGCATTGGCCGGGTGGTTCGTCTTCCAGAAGTTCGTGGCAGGTCGCCGGATCAGCGGCACCGGCGGCCCTGGCCTCGACGCCTGGCTCGGCAAGTTGCTCGGAAAGGGCTACGCCGATCGCAAGATCGACAAGGCCGTCGCGCGCGAAAAGAAGAACGGCAACTGGCTCTCCGCGGGCCGCTACTACGAGGAGAGCCACCGGCTCCAGGAGGCGGTCGACGTCTATACCGAGGGCCAGGAACTCTTCGCGGCTGCTTCGGTCCTCGAGAAGATGGGCAGGCTCGATCGCGCCGCGGAGCTTTTTCTTCAGCACGGCGACTACAAGAAGGCAGCGGCGGTCTTCATCCAGGCGAACAAGCCCGCGCGGGCCGCGGCCCTCTTCCTCGAGAAGGGGAATACGCTCGAGGCCGCGCGGCTGTCGGGCGTCGCGGGCGATTGGGGCCGGGCGGCGGATCTCTACGTGAAGAGCGGCTACCCGTTGCGCGCCGCCGAGGCCTACGAGAAGACCGGCGATTTTCTGAAGGCGGCCGAGTGCCACGAGCGCCATTTCACCGAGAACGTCTCGCACTCCACGACCTACTCCGCGACTGCGCAGAATGCCGACCAGCGCAGCGCCCTGCTGGCCGGACGCCTGTACGAGAAGGCCGGCGACCTGAACCGGGCTTTTCAGGCCTACAACAAGGGTAGCTACTTCAAGGAGGCCGCCGCCGCGCTCACGGCCCTGGGGCAGCACGCGAAGGCCGCGGAGCTGCTGATGCGGGCCGAGGATTCCGAGGGCGCGGCCTCGGCGTACGAACGGGCGGGCGACGCGGTCAAGGCCGCCACGCTGCGCGGCGAGGTGGCCCTCAAGCAGGAGAAGGTGCCCGAGGCCGCCCGCTACTTCCAGGAGGGCCAGGATTATCTGCGCTCGGCCGAGCTGTTCGAGTCGATCGGCATGCTGGCCGAGGCGGCCGGCGCCTACGAGGCCGGCGACAGCTTCCTGGCGGCGGCCAACGTCTACGTGCGCGCTGGGCTCAAAGAGCGCGCGGCGGCCAGCTACGAGCGTGGCCAGGAATACGAGACGGCGGCCAAGTTCTACGAGGAACTCGGCGACGACAAACAGGCGATCGAGCTGTTCGAGAAGGCCGGCCTGACCTTCAAGAGCGGCGAGGCCGCGGCCCGCTCAGGCGACCGCGAGCGCGCGATCTCACTGCTGCAGCACGTGAGCTCCAGCGACGAGAACTATCGTGCGGCCACCGAGCTTCTCGCCCAGCTGTTCGTCGAGGGGAAGATGCCAGGCCTTGCCGTCGAGCGGCTGCAGAAGCTTCTGGGCAACGATCCCGTGACGCCGGCGAACCTCGATCTCAACTACTGGCTCGCGGCGGGCCATGAGGCCTCGGGCAATCCCCGCGAGGCGCTCAGCCTCTACAAGAAGATTCTCGCCGAGGACCTGCGGCATCGCGACGTGAACGAGCGCGTGGCGCGCTTGCAGGCGGCAGGCATCTCGACCGCGACCCCGACCGCCCCCTATCCCGCCCCCGCCCCGCCAGCCGTCGTCGCTCCGCCGGCCGCCCCGGCCCCGAAACCGCCACGCTTCGGGCGCAAGGAGGAGATCGGCCGCGGCGTGCTCGGTATCGTGTATCGCGCCGAAGACACGACCGACGGTCGCGGCGTGGCGCTGCGGGCCCTGCCAGCACCGCTGCTGCGTGGCGAGGGCGTCGGGGCGGCTCTCGTGGCCGACCTCAAGGCCGCGGCGCTCTTCTCCCACCCGAACGTGGCCAAGGTGCTGGGCCTGGTGGATTTGGCGGGCGACAAGTGCGTCGTGACCGAACTGGTGAAGGGCCGCAACTTCGCCGAGGCTTTGAAGAACGGCCATAAGATGACGTTCCAGCAGGCCCACAGCCTGGGTCGCGTGCTCGCGCAGGCGCTCGCAGCGCTCCACGCCAAGGGCCTCGTGCACGGCTCGCTCCAACCCTCGAACATCATGGTTGCCGGCGGGCTCGTGAAGATCACCGATCTCGGCCTGGGGCGCCTCGCCTATGCCGTGGCGCCGGCCGACCACTATCGCGCTCCGGAGAACCAGCTCGACAAGGCCGGCGATCTCTTCGCGCTGGCCGCGGTTCTCTACCACCTGCTCACCGGCGTCCACCCGCGGTCGCAGCCGCAGGGCTCGGCCCTGCCGCTCCCGAGCAAGCTCGCTGCCGGCGTCCCGGAGGCTTTCGACAAGCTGCTGCTGCGCGGCCTGCATCCGCGCCAGGAACTGCGCTTTGCCTCCGCCGACGACATCCAGAGCGAGCTCAAAGACATGGTGCGGATCGGCTGAGGCCCGCCAGGGCTAGGCCTGGACGGTTTGACCGGGAAGCGTTTCCATGCTCCCATCGTTACTTGAGCAAGGAAATGCTTCGCGCGCTTCGCATCGTCGCACTCGCCGCCTACGCCGTGTCTCTGGCCGCGCTCTGCGTGTGCCCCTGCCCGATGCCGACGGCCGCCGCCGACGCCACCCACGGCTGTTGCACCGAGCCGGGCCTGCGGGCGGCGCCCATGGACTGTTGCGCGACGATGACCAGCGCCGAACCCGATTCCGCGCTTCCAGCCGCGCCCGAAGCTTCCATCCCGATCTCGAGAACTATGACGTCCATCTTCACGGCTTCGCGTGGACTGGCGCCTGCAGCGGCCACGAGACCCTTCGTTCCCAGCTCACCCCCGAGCGTCCTCCGCATCTGATCGCCGCCTGAATCGCGACGCGTCCCGCGTCGCCCGAGGTGTCGTTTCCACCCGTTCAGACGGAGGTGTTCCATGCGGTTCGTACGCCAGCTGTGCCCGGTCCTGGTCGCCGTTTCCATGGCGTCCGCTCCCGCCCGTGCCGCCGATGTGTTCCCGCTCGCTGACGATCCGGTCCTGACCGGCCTGGTCGGCGAGGCGCTCGCGAAGAGCCCGGAGCTGCGCATGGCCAGTGAGGCCGCCGCGGCGGCCGGCGCCCGCGTGCGGCAGGCGGGGGCGCTGCCGGATCCGACCCTGACCCTCGGCTATGCGAACGGCGGCCACGGCTGGGCCCCCGGCGCCGACGATGACACCGGCGTGGGCCTCGCGTTCAGCCAGGCGCTGCCCTATCCCGGCAAGCGCGCGCTGGCTGAGCAAGTGATGTCGAAGGAGGCGCAGGAGGCCGACCACCTGACGCAGCAAGCGCGGCTCGACCTCGTCTACCGCGTGCGCCGCGCCTGGGCCGACCTGCTGCTGGCCCGCGAGAACCTGACGCTCGTCGCAGATCAGAAGCGCGCGACCCGGGACATCGAGGAGCTGACGCGCTCGCGCTACGCCGTGGGGCTGGCCGGCCAGTCCGACGTGCTGCGGGCGCAGGCGGAGCTGGCGCGCCTCGAGCAGATGCGTTTTCACGAGCTGGGCGAGGAGGAAGCCGCGACGGCCGAGCTGAACCGGCTGCTGGTCCGGCCCGCCGGGACCCCAGCCCCCGAGGCGCCGCGATTGGGCGTCCTCGACCCGAAGGCAGTCCGCGTCCCCGAGCGCGATGAGCTGCTCACGGGCCTCGACGAGACGACACCGGCCGTGGCCGCCGGAACGGCGCGCATCGAGCGCTCGCAGGCGGCCTTCGCCTTCGCGCGCCGGAACCTCAAGCCGGATTTCATGGCCGGCGCTTCGTACCTGAACCGCGGTTCGCTGCCGGGCATGTTCACGATCGACGTGGGCATCGTCGCGCCCTTCTACAAGGCGCGGAAGCAGAAGCTCGCCGTGGCCGAGGCTGAGGCTGGGCTGCGCTCCGCCGAAGCCGCGCGCGACGCGATGCGTGGTAGAGCGCGGGCCACGGCCGAACGGGCCCTCGCGGACTTCCGTGCCTCGGTCCTCGAGGCGCGGACCTACGCCCAGGGTGTGCTCACGGTGGACGGCCTCGCCGTGGAATCCGCCATCGCGAGCTTCCAGGCGGGCAAGGCCCCGTTCGTCACGGTCCTCGAAGCCCACAACGCGCTGTACCGGGACCGCTGGCAGTACGTGGAGCTGCTGTTCCACGTGCTCTGGCACGCTGCGGTCCTCGATGCTCGAATGACAGGGGAGTGAAGCCATGACAAGCGCCTCCCGTTTCGGCCTGGTCCTTGCCGGCGTGCTGCTCGCCGCCTCGAGCTTCTGGTTGGGCAGCCAGCGCTCGTCCGTTCCCTCCGCCTCGACCTCACCTGTCGGCCGGCGCATCGTCTACTACCGCAACCCGATGGACCCGGTCATCCATTCCGATACGCCGGCGAAGGACTCCATGGGGATGGACTTCGTTCCGGTTTACGCCGACGAGGCGCAGGCCGCGTCCCCCGTGGACGGCCGCTCGGCCCTCACGCTCTCGCAGGAGCGGCGCCAGATGCTCGGCGTGCGCAGCGAGGCCGCGGTCCGGGCGCCCCTGTCCCACACGATCCGCACGGTGGGACGCGTCGCGGTGGACGAGCGGCGCCTGCACCACGTCCACGTGAAGTACGACGGCTACGTGGAGGAGCTATACGTTGATTTCACGGGTAAGTTCGTCAACCGCGGCGATGCGCTGCTCTCTATCTACAGCCCGGACCTGGTCGCGACGCAGCAGGAGTACCTGCTCGCGCTTCGCGCGCAGCGGGAGCTGCGGCGCTCCGGCAGCCCGAGTGTCGCACAGGGCGCAGAGGGGCTGCTGGAGGCCGCGCGGCAGCGGCTCTTGTTCTGGGACATCCGTCCACAGGACATCGAGAAGCTCGAGAGAACCGGCGACGTGATGCGTGCCCTCGACATCCACGCCGAGCACGAGGGCTACGTCGTGCAGAAGAACGCCTTCCACGGCATGCGCGTGACCCCCGCCGACACGCTCTACGACATCGCCGATCTCTCGCGCCTGTGGGTGCTGGCCGACGTCTACGAGTCGGACCTCCCGTCGGCGCGGGTCGGCATGCAGGCGGAACTGACCGTGCCCTACCTCCCGGCCAGGCGCTGGAAGGGCGCCGTGACCTACATCGCACCCACGGTCGAGGAGAAGACTCGGACCATCAAGGTCCGGGTCGAGGTGGACAACGCCGGCGACGCGCTCAAGCCCGACATGTTCGCCGACGTGTACTTGCGCACGGATCTGGGCGAGGGCGTCGTGGTCCCCGAGAGCGCCGTCATCAATGCCGGCGACCGCCGCCTGGTCTTCGTGGACCTGGAAGGCGGATTGCTCGAGCCGCGGGAGGTTCAGCTCGGCGTCAAGACGAGCGGCGGCTTCCAGGTGTTGTCGGGAGTCCTGGAGGGCGAGCGCGTCGTGACCTCGGCGAACTTCCTGCTCGACTCCGAGTCGAGCCTGAAGGCCACGCTCTCGGCCATCGCAGCGACGGCGACACCGGCGCCGGCCGGGCAGCGCTGAGGCGGGCATGATCCGAGCCATCATCCGCTTCAGCGCGCAGAGCCGCTTCCTGGTCCTGCTGGCGACCGCCGTGCTCGTGGCGTACGGCGTGTACACGCTGCGGCACATCCCGGTGGACGCGATCCCGGACCTCTCGGACACCCAGGTCATCGTCTACTCGCGCTGGGAGCGCAGCCCCGACATCATCGAGGACCAGGTCACCTACCCGATCACGAGCGCGCTGCTCGGCACGCCGAACGTGAAGGCGATCCGCGGCTTCTCCGACTTCGGCTACTCCTACGTCTACGTGATCTTCAAGGACGGCACGGACCTCTACTGGGCGCGCAGCCGCGTGCTCGAGTACCTGTCCAAGATCCAGTCCGTGCTCCCGGCCGGCGTCAAGACCGAGCTGGGCCCCGACGCCACCGGCGTCGGCTGGGTCTTCCAGTACGCGCTGGTGGACGATTCGAAGACCCATTCCCTGGCCGAGCTGCGGACCTTCCAGGACTGGAACCTGCGCTACCGGCTGCAGTCGGTGCCCGGCGTCGCGGAGGTCGCGTCGCTGGGCGGCTTCGTCCAGCAGTACCAGGTCAGTGTCGACCCCAATCGCCTCAAGGCTTACGACCTCGACATCACGAGCGTGTCGAGTGCGGTGCGCGCGAGCAACAACGAGGTAGGCGGGCGCCTGCTCGAGTTCTCCGGCAAGGAGTACATGGTGCGCGGCCGCGGCTACGTCCGTTCGAAGCAGGATCTCGAGCGGATCGTCCTCAAGACCGACCAGCGGGGCACGCCGGTGCTCCTCCGCGACGTGGGCAGCGTGAGCCTGGGCCCCGAGATCCGCCGCGGCGTCTCGGACCTGGACGGCCAGGGAGACGTCGTCTCCGGGATCGTCGTGATGCGGCATGGCGAGAACGCGCGCGAGGTGATCGATCGCGTGAAGCAGCGTCTGCTGGAGGTGAAGTCGTCGCTGCCACCCGGCGTCCGGATCGTGACGGCCTACGACCGCTCGGAGCTGATCCAGCGCGCCATCGACACCCTGAAACACGAGCTCGTCCTCGAGATGCTGATCGTGAGCGGCGTGATCCTGCTGTTCCTGTGGCACATTCCCTCGGCCATCGTCCCGATCCTCACGATCCCGATCTCGGTTCTGCTCGCCTTCATCCCGATGGCGTTCCTGGGGATCTCCTCGAACATCATGTCGCTGGCCGGGATCGCGATCTCGATCGGCGTCCTGGTGGACGGCGCGATCGTCGAGGTCGAGAACGCCTACAAGAAGCTCGAACTGTGGGAGCACGGCGGACGCAAGGGCGACTTCCACGCCGTGCGGCTCGAGGCGCTGCTCGAGGTCGGTCCCTCGGTCTTCTTCTCGCTGCTCGTGATCGCCGCGGCGTTCCTGCCCATCTTCACACTGGTCGACCAGGAGGGGCGGCTCTTCAAGCCCCTCGCGTGGACCAAGAACCTGGCCATGGCGATCGCGGCGCTCCTGGCACTCACCCTGGATCCGGCCCTCAGGATGCTGTTCGCCCGGATGGACTTCGTCCACTTCCGGCCTCGCTGGCTCGCCTGGCTCGTGAACCAGGTGACGGTCGGCCGCTACTACCCGGAAGAAAAGCACCCGATCAGCCGCGTGCTGTTCGCGGTCTACGAGCCGGCCTGCCGGGCGGTCCTGAAGCGGCCGAGAACGACGATCGTGGCCGCGCTCCTGATCGTCGCGACGACGGTCCCGGTCTACCTGCGCCTGGGCCACGAGTTCATGCCGGCCCTCGACGAGGGGGCCCTGCTCTACATGCCGACGACGCTGCCGGGCATCTCCGTGACCGAGGCGAGCCGGCTGCTGCAGGTCCAGGACCAGATCCTGAAGTCGTTCCCCGAAGTCCTCCGCGTGATGGGGAAGGCCGGCCGCGCCGAGACCTCGACGGACCCGGCGCCCCTCTCGATGATGGAGACGATCATCGTCCTGAAGCCGAAGAGCGAGTGGCGCCCCGGGCTCACGCGCGAGTCCCTGATCGACGCGATGGACCAGTCCCTGCGCATCCCCGGGGTCACGAACGCGTGGACGATGCCGATCAAGAACCGCATCGACATGCTGACGACGGGCATCCGGACGCCGATCGGGATCAAGATCTTCGGCGCCGACCTCGGCGAGATCGAGGCGATCGGCCAGCGCCTGGAGCCCGTGCTGCGCGCCCTGCCGGGCACGCGCAGCGTGTACGCCGAGCGCGTGGCCGGCGGCTACTTCGTGGACTTCGACCTGAAGCGCGACGAGTTGGCTCGCTACGGGCTCTCGGTCGAGGCGGTCCAGGAGGTGATCCTGTCGGCGGTCGGCGGAGAGAACGTGACCACGACGATCGAAGGGCGCGCCCGCTTCCCGGTCAACGTCCGCTACCCGCGCGAGCTGCGCGACGACCTCGAGCAGCTCGGCCGCGTCCTCGTCATGACGCCGGCCGGAGCCCAGATCCCGCTGTCGCAGCTCGCGGATCTGAAGATGACGACGGGCCCGTCGATGATCCGGAACGAGAATGGGCTGCTGGCCGGATACGTCTACGTGGACACCGCGGTCTCCGATATCGGCGGCTACGTGGAACGGGCCAAGCAGGCCGTCGCCAGCAGTGTCACGCTCAAGCAGGGCTACTCGCTGGAGTGGAGCGGCCAGTACGAGAACATGTTGCGCGTCCGCGAGCGGCTGAAGCTGGTGGTGCCCCTCACCATCTTCCTGATCTTCTTCCTGCTGTACATGAACACCAAGTCCACCATCAAGGCCGGGATCGTGATGCTCGCCGTGCCCTTCTCCGTCGTCGGGGCCGTCTGGCTCATGTACGCCCTGGGCTACAACGTCTCGATCGCGGCCTGGGTTGGGATGATCGCCCTGATGGGGCTGGATGCCGAGACCGGCGTCTTCATGCTGCTCTTCCTCGACCTCGCCTACGACGAGGCGAAGAGCAACGGGCGCCTGCGGTCCCTGTCCGACCTTCACGAGGCCATCGTGCATGGCGCGGTGAAGCGCGTGCGACCCAAGCTGATGACCGTGACCGCCGCTTTCATGGGCCTGATGCCGATCATGTGGTCCACGGGCAGCGGCGCCGACGTCATGAAGCGCGTCGCGGCGCCCATGGTCGGCGGCCTGGTCACGTCGTTCCTGCTGGAGCTGCTCGTCTACCCGGCGATCTACCTGCTCTGGCGCAAGCGGGAAGTAGCATAGGCACCCCTCTGGACGCATCTTCTCATTCTGGCCATACTTCTGGCCAGATTAGAATCGAGGAGAATAGCCGCATGCGCTTCGCCAGCGTGGCCGAGGTCAAGGACGGGCTCTCCGAGTACCTGGCCCGGGCTCGGAAGAAGAAGGAGCCCATCGTCGTCACCCACCACGGCAAGCCCTACGCGCTCATCCAGCCGCTCGAAGAAGCGGACCTGGAGGAGTTGGAATGGAGGCGGCTCGCCAGGCGGAAGCTGGCGCGGGCCTGGGAAGGCGAAGAGGATGCCCTCTACGCCTACCTATAGACACGGCCAGGTGGTCGTGGTGAACGTGCCTTTCACCGGTCAGACGGGCGCGAAGCCGCGTCCCGCGCTGGTGGTGAGCGTCGAGGTCTTTCACCGCAAGCTCCGCGACGTGCTCGTGTGTCCCATCAGCAGCCAGCCGCGCTACTACCAGCGGCCCAGCCCCGGGGACCATCCCCTCAAGTACTGGAAGACCGTGGGGCTCAGGCACCCGAGCACGGTGCGGCTCTCGAACCTCCTCGCGGTCGAGAAGAAGCTGATCAAGCGCGTGCTGGGCGCGCTTCACGCCGAGGACCTCGGGCGCGTCGAGGACAGTCTGCGCG
>CAYTWT010000190.1:0-7665 GCA_964442185.1 uncultured Acidobacteriota bacterium
GTCTACGCCGAGTCGCTCGTGCCGCTGCTGCACTTCGGCTGGAGCGACCTGCGCGTGCTGCGCGAGGGCCGCTTCAAGTACATCCAGGCCCCCCGCGCCGAACTCTACGACCTCGCGGCGGACCCGGGCGAGAAGAACAACTTGGCCACCGCCCAGGCCTCGCGCGCTGAGGCGCTGCGCGCCGGCCTCGTCCCGATCCTCGACGCCGAGCGTACCGCGGCGGCCAACTCCACGAGCGCCGCCCCGGCCGTCGCGCCGGAGCTGCTCGAGAAGCTGGGCGCGCTCGGCTACGTCGGTGGTTCGGCTCCCGCCGAAACCACGACGCCCGGCGCCGACCCCAAGGACAAGATGCAGGACTTCCGAATCGCGAACGAACTGATGCGCGAGGGCCTGCTCCGCTTGCACGACCGCGACTACGCTGCGAGCGCCTCCCGCTTTCGAGCGGTCCTGGCCCGGAGGGTCGAGAGCTTCGAGGTTCATTTCTACCTGGCGCGCGCGCTCGCGGGTCTCGGCCGCAGCAAGGAAGCCGTGGCCCACTTCGAAGCAGCCGCCCGGCGCTCGCCCGCGTTCGCCCCTGCCTGGGAAGGACTGGGCGCTGCCCTGCTGGCGACCGGACGCAAGGCCGAAGCGCGCAAGGCTTACGAGAAGGCGCTTCCGCTCGCGCCTGGCAACGCTGCCCTGCGCGCGCGAGTGGGCGACCTGGCGCGCGACCTGGGCTCCATCGACGAGGCCATCCGCCGGCAGACCGAGGCGACCGAACTCGCGCCCGACGTGGCCTCCTATTGGAACTCGCTGGGCATGACGCTGGGCGGCTCCGGTCGCAGCCTCGAGGCCGAGCGCGCCTTCCGGCAAGCGACGCGTCTCGACGAAAAGCACTCGCGCTACGCCTACAATCTCGGCCTGATCCTGCTGCGACAAGGCCGCAGCGCAGAAGCCCGCCCGTGGTTCGAAAAAGCCCTCGCGCTCGAGCCGGGCTTCACGCCCGCGCGCGAGCGCTTGGCCCGTTAGAACCGCAGTTTCGCGCCCAGCATGAGCCGGCGTGGGTCCACCGGCTCGAGCGGGTTCAGGTAGACCGAGGAGGTCACGGTCGAGCTCTGCACGGTCTCGTAAGCGCCCTCGTTAGTCGCGTTCAACACGTCGGCGAAAAACGACAGCCGGACGTTGTCCTTCAGCTTGAAGTCCTTCTGCACGCGAAGATCGAGGAAGGTCACGCCCGGAATGCGTGGGAGCTCGCCGCGCTTCTGGAGCAGGATCAGAGTGCCTTCCGCGATGTTCGTGGTCGCGACCGGCACCCGGCCGCGGCGCACGAGCCAGGCGCCGTCCCGGTAGGAGAAGTTGCCCGAGACCATGAAGCCCGCGGGGAGCTTGACGAGCAACTGCGCCTTGGCGTTCCAGGTGACGTCCAGCCGCAAGCGGCCGTCGGTGTTGACGTAGTCGTTGGGGTTCTTGCCGAAATCGCGGAACTGCAGGCCGCTGCGCTGCTGGATGCTGACGCCGCCGGCGCTCTCCTGCAGGCGGCCGGTGCCGCGCAGCCAGGTGACGGATGTGCTGAACTGCCAGTTGTTGGCCAGGGGCCGGTTCAGCGCAAGGCTCACCGCGTTCACGTCGGTGAACACGCCGGGCGGGTTCGTGATCCGGAACCGGCGCGCGCCGGGATCGCTCACCAGGCGGAACACCTCGATCGTCTCGCCCGTGGGGTCGTCGCCGAGGTCGTCCACGAACGTAGTTCTCTCGTAGGTGCCCTCGGTCTCCTCCCAGGCTTGCAAGTCACGGCCCTTCTTGTTGACGTAGTTCACGTTGAGGCCGAAGCCCTTGAACAGCTCGCGCTCGAAGCTCAGGATGATCTGGTCGTTGTACGGGCTCTTGTAGTTCGGATCGACGCTCAGGTTCTCGCTGCTCTCGAAGAACGTCAGGCTGCCGGGATCGAAGTTGCCGGCGGTCTCCAGGCGCGTCGGGTCCCAGTTGGCCGGGAACACGTACAGGCCGGAGAAGGTCGGCCGAATGCTGGGGCCTATGACGTTCGCGTACTCCCCCGTGGCCACGGACCGGTGATAGCGGCCCAAATGGCCCTTGAGCACGGTCTTGCCGTCACCAGTGAGTTTCAGGTTGAAGCCGAAGCGGGGTGATAGCGTGTTCCAGGTGTAGAAGTCGGCCCCTGGCAGCGTCACCCCGGTGCGAATGCCCGACGCGTCGACCTCGGCCACCTCCTTGGAGTAGGCCTTGTTGTAGTCGTAGCGGAGGCCCAGGTTGAAGGACAGCCTGTCGTTCACCTTGAACGTGTCGTCGAGGAAGACGCCCAGGGCGCGGCTGGCGCCGCTGTAGCTGAACGGTTGGCGGTCGTAGCCATAGCCGTAGCGCGTGCCATAGTACGAGTACGTGTAGACGAGGTCGTTGTAGCCATAGATCCCCTGGGCCAGCGCGTCGCTGTACTGGAGGCCGAAGCGGAAGTCGTGGCTCGCGCCCAGGAAGTTGTCGGCCAGGTGCGAGATCTTCGCGCTGGCGGTCGTCCGGTCCTGCTCGACCTCGTACCAGTAGTAGTGCCCGCCGCTGATGTTGCCCGTGTCGAAGTCGTAGAAGCGGGCCAGGTCGCGCGCGAAGTCGTTCGTCGGCTCGCCGCGGACGTCCCCGAAGAAGCCGGAGTAGCGCACGTCGAGGACGGTCTTGTCCGAGAGCACGCCGGTGTAGGAGATCGACGGCGTGGGCACCTTGCCGAACCGGGTCCAGGCCGTGGATGGCGCAGACAGCAGGTCGAGGCCGTTGTCGTCCTTGCCGTCGTCCATGTGGAAGCCGGCGACCAGCTTGTGGCTCGGGTTGATCTGGTAGGTCAGCTTGCCCAGGTAGCGGTTGATGATGTCCCGCTTGATCCCGCCAGCCAGGGTACTAGGGACCCCGATGTCGTACCAATAGTCGCGCTGCGCCTGGAAGGAGCCGAAGAACCAGAGCTTGTCCTTCACGATCGGGCCCCCAAGCTGCGCTGTGAAGTCGAGGTAGTTGTCTCGCGTCCACGGGCAGCGGTTGTCGCCGCAGGCGTTCGTGAACGAGTCGTCGGGGTTCTTGAGAGCGTCGGTGTTGTTCGAGGTCAGGCCATCGCTCTGGTAGAAGAAGTTCAGGTCGCCGTGGAACTGGTTCGTGCCCTGGCGGGTCACGATGTTGTAGACGGCGCCGGTGAGGTTGCCGTACTCGGCGGGCGCGCCCAGCGACAGCACCTCGATCTCCTCGATCGCGTCGGTGTTGGGCTGCGCCAGGGCCTCGTTGAAGTAGTTGTCGGTGATGTCGACGCCGTCGAGCTGGAACGAGTTCTCGTCGTAGCCGGAGCCGTACACCATCGTGCGCCGGCTGCCGTCGCCGCCGTGCAGCGAGCCCGGCGCCGAGGCCACGAGATCGAAGAAGCTGTAGCGGCGCAGCGGCGCGTTCTCCACCCACTCGCGGTCGAAGTTCGTGCCCACTTCATTCGAGGTCGTGTCCACGACCGAGGTCTCTGCCACGACGTCGAGCGACTCCTGGAGCTGGCTGACCTCGAGGCTGGCGTTCTCCACGATGGTGACGCCGAGGCTGACCCGCAGGCCGCGCCGCGTCACGCTCTTGAAGCCAACCCAGCTGAAGCTCAGCACGTACTCGCCCGGCGGGACGTTCGGGATCCGGTAGAAGCCCTGTTCGTTGGTCGTCGTCGATTGCGACCCGACGACGTTCGGACCGCTGATCGCAACGGTGGCGCCAGGCAACACGGCGCCCGACGCATCCTTCACCGTACCCGAAATGGTGCCCGTGGTGCGCTGGGCTAAGGCGAGCGGCGCCCACGCCAGAAAGGCGACGGCCACTGAGGCGGCTCCGAGAATCCTGCGCATGCGCGACTCTCCCTTCTTGAATCCAAAATCCAATGAGCGGTTTGGGGCCGATCATATACCTCCTGCTGGAGGCTGCAAGGCGAAAAATTGGCCCCGGGGGACCCCCCCTCAGCCCCGCGCGGCAAGCCGCCGCCGCTCCTCGTAGGCGCGCCGGGCGATCGCCACGTCCTCGAGGAAGCGAGGCAACTCCTCGAGCAGCAGCGCCTGCGGCCCGTCGCACAGGGCCTTGGCCGGCTCGGGGTGCACGTCCACCAGCACCATGTTCGCGCCGGCGATCACGCCCTGGGCCGTGGCATGGGCGATGTCCAGGATGCCGTCGGGCCCGACGGCCCGGCGTCCCACCGAGTGCGAGGGGTCGATGCCCACCGGCAGCCGGGTGAGTCGCTTCACCACCGGCACGTGGGAGAAATCGACGAAGTTGCGATGCGGATCGCCCAGGTTCGTCTTCATGCCGCGCAGGCAGAACACGATGCGGCGATTGCCGCCGCTCGCGACGTACTCGCAGGCGTTCAGCGACTCCTCGAGCGTGATGCCCATGCCGCGCTTGAACAGCACCGGCAGCTCGGTCTCCTGGCCCACGGCCTTCAGCAGCTCGAAGTTCGGCGCGTTGCGGGTGCCGATCTGGAGCATCACTCCGGTGGCGCCGCCCGAGGCTTCGAGGGCTCGCTGGATCTCGCCGATGTGAGACTCGTGAGTCACTTCCATGGCCACGATGCGGATCCCGTGCTTCCCCGCCAGCTCGAACACCCACGGCAGGCAGTCGGCTCCCAGGCCCTGGAAATCGTAGGGGCTCGAGCGCGGCTTGAAGGCCCCGGCCCGTGTCGTCACGATCCCCAGTTGCTGGAGCAGCCGGAACACCTGCTCGAGGTTCTGAGGCGTGTCGGCGGCGCACAGCCCAGGGAAGACGTGCAGCGTGTCCTGCGAGAGGTGCACGCCGTTGTACTCGAAGCCGACGGCCTCGAGGCCCCCGTCGTGCCGGCCGATGGCGCGGAAACTCTGGGTGATTCGCACCACCTTCTCGACCGACTCGAATTCCTCGAAGGGCGCCTGCGGCACGACCCCGGTGGGCCCGAGCAGATAGACCTCGGTCACGGAGCGCGTCGCGCCCTGGATCCGCCGCACCTCGGTGCGCACGCCAGGATAGCTCTCGGCGAGTGCTATGACCTGGCGCAGCTGGGGTGAGTCTTCCGGAAGGTTCGCCTTCATCACGATGATCATGACCGCTTCACGCCTCGCCTTCTCCGGAGCTCTCCATGTTCAGACGATAGCCGGCGCCGCGCACGGTCAGAAGCTGCTTCGGCTCGCGCGAATCGACCTCGAGGTAGCGGCGCAGGCGCACGATGAAGTTGTCGACGGCGCGCGTCTGCGTGTCGGGCGACAGGTTCCAGACCTTCTCGAGGATCTCCGCCTTGGAGACGACGCGGCCGGCGTTCTGGACGAGCAGCTTCAGCAGCATCGCCTCGAGCAGGGTCAGCTGCTGCGTGCCGCCCTTGCCTTTCACCTCGAAGCTCGCAAAGTCCACTTCCACCTCGCCGATGCGGGCTCGCTGCGGCCCTTCGGAGCCGCCGCGCGCCCAGTCGCGGCGGCGCAGCAGGCCCTTGACCCGCGCCAGCAGCACGCTCAGATCGAAGGGCTTCGCGAGGTAATCGTCGGCTCCGGCCTCGAGGCCTTGGACCAGGTCCTCGGGCAGGCCCTTGGCCGTGAGCATGAGCGTCGGGGTGAAGTCGCCGGCCTTGCGCAGGCGGTCCACCAGCTCGAAGCCGTCCATGCCCGGAAGCATCACGTCGAGCAGGATCAGGTCCCACACGGGCCCCTGGCGCAGCCGCTCGAAGGCCTCGGCCCCGTCGCCCACGACCTCGACCTCGTAGCCCTCGATCTCGAGGTTGAACTTGATGCCCTGCGCGAGGTGGGATTCGTCTTCGACGACCAGGAGCCGCGCCATCTCGACCTAGACCGCGGCCTTGGAGCGGGCCCTCTCGACCACGACCGGCCCCCGAGCCTCGGCGCCAAGCACGCCCGGCAGCGTGATCGTGAAAACGGACCCGCGGTCCGGCCCCAGGCTCTCGGCCGAGACGGTGCCGTGATGGCCCTTCACCACGGACTTCACGATGAACAAGCCGAGGCCCGTGCCGGGCCGGCTGCGCCGCACCTCCGCGCCGATGCGGTAGAACCGGTTGAAGATGAAGGCGAGGTGAGCCCGGCTCATGCCGATGCCGTGGTCCCGCACGCGCAGCTGCGCCTGGCCGTCGCCATCGTCCCCCACTTCGACCTCGACGTGCACGCCGTCCTTCGAGTACTTGACCGCGTTCTCGAGCAGGTTGAGCGCGGCGGTCTCGAGCGCGGGCGCGTCCCCGCTCAGGGCGAGCGTCTCGGGCCCTTTGTAGCGAATCGCCTCCGAGGGGAGCTGGTGCCGGGTGCGCGTCAGGTCGATCGTCCGCCGCACCAGCCTCGCGAAATCCAGCGGCTGCGGGTCGACGACGGGCCGGTCCGTGTACATGGCCGCGTTCAGGACGTTGTTGATGGTCGCGTTCAAACGCTCGATGTCCTGGCGCATCGTCTTGTAAAAGTCCTGACGGCGGTTCTCGGGCAGGTCGCGCAACTCGAGCGTGTCGAGATACAGCTTGAGCGACGCGACGGGCGTCTTCAGCTCGTGCGTCACGGCCGAGACGAAGTTGGACTGGCGCTCGTTGAGGCGCACCTCGCGGATCAGCAGGATCACGAGTAGTCCCAGCCCGCCGATCAGGAGCAGGAACAGCAGCAGGCCGAAGAAGTAGACGACGAAGCGCAGCGTCTGGAATTCGCTCGCGACCCGGGCCTCCGAGGCGAGGAACTGCCAGCCGAGTGTCAGCGCCACCGCGACCGCGATCAGGAAGATCCCAATCGTGATGTGGAACCACTTGGGACGCTTGCCGGAGGAGAGTTGCGAACCCGAGACGGCCATCGCTAGAAGAGCTTGTCGAGGTTGCGCAGAAGACTGAACAGGTTGATGCGGCGCCAGAAGCGCGGCTTGCTGGCGAGCGCCAGCTGGTTTGAGAGCCGGCTCAGAAGCGATCGGCCATGGAGCGCCCGGCCGGCCGTCGCCATCAAGGCCTTGAAGTCGCGGCCGTAGGGATACCACCACAGCATCGGCCGGCGGCTCGTATCCCGCGTGACGTACTTGGCCTGCGTCATCTCGCGCAGACCGAGGACGCCATGGGCGCGACCGATTCCGCTGTGGCGCATGCCGCCGTAGGGTGCTCCGGGCTCGCCCAGGCTCGAGACACAGTCGTTGATGCTGACCACCCCGGCGTGGAGCTCGCGTTGCAGCCGCTCGGCCGTGCGCCGGTCGCGGGTCCAAGCGCTGGCCGTGAGGCCGTAGTCGCTGTCGTTCGCGAGCCGCACCGCCTCGTCGAGATTCGGCACCCGGACGATCGGCAGCACGGGGCCGAAGGTCTCTTCGCGCATCACGCGCATCGAGTGGTTCACGTTCGTGAGCACGGTGGGCGGGTAGAAGAAGCCGGGGCCCTTGGGCCGCTGGCCCCCGGCCAGCACCAAAGCGCCTCCGGCCACGGCGTCCCGCACGTGCTCTTCGACGATCGCCCGTTGTCGTTCCAGCGTCATCGGTCCGACGTCGACGTCATCCCGCAACGGATCGCCCAGGCGGAGTTTCCGGGTCTCCTCGAGGACCTTGGCGATGAAGGTGTCAGCCACCGGTTCCTCGACGTAGACGCGCTCGACCGAAACACACGTCTGCCCCGCGTTCACGAAGGCGCCCCAGACGATGCCGCGCGCCGCCTGCTCGAGATCGGCGTCGCGACACACGACGGCCGGGTCCTTGCCG
>CAYTWT010000191.1:0-2724 GCA_964442185.1 uncultured Acidobacteriota bacterium
CAAGAAATACAAGGAGACCGGAGTCTTCGACAAGCAGGAGATCTACCCGTACGTGACCGAGGGAATCGGCGAGGACTTCCTGCCGAAAAACGTGGACTTCTCGGTGATCGACCACTTCGAGAAGGTCACGGACCGGGATGCGGCGATCTGGACCCGCGAGATCGTACGCCAGGAAGGGATCTGGGTCGGGAACTCCGCGGGCTCGGCGATCGCGGGGCTACTGCAACTCAAAGACCGCTTCAAGGCTGGCGAGACCGTGGTGGTCATTCTTCATGACCACGGCTCGCGCTATCTCGGCAAGATCTTCAACCCGGAGTGGATGCGCACGATGGGTTACGAGAACGTCATTGGCCCGACGGCCCGCGACCTGGTGAAGAACAAACGGGTCTCCGACATCGTCGGGGTCGAGGTGACGGACACGGTCGCGCAGGCCATCCGGCGCATGACCCAGAACGACTTCTCGCAGATCCCGGTGACCCAGGACCAGCGCATCGTGGGCTCGCTGAGCGAGACGCACGCCTACGCTCGCATCGTCAAGGAGCCGACGCTGCTGGAGCAACCGGTGAAGGCGATCATGCAGAAGGTGTTTCGCTTCATCGACATCGAGACGCCAGTGGAGCTGTTGGCGCCGATGATCACGCCAGAGAGCCCGGCGCTTCTGGTGCGGGACTTCAAAGCCGGCAAGACCTACATCCTCACGGGCTCGGACGTCCTGAACGCGATCTGAGCTGATCGCGGGACACTAAACGCCGCCCAGGCACCGGCAGGTCATCGGGCCCTGGGAGGGGGTCAGCTCGCCTCGGGCTAGAGTCCGATCTCCTCCGCGATAGGCGTAAGCGCCTCGATCAGGAACCCGACGTGCTCAGGCAGCGGCCGGCCGACGGCGTCGGCGCCGCCGTATACGTAGCTGCGATCGACCGAGCGCGCGAACGCCTTGTCCTTGAGCTTCTTGACCACCGAGTCCACCGGCAGATCCGCGATCTTCTTCGATGGTCTCACCTTGACGCAGGCGCCGATGAAGCCCACCAGCTCGTCGCAGGCGTAGATCGCCTTCTTGAGCGGCGTGTCGCGTGGGATCTTCATGTAGTCGGCGTGCGAACAGATCGCTTCGACGATCTCTTCGGGATATCCCCGCTCGCGAAGGACGCGCTGGCCGACGTGGAGGTGGGTGTCTTCGGTCGGATTCTGCTCGTAGTCGAAATCGTGGAGCAACCCGACGATCCGCCACTTCTCGATCTCCGCCGGCTCGCGGAGGCCGTACCAGAGCGCGTACGCGTTCATCGCTTCCTCGACCGCACGGGCGTGCTTGCGCAGCGCGTCTGACTGCGTGAACTCGCACAGCAGCGCCTCCGCCTCGGCCCGTGGAACGGCTCGCTCGCTCATGCACCGAAGCATACCAGCCCTGGATCCTTCGCTCTGGGCGGGTTCCTGCCACCGCCGCCGCGACTCCGCGAGGATGACTCGCGCTTCGGGACCAGTACACGCCATGCCGCGGCCGTGCACGCCGGCTTCGCTCAAGTCCGGCGGCGCGGGTGTTTGGCCCGGCCTCAGCAGCCTCCGAGCCTCGGTCTTTGGCGCCGTGATGGTTGCTACCCTATGCCTACCCAAGGTAGCATCAAGGTATGAAGATCAGTGTCAGCCTGCCCGATGACGATGTCGAGTTCCTGGACCAATGCGCCCGAAGCATCGGGACGGGCTCGAGGTCCGCGGTCATCCAGCGGGCGATCCGGCTCATGCGCGCCGCGGAGTTGGGGCCGGCCTACGCTCGCGCATGGGATGAGTGGGCGGCCGACGGCGAGGCATCGGCGTGGGAAGCCGTGCTCGGCGACGGAATCGAACCCAGGCGCTGATGCTCCGCGGAGAGATCCGGGTCGTCGACCTCGATCCCGCGCGAGGCTCCGAAGCGAGCAAGCGGCGGGCGGCGGTCGTGGTGAGCGACGACGGAGCCAACAGCACGGCTTTCCGGCTCAATCGTGGTGTGATCACGGTCGTGCCGGTCACCTCCAACGTGACTCAGGTCTATCCGTTCCAGGTGCTTCTTCCGGCATCGGAGTGCGGCTTGCCCAGCGATTCCAAGGCGCAGGCCGAGCAGGTTCGGTCCGTTGCGATCGAGCGAGTCGGCCGCCGTGTGGGTCAGCTCCCCGCTTCGATTCTGGCCGATCTCGAGGACGCGCTGCGGCTGCACTTCGCTTTGTAGGACCTCGGTGGTTCCGGCCTGGCCCACCGCGTCCAAGGACGCGGTCCCGCCTGCGTCCCAGCAAGCGTCGAGCGGCGGAACAGCAGCGAAAGTTCGCGCCAGGAGGTCGCCCGCCCGCTCATCCGGCGATGCGCGTGACCGAGCCCAGCAAACCGGCCACGTCCCCGCCGATGCCGCCCAACCGCTTCTTTCGACCGCTCGGTTGGCGGCCTTCGACCGGGTCGCGGTTGCGAGGGACACTGTGACTACTGCGCCGGCAGGGGCTACGACGACTTAACGACCGTCGTTCGATCTCCGGGGGGAGGGTTGGGCCCGTGCGCGCTTGAAGACGACTACCTCGCATGTCACGCGTTCGACTGGGAGCCCTGAGGCTTTCGCAAGGTGGCGATGAGGTGAAGCGGCTCGGCGCCCTGGGTCGTGGCACGACGGTCCGCAGTCGTAACACCTGCCCAAGGCGCAAGGGAGTGCAAGCCGCCGGGCGACATGTTGGCATGGATCTGGGGAAGAAGGAAAGCTCGATCTCGATC
>CAYTWT010000192.1:0-10283 GCA_964442185.1 uncultured Acidobacteriota bacterium
GTGGGAAGGTAGCTCTCGAGTCCACCGGGCACGAAGCCAGGAAAGGCCTGAACGGGTCGCGCAGGCCTATTTCTGTCGAAGGTAGGCGTCGGTCCCGTCGAGCCAGTCCTGGCGGGGCGGGCTGAAGACGTCGACGTCGAGTGTGTCCTCGAGGGCTTCGGCCTTGTGCGGCAGATTCGACGGAATGACGAGCACCTCGCCGGCTCGGATCACGCGCTCGTCCTTCTGGTCCTCGCCCAGCCAGAAACGCAGGGCGCCCTCGAGTACGTAGGTGAGCTGCTCGTTCTCGTGGAAGTGCTTGGGGACGATGCAGCCCTTCTTCAGGTAGACATGGGTCAGCATCATCCGCTCCCCGGTGATGAGCCGCCGGTCCAGGAGATCCGACACCTTCTCCTTCGGCATGTCGTCCCAACGATAGAACCGAGCACTTCCTTCGGCCATGGCTCTTGTCTCCTCTCAGTGCTTCACGGCAGCGTCATCGCCCAGATGTCGCCGTCGAGGCTTCGCTCGACGAACGCCAGCGTCCGGCCGTCTCGCGAGGGCACGCCGGTCACGAGTGCGTCGGCCGAGACCATGCCGCTCGGTAACAGGTCGCGCGACGCCCCGGACACGGTGTCGAGCAGGACCAGCTGCGCGTCTCTCGAGTACACGAGCCGCCGGCCGTCGGGCAGCCAGGCCGCCGAACTAGCACGCTCCGCTAGCTTCCGATAGGTTTTCGTGGCGAAGGAGTAGGCGAAGAGCAGGCTCGTGCCGTCCGACCTCGCTGCGTGGAAGGCAAGCATGGACCCATCCGGCGACCACCGGAGTTCGTTGCGGCCGAGGAACGTCCCTCCGAGGGGCAGCAGGGTCTCGACGATCCTTTCAGCCAGCGGCTTCCCGACGTCAACGATCAGGATCTTCGCTCCCGTCGTGTCGGTCGTTGCCAGGCGCTTTCCGTCCGGAGCCCAGGCGGCATAGATCAAATCCTGGGTGGACTGCGTGATCGGCTGGAGGCCGCTTCCATCGGGCCGGATCGACCAGAGGCCGTAGCTGCCGCCGCGGTCCGAATAGAAAGCGATCTGGCTGCCGTCTGGCGAAAACCGCGGAAGCCGATTGCGAAACGCGTCGTCCAGGAGCTGGCGATAGCCGCTGCCATCGGGGTGCACGAAGAAGATCTCCTCGTGACGTCCCCAGTCGTTGAGGGCGAGCCAGTTCCCGTCGGGCGACCAATCCACAGCGATGATCGACCCCGAGCGTTTGAAGACAGGTTTCGCAGTGCCCCCGAGCGGGCCGCGTCCATCGTCCACGGCGATCGTCCGAACCGTCGAGCGCCACTCGGCCGAAACGTAGGCGAGGATCTTTCCATCGCGGGAGAGGCTCGAGGTGCCAGTCGAAACGGCCGGAATACCCACGGGCTGCGGCTCACCACGCGCCAGACCGCTCGCCTCGTCGACCGGGGAACGCCAGAGGTTCATCGTACCCCCGCGATCACTGGCGAAGTACAGGTAGCGTCCGTCGGACGACCACGTCGGCGCCCAATCGGTCGCCCGGTCGTTCGTGACGGCGGTCGGGTCCGAGCCGTCGGTCTTCACGGTCCAAAGGTCTCGCTGCCCTCCTTTCGGGGCCTTGGCCCAGTAGGCGATCCGGTCGCCGTGAGGAGACCAGGCGGGCTGAACCGCGTCCCCGTCAGTGATGCGCCGCTTCGCACCAGTGGCGACCTCGACCAGCCACAGTTCGCTAACGTCGATGCGGGAGAGCGGGTCGTCCACGGCCTCAGTCGACACGACCAGGCGCTGGCCATCCGGAGACCAGGCGGGGTCGTAGCCGAAGTCGGTCACGCGCTTCGCCGATTCGCCAGAGGCTCCCATCACGAAGATGCCGCCGCCCTCGCACTCGGAGCGGAACGCGATCTTCTCGCCGTCCGGGGAGAAGGCGGGCGCGTTGTCGTCCCGCGCGCAGTCTTTGGTCAGGTTCGTAGAGTTGCGCCCGCCCACACGGCGCGACCAGATGTCGCGGCTTCCGACCACCCCCGCCACATACACGAGTGTCTTACCGTCGGGAGAGAGCGACGGACGCTGCTCGGCGCCCTGCTCTTCGGTGAGGCGTGAGAACTGGCCGACGAGCCGCTCCCCGGTCGCCTCGGTGTGGCGCGCCGCGCGGGCGAGGTAGCCGAGGCCGAACGCAGCGGCAACCGCAACAGCGGCCACGAGCGCGAGCGGCACACGGCGCCGCGGCGGCGTGCTGAGGGTTGCGCGGCCCGAGGTCGTCGCGCCGCCCGTCAGGCTCGTGAGGTCGAAGGCCAGATCGCGGGCCGACTGGAAGCGTTCGCTCGGCGACTTCTCGAGACAGTGACGGATGATCCGCTCGAGGGCTGGCGGAAGCATCGCGGCCGTGGCGTCGCTCTGGAGCGGGTCTTCCTTCAGGATCGCGTTCATCGTCTCGACCTTCGAGTCTTGGCGGAAAGCCCGTCGGCCCGAGACCATCTCGTAGAGAATCGCGCCGAAGGCGAAGAAGTCGGCGCGGTGGTCCACGTTCTGACCGCGCACCTGCTCCGGCGACATGTACCCGACCGTGCCGAGTACCGTGCCGGGGTCCGTGTACCGCGACATCGTGGGCGAGCTTTCCTCCTCGTCGCCGGCGGCGCCGACCAGGCCCTGGCGCGCCAGGCCGAAGTCGAGGATCTTCACGCGCCCGTCCTTCGATACGAAGATGTTCTCGGGCTTGAGGTCGCGGTGAACGATGCCCTTCTCGTGGGCGGCCGCGAGGCCGTCCGCAATCTGCACGGCGTACTCGGCGGCCTTGCGGATCGGCAGCGCGCCGCCGTGGAGCCGATCGCGCAGCGTCTCGCCTTCGAGCAGCTCCATCACTGCGTAGGCCGTGCCGTCAACCGTGCCGAAGTCGTGGATCGAAAGGATATGGGGGTGTGAGAGCGCAGCCACGGCGCGAGCCTCGCGCTCGAAGCGTTCGAGAGCCTGCGGGTCGCTGGCGAGACGCTCGGGGAGGACCTTGATCGCGACTTCGCGCTGGAGCTTCGTGTCCCGCGCGCGGTAGACCTCGCCCATGCCGCCCACGCCCAGCGGCGCCACGATCTCGTATTGGCCGAGGCGGGCGCCGGCGGCGAGGCTCAGGGCAAGGCTCCTCTATGGGTAACGGGCCATTCTAGAGGCACGCGCCGCCCCGGCCAAGGCGTCACGCGGACGCTCTCGGATGGGTGGCGGGCAGCTACAAAGGCCAGAGCTACACGTTCGACTTCAAGGTGGCGGTCGACGTAGCGCGCCGCTGAGGCGGCGGCGCCAGGAGGGCGGTTCCGCGCGGTGTGAAAGCCGCCGGGTCGCCACACGCCCTCCGGGCGCCCGGGCGCGCGCTACTTGGTCGCGGCCGGAACGTAGCTGAGGTCGGGGCGGTACGCGATGATCTCGGTGAAGACGCTGGCAATGCTGGCGTCGGCCATCTCCTGCCGCAGCCGGGCCTCGTCCTTGCCGAGTTGCTCTTCGAGCATGTCGCCAAAGATCTTGCCCTCGGGCGGGTTGAAATCGGCGAACTTGTCGCGAGCCTGGGAGATCACCCAGGTCGGCCCATCGCCTCCGCTGACCAGCGAGAAGACGGTCCAGTAGCGCGGCCAGTTCGCCTTGTCGGCGGCCGCCTTGGACTGCTTCAGCGCGGCCTCGTAGTCGTCGACCTTTCCGAGCTTGAGGCGCAGGAAAACGAGCGAGTACATCGCCGCCGGGGCATTGCTTGGCGCCATGTGGCTCAGGTCCGTTCGCATCCGGTAGTACATCGGCACGGCGGAGGCGATGTACGGGTCCGTGTTGATCGCCGAGTCGGCCTGGTCTTCCTTCTGCCAGGCAGCTTCGGCGTCGAAATCCTTCCAGTTACGCCCGCCGGCCACGCGGACGAAGTCGCCGGTGTTGGGGCCGCTCGTGACCAGATACGTGCTGTGGCCCATCGGATCGTTCTGCTTCTTGTGGAACGCATTGTGGATCTTGAGGCCGGCTTCGAGCTTGGCTTCCATGCCGGGCTTGGCCTTCCAGATCACGACACGGCTGATGACCGGATCTTCGGCTATAGCCGGCAACGCGACGAGCGTCGCGCTCAGGGCGATACACGACCGCCAATGGGACATGGGCTGCCTCCTTCTTTCCTGTCAGATAGGACAGATTGGAACCGCGAGAACCTTAGTCCCTCCCCCCTGGGGGAGTCAACAAGGCCTCGGCCCGCCGCGGCAGAGGCCAGCCAAAGCGGTCCCGTACCGGCGGCCGATGATAAACTCCGGTCAGTGATCCCCCGCTATTCGCGGCCCGAGATGGCCCGCCTCTGGTCCGACGAAAACCGCTTCGCGACCTGGCTCGTGGTGGAGATCGCGGCGACCGAAGTGCTGGCCGAGAAGGGCGTCGTGCCGCGCGAGGCGCTCTTGGCCATCAAGGCGAAGGCGCGCTTCGAGGTCGCGCGCATCGACGCCATCGAGAAGGAAGTCCAGCACGACGTGATCGCGTTCGTCTCCAATGTGGCCGAGAACGTCGGACCCGAGGGTCGCTGGATCCATTACGGTCTCACCTCCTCGGACGTGGTCGATACGGCCCTCGCGATGCTGATGCGCGACGCCTGCGGGCTGATCCTCGCGGACGTCCGGGGGCTCATGGCGGTGGTCAAGCAGCGCGCCTTCGAGTTCAAGCACACGCCGATGATCGGCCGCACCCACGGCGTGCACGCCGAGGTGATGACCTTCGGGCTGAAGCTGGCGCTCTGGCACGCGCAACTCGCGCGCGACCAGCGGCGGCTCACGCAGGCTCGCGAGACGATCGCGATCGGCAAGCTGTCCGGCGCCGTCGGCACCTTCTCGCACCTCGGCCCCGAGGTCGAGGCGGCGGTCTGCGCCCGTCTGGGCCTGCGGCCCGCGCCGATCACCTCACAGGTGTTGCAGCGCGACCAGCATGCCGAGGTGATGACGACGCTGGCGATCGTGGCGGCGAGCCTCGAGACCTTCGCGATCGAGATCCGGGCCCTGCAGAAGAGCGAGGTGCGTGAGCTGGAGGAGCCGTTCGGCGCCGGGCAGAAGGGCTCCTCGGCCATGCCGCACAAGCGCAACCCCGTGGGCTGCGAGCAGATCACGGGCCTGGCCCGGGTCGTGCGCGCGAACGCGCTGGCAGCTCTCGAGAACGTGGCGCTCTGGCACGAGCGCGACATCAGCCACTCCTCGGCCGAGCGCGTGATCGTTCCCGACAGCTTCCTGGCCCTCGACCACATGCTGCGGCGCTTTACCGAGATCGTGCGCGGCCTGAGCGTCAATACCGAGCGGATGCGGAGGAATCTCGAAGCGGGGAGGGGCCTGGTGTTCTCGGGCCAGTTGCTCCTCGACCTCACGGCCCGCGGCGTGCGCCGCGAAGACGCCTATCGCATCGTCCAGACCCATGCCATGGAGGCCTGGAAGACGGAAGGCGACTTCCGCAAACGCGTCGCCGAGGACCCGGCCATCAAGACGGTGCTCAACGACGCGGAGATCGCCGACGTGTTCCGCCTCGAGCGCTACCTCGTCCACGTCGATGCGATCTTCGCGCGGGTGTTCTCCGGATGAGGCTCCTGTCGGACCCGAGGCTCCGCGAGTCGCTCGTGAGCCTCGGCATCCTGCTCGGCTCGTACCTGGCGGCCCGTTTCCTGTCCTTTCTGTTCGGCCGGATGATCGCGAGCGCGGCGAAACGCAGCGCGAGATCGCTCGACGATCGCGTGCTGAGCGCGGCCAGGCGCCCCGTCACTCACGCCCTGTTCCTGATCGGCTGCTACGTGGCCGCCCATCGCTCGCCGCTGCCGCAGCTCTGGATGCGCAGGCTCGACGCTGCGTTGCTGATCGTAGGGGTGCTGCTGATCACGCTGGCTCTGACCCGCGCCTGGGCGATCTTCATCGAGTGGTACGCAAGGCGGTCCTCCACGGCGGAGGCCGGCCTGCTCGGCCCGCACTTCGCCCCGCTGCTGAGCAAGCTCGGCCGGGCCGTGCTGATCCTGCTGGCGGCAATCACGATCCTGCAGCAGCTCGGCGTCAACGTGGCATCGCTGGTGGTGTCGCTCGGCGTCGGCTCGCTCGCGGTGGGCCTCGCGGCGCAGGAGACGCTGGCCAACTTGTTCGCCGGTTTCACGCTGACCCTCGACCGGCCGTTCTTTGTCGGGGATCGAATCCAGCTCACGACCGGGGAGGTAGGCGACGTCGAGATCATCGGGATGCGCTCGACGCGGATCCGCACCGCAGACGAGACGGTCGTGATCATCCCGAACAGCGTCCTGGTGAAGGACCGGCTGGTGAATCTGTCGCGCCCGACGCGGGAACTCGTCGTGCGCATCGACGTCAACGTCGCGTACGGCACCGAGCTGGCGCTCGCGAAGCAGGTGCTGGCGGAGGCGGCGCGCTCGACCGCATACGCGGGCTCAGGCATGGAGCCGGTCGTGATCGTCACGCAATTCGGCGAGTCGGCACTGACGCTGCGGGTCGTGCTCCAAGCGCGGGACTACAGCGAGGCGCACCTCGCCCGGAGCGAGGTCCTGGAGGCGATCTACCGGCGCTTTGACGAGCTCGGCATCGAGTTTCCGTTTCCGGTCCGCCGCATCATTCGGCAAGAGGAGCAGGCATGAAGGCCCGCGTCTACGTCACGCTCAAGAAATCGGTCTTCGACCCGCAGGGCAAGACCATCCACGACGCGCTGCGCTCGATGGGATACTCGAGCGTCGTGGACGTGCGGCAGGGCAAGTTCTTCGAGGTGAGCCTCGAGGGCGTCAGCACCGAGGCCGGGAAGCAGGTCGTCGAAGAACTCGCCCACAAGGTGCTCGCGAACCCGGTCATCGAGAGCTATCGGGTGGAGGTCGCGTCATGAAGCTCGGTGTCGTCGTCTTCCCCGGCTCCAACTGCGACCACGACGCGTACCACGTCGTGAAACATGTGTGCGGCGCGCAGGCGCGCTTCGTGTGGCACAAGGACACGAGCGTCGCGGGCCTCGACGCGGTGATCCTGCCCGGCGGCTTCTCCTACGGCGACTACCTGCGCACGGGCGGGATCGCGCGCTTCAGCCCGGTGATGAAGGCCGTCGTCGAGTTCGCCGGCAAACGCGGACCGGTGATCGGCATTTGCAACGGGTTTCAGATCCTGCAGGAGGCCGGCCTGCTCCCGGGCGCGATGCTGCGCAACCGAACCACGAAGTTCCTGTCGCAGCCGGTGCACGTGCGCGTGGAGCGGACCGACACCGTGCTCACCGGCGGCATCAAGGCTGGGGAGGTGCTGACGATGCCGATCGCGCATGGCGAAGGCAACTTCTATCTGCCTGACGCCGACCTGGACCGGCTCGAGGGCGAAGGCCGGGTCGTGTTTCGCTACACGACGAAGGATGGCCGGCTCGAGGACGGGGCGAATCCGAATGGCAGCGCTCGGGCGATCGCTGGAGTCTGCAACGCCGCGCGCAACGTCGTGGGCCTGATGCCGCATCCGGAGCGCGCCAGCGAGACCGAACTGGGCTCGGCCGATGGACGGCAGCTCTTCGTCGCCCTTACGCGCGTCTTGCAGGCGGCCTAGGGCGTCACGAGGCCGAGCGCCGCGAGAAGCCGCGCGGCTTCGAGCCACGGCGCCCAGCGCTTGCGTTCGAGCAGGCCGCCCAGCGCCATGACACTCAGCACGATCACGCTGGCGCCGATCCAGAGCAGGCTCGGGGCCAGGTGGTGCTGGCGATTGAGGAACAGCGCGGCGCCGGCCAGCAGCGCCAGGTACTGGCCGATCACATACACCGCAACGCCGCGCGGCACGGCGACATCCCACTTGCGGTAGCTCGCCTTGTCGACCTCGAGCGCCGGCTGGTAGCCGCCCAGGTCGTCCGGCCGCCAGCCAGGCGCTCGCAGGAAGACGCGGACGCGATCGCGAAGTCCGTGGGTGCGACGGGCCAGGTCAGTCAGCTCAACCCAGTAGTGCAAATTCGCCCACAGCGGGTTCCAACTGGCGAGGGGCTTGGTGATCCCGTACACCGGCTCTTCCTCCTCGGCCTGGTAGGTTCCGAAGAGCCGGTCCCACACGATCAGCACGCCGCCGTGATTCCGGTCGAGATACTTCGGATTGCGGCCGTGGTGCACGCGGTGATTCGACGGCGTGTTGATGAGCCCTTCGAGCGGCCCCAGCTTTCCGATCGCGCGCGTGTGGATCCAGAACTGGTAGAGCGTGTTGATCGACGAGAGTGTCAGGAACAGGAGCGGTGGCAAGCCGATAGCGGCGAGCGGCAGGTAGAAGACCCAGGAGAAAGCGCCTTGCAAGGCCCCCTGGCGCAGCGCCACCGCCAGGTTGAACTCCTCGCTCTGGTGATGCACCACGTGTGCCGCCCACATGGCGTTCACCTCGTGGCTGAGGCGATGGAACCAGTAGTAGAAGAAGTCGACGCCGAGAAAGCCCAGCACCCAGATCGCCGGGCTGTCGCCGGGCAGCGTCGTGATGCGCAGTTTCTCGAACACGAAGACGTAGCCGGCGAAGACCGCGGCCTTCAGGAAGATCGCCACGAGCTGGTCCACGATCCCGCACGACAGGTCGTTCACGGTGTCGCCGAGGCGGTAGTAGTCGCGGTGGGCGAAGCGGTCGAGCGCCAGCTCGAGGGCGATCAAGAAGAAGAAGACCGGGATCGCGAGGACGATGTAGTCGGTGGACTCGGCGGCGGACATGACGGCCGCGCAGCTTATCATCAACGTGTATGCGCGCCCCGAATCGGTTCCTCGCCCTGTGCCTGGCCATGGCCGCAGCCCCCGCGGCGGCAGCCCTGGAACCAGCCAGCGTGATGCGCGACATCGACAAGCGCGGGGCGAAGCAGGCTCTCGCGCGTCTCGCGAAGCAGGGCGCCGACTGGGGTGGCCTTCTGGACGGTGTTTCGTCCGGCGGGCGCGAATGGTTGCGGGTGGCCAATCGGCTCCTGGCGGTCGCCGAAGATCCCGAGGCCTACGACCTGGAGGCGGCCGTGGGCGAGGCGCTGGCGGCATCCCCGGCGCGCGTCCTCGAGATCGCCGACGCTGGCGGCGAGATCCAGGTGTCGTGGGTGTGCGACGAGACCACGAGCTTCGAAAAAGACCCGGGCCTGGAGGAACGCATCGCGCTGCTCGCCGACCGCGAGGATGCGGTGCGGAGCCTGCGCGCACCGGCTCTTGCGGCCAAGCGCGCCACGTGTCTCAAGTCCCTCGAGAAGGCACGCACCGGCCTGGAGCGCGAGCTCTCGGCGCTGACCCGCAAGATCGGCTGAGCCGCCGGACCTTCAGATGTCGAGCAGATCAAGAAACGCTCGTGGAGTCACCATCTGCACGCCCTCGTACTTCGAAAGGGTGAGCAATTGCCTATCCCCGGTCACGACAAACGCGGCGTTTCCTTCGATTGCAGCGGCGATGTACTTGTCGTCGTCGGGATCGTCACATAGGCGGGGCAGCGGCAGCTCCCCGGCCACGCGCTCCGCCAGCATCACGATGTCTTCGAACCAGAGATCTGGGCGAATCTCACCGCGAATGAGCTTGCGCACCTTGGGGTAGGTCAAGGCTCGCAGGACCTCCTCCACGATGGCAGGCGAAAGGACTAGCTCGAAGGCCGCCTTGCGCAGAAAGGCAAGGACGATCTGCCCTGGCGGCCCGTCCGCATGGACAGCGGCGCTCACGTACACGTTGGCGTCGAGAACGGCGCGGCGCACGGGTCAACGGACCCGACGCCGCGGCCTTCGGATTTGCTTGCGCGCCCAGCGCTGCGCCTCGAGCCCGAGGTTCATGGCCTTCGCGTCGGTCAGAGAGCCCCCCTGCTGCGCTTCGAGGAAATCGATGCCCTGTTGTCGCGCGAAGCGGCGCATCTGCTCGAGCCGCCCGACCGGCACCAGCGCGGCCATGGGCCGGCCCTTGCGTTCGACAATGAACTCGTCATTTCGAAGCGCGACGCGGTTGAGCAGGTCGCCGATCCGCTGCCGCACATCGATGGTGGAAACCTTCACCGTCATGTTCGTACCCTCGCAACCATTCTAGTTGCGCGAGATGCGTGAGTCAACGATGTGCCGCCTGGCGGCGACCAAGATCTGGAATGGTCCGAAACTTCACTGACCCGGGGAAGGCTCTGGCGACTGCGGAGGACTGTTAGAATCACCGCGCATGGACGCGATCGCCCCTGAAGTCCTGGACAAGCACGGGCTCAAGCCCGACGAGTACGACCGCATCCTGAAGGCGCTGGGTCGCGAGCCCAACCTCACGGAGCTCGGGCTGTTCTCGGTGATGTGGTCCGAGCACTGCTCGTACAAGTCGAGCCGCATCCATCTGAAGACCCTGCCGACCGA